>CAZMBD010000014.1:0-29048 GCA_964564325.1 uncultured Clostridiaceae bacterium
CCCCTATTTGTTAATAAAAATTTCATAAAAGTAAATATTTGAACCTGGCACTAACTTATGGAAAAAATGAGATATTTAAAAGTCATATTATTTTTTTAAGTATTAATAATTAAGATAGGAGAAATGCTTTGCTTATGTTATAATGTTGTAAAGTATACAGAAAATTAAGAAAGGTCAATGCCTATTATTATAGCAAAAAGGAGCGAACATGAATGTCTAAGTTTATGTAGAAATTTTTCAAAAGGAGGGATTCAATGATAACATATGATAGAAACATAAATTACTGGAATGATGTATTTAGTAAGACTGATATAATTCCTGTTACATCTAAAAGCATAGGGCATGATGATTTAGATAAAGCCTTAGATTGGCTTTGTGAGGATTCAAATTCTATACTTGATTTTGGGTGTGGTAGTGGAACTTGGTTGTTTAAGTGCCATTTAAGAGGAACAAAATTTCATAGAGGTATTGATATTTCCAAGGCAGGTATTGAAGTTGCTAGAAAAATTCAAAAAGAAAGTGAGAAAGAGAATTTTACTTTTACTTTGTAATGATAAGAAATGACAATAGTATAGAAGGAGTGAATTAATGAGGAGAAAATTTAGCTTTTTTTTAATTCTTATTATTCTGCTTTTGCTGACTAGCTGTAGAACAATTGAAAACAACTCAGAATCACCTTCTCCAATTGATATACCAGAAAAAAATAAAGTAACTAAAAATGCTAGTCATGTTATTCCTGAAGGTAGCACAATTGGAACTAGGTATTCAACGCCAGAAGGGTTTAAAAGAGTAGAAGTAGAGAAGGATAGTTTTGAAGAATTTTTAAGAAATCAAAAGTTAAAGCCATATGGAGAAAAGGTATTGTATTATGATGGTAGAGAAAAACCTTCAAGGGGAGTATATGATAGTGTGATAGATGTTGATATTGGAGATAGAAATCTTCACCAATGTGCTGATGCTATCATGCTTTTACGTGGGGAGTACTTATATTCAATTGGAGACTATGATGATATTAAATTTAATTTTGTATCTGGTTTTAAAGCTGAATATAATAAGTGGATGGAAGGATATAGAATTAAAGTAGAAGGCAATGATGTAAGATATTATAAAGCAACCGAGCCATCAAATACCTATGAAGATTTTAGAAAGTTTATGGATATGGTATTTGCTTATTCAGGTACTTTGTCTTTAGAAAAAGAAATGGATAGTATTGATATTGAGGATATGAAAATAGGTGATGTATTTATTATTGGAGGAAGTCCTGGCCATGCTGTTATTATTGTCGATATGGCAATGAATGATGCTAATGAAAAAATCTTTATTATAGCCCAATCCTATATGCCAGCCCAACAAACTCAAATACTTATTAATTCTAATGATGAAAACATGAGTCCTTGGTATTCACTAAAAGATAAAGAAAAATTGAAAACCCCAGAATGGACTTTTGAGTTAGATGCATTGAGGAGATTTTAATGATATGGGAAGGAATGTATCAAAAACCAAAATTAGAAATAATGGAAGATAATATTGAAAAAGGATTGCAAATTATAAAAAAGATTTTCCATGTAATGAGATAATGACAAGGGAAAAGGCGAGGGATATAATGCAATTAATTACATAGATTGGAAACATAAATTTTGACATGATTATTAAAAGATGATATAATTCTTATTGAAAAATTAAACAATGGTGATGGAGTTCACCTTAACTGCTTAATGCTAATGACTCCTACAGGAATGCTATAGTTATGCCTGTGGGAGTTTTGTTTTTTAAATTTTAAAAAGGAGATGATGGTTTGGCAGCAAGTTTAGCTATAATCATGTTACTAGGATTACCAGCAAACAAACTATTTGAAAAGTTAAAGATGCCTGGATTATTGGGAATGCTTATATTAGGAATTATTATAGGACCTTATGGTTTTAATTTACTTCAACAGGATATTATTAATGTATTATCTGATGATCTAAGGAAGATTGCTCTAATCATTATTTTGTTAAGAGCAGGCCTTGGGATCAATAAGGATGTTTTAAGAAAAAATGGAAGTAGTGTATTAAAATTAAGTTGTATACCAGGTTTAATAGAAGGATTTTTCATTTCCTTTGCAGCTATGAAACTTTTAAATTTCTCTTTTATAGAAGGAGGAATATTAGGCTTTATTATTGCAGCGGTTTCCCCTGCTGTAGTAGTTCCTTCCATGTTAAAATTAATTGAAAACCATGTAGGGGAAGCTAAAGGGATACCAACTTTAATTTTAGCAGGGGCTTCTATTGATGATGTTTTTGCCATAACTATATTTAGTGTTTTTCTAGGTCTTTATAGTGGGGCACATATTAATATTGGTGTAAAGATACTAAGTATTCCCATGTCTATATTGTTGGGTATTATAGCTGGTATTATTATCGGATTAATATTAATTATGATATTTAATAAATATCATATAAGGGATACAAAAAAGCTAATATTAATACTGGGTTTTGCTATTCTATTATCTGAAATAGAAAGTTTATTAGAATTAAAAATTCAAATAGCTTCATTATTGGGTGTAATGACCATAGGGTTTATAATAATGGATAAGTTACCTAATGTGGGAGAAAGATTATCAATAAAACTTAATAAAGTATGGGTATTTGCAGAATTACTACTATTTGTATTGGTAGGGGCTCAGGTCAATATTCATGTAGCTTTTGATGCGGGAAAAATTGGAGTCATAATTATATTAATTGGTCTTTTAGGTAGAAGTTTAGGGGTATTGATCTCTCTAATGGGAACAGATTTGAATTGGAAAGAAAGGTTTTTTTGTGTGATCTCCTATATACCAAAAGCTACAGTACAAGCTGCCATGGGTGCAGTTCCACTATCTTTAGGAGTGGAGTCTGGAGAGATTATTTTGGCTATTTCAGTATTAGCCATACTTATAACAGCACCTTTAGGGGCTATGGGAATTGATTATTTTTCAGAAAAGTTGTTATAAAAGATTTCGGAACAACGGAGAAGGTTTCTTTAGATATTTTACCATTTCTATTGAGGATATATTAATTGATTTAATTCCTGACTTTATTCCAGTGATTGGTTATTTAGATGATATTATCATTCTTCCAGCACTTGTAACCCTGACTATTAAACTCATTCCTGCAACAGTTTATGATTAATGTCGTGAAGAAGCGCAAAATTTATGGAAAGATGGTAAGCCAAAGAAATGGTATTATGCTATCCCGATGGTTATTATTTGGATATTAATAATTATACTAATAATTAATATCTTCGTTTAATCTAAGCCTTTAACCTGTATGAAAAAAATGAAGATTTTATTGAAAAACTTAAGGTATTATCTCTTAAAATATATGTACCTGGCACTAACATACTAACTTATTAAATATCCATTAAAATACTATATACTCAATATTTGTTAAAAATATTAGTTTGAATCTTGTATTAAGTATTATATTGTGGTAAATTATACCTAAGAACATAAGAGGAAAACAAAGGAACATCTTACAAAAGGGAGGAACTCGATGAATTTAGATACTACTGTAATAGAACAATATTTTTTAGATAAATCCATAGAAAACGCAATAGATCATTGGATATTTAAATCTATAGTCCCAGGGGAGCATTTATTTGAGGAACCACCTAAAGAAGATTATTATAAAATTAAGGAGATTTATGAAATATTATTAGAATCATTAAAAGATTTCAAACCATGGAACTTACCAATATGGGAGCAGTTTTTTGGAGGCTATAATGGTGTGCCAGAGGATATTATTATATACTTTATAGTTGGTTCTCCTAATCCATATGATGCGATGGTTAGACAAGATAGGGAAGGGAATAAATCCATAATTTTTGATTTAGCCAGAATAGGTAGTTATTCTAAAGACATTAATGAAATTGAAGAAATTATTATAAGTTTAATCACTCACGAAGTAGCTCATATTTATATAGGTAAGGAATATAAATATCCTAGTATGGAGGATTCAATTTATAACATTTTACAACATATAGTATTTGATGAGGGAATTGCACATTTTTTATCTTTTAATAGAGATTTATTATCCTTAGATTGGTATACTGAGGATATGTTAGAGAGAAGGGAGAAGGCATATTTAACCCTATTAAATAATCTAAATAATAATTTAAAAGATATGAAAAAAGAAATTATAACAAAAGCAGATACTGGACCATATTGGGAAAAGTTTGCTGCCATTTCAGGTCTTTTCGGTATTTATGATTACTATAATAGTCATAGTAAGGATTTGGCATGCTTTAGAGAAATTTTTGAGGGTGGTCCTAAGTTTTTATTAGAATTTATTATGGAAAGTTTCATAAAAGTATAATTAGATTATTGGACAATTTATCAGAAGTATCGAATAAAAAAGCCTTTGTTTTTTCTACAAGTGGTCAGGGAAAGAAAGGATATAACAATTCTCTAGAGGTAAAATTAAAGGACAAAGGCTTTCAAATTGTTGGAAGCTTTGTATGTAAGGGCTATGATATTTTTGGATCCTTTAAAATTATTGGAGGCATTGCCAAAGGTAGGCCTAGTGATAAGGATTTAAAAAATGATAGGGATTTTGCTGAAAGTTTATTATAGTAGTCAAGGTGGCAAAGGGACGTTTTGTTTCGCACCTCATTCTGTGGGAGCATCTGGAAACATGGAAATAGAGTTGTTTTCTAGGGTTATACCTTTCCATTAATTAAAGTATCTTCTAATTTAATAAAATCTAGAATAGAGTTTTTGAAGAAAATTTCATAGGGACTGTTTCCACTTGGAGTATTTATAATTGATTGCTTAAAAGCATGTAGAAACTATTTATGAAAATGAAGATTCAATAATAGAGTTGGAAATAGGATTAAAATAAGCAAAGGGTGATAAATTATGAATAATGAAATGAATAATTTAATAGGAAAATGTGGTTTCTATTGTGGCAGCTGCCCTACTTATGTTGAAGGAGAGTGCACAGGCTGTAGAACAGCCCATAATAAAGGGGACTGTTATACATTTGATTGTGTAGATAATAATGAGATATGAAAAAACAAAAATTCATTTTGAAGAAAGTACTCCTGATAATTGGAGAAAAATTAATGCTCTAGAAGTTAAGGAAGAACAAAAATATTTTGTAGCTTCAAATGTTGTTATATTAGCTAGAGCATTTGCATATCGTGAAGATAATAGTAAGGTTTTTGCAATATACAACGATGTTAATCTTATTGGATTAATTATGCAAAGGGATTTTAAAGATGAGAATGCTCTTATCTGTATTTTAGATCAATTTATGATTGATAAAAATTATCAAGGCCAAGGATACGGTAAAGTATCAATGGAGTTATGGATGTCAATGATTAAAAAGGAAAACCGATATAGTGCTATGGAATTATGTTATATAGAAGATGATTATATTGCTGAGAAATTATATAAGAGTTTAGGTTTTAGTCGTAAACCAGAAGATGATGATGGAGATGAATTAGTTATGAGATATGAATTGTAATATTCAAGTGTTTATGGGTTGCAATTATAATTCATAATTTAAATGATTTTTGATTTATGACCTTAATTAATAAGCGTAATATATTTTCAAAGCAGCAATAAGATAGGTTTTAAATATAAATTTTTTACAAATGATTAGAGGAGGCGAAATTATGGGGAAAAAAGCAAAAGGCATTAATTATCTATGCTTAGGATTATATGCATTTGCTGGGTTGGGAATAGAAGCAGTTTATGCTTTTCTATTAGAACCAATTATTTACGGTTGCAATATGACTGATTGGAATGTTAAACAGATGATTATTCATTGGATTATTACTTGTATTACATGGGGAATCGTTACATACATTATTTTAAAAGTTTCTAAGAACAAATATGGATTTGATATATTTGAAAACAAAGGAAAAATGAAAATGTGGCAATGGATATGTGTAATTTTGTGCATTGTTATTTCTTTATATGTTTCATATTTGGATTGGGATGGTTTTAAAGTTGTGAAAGAGTTTCAACATAATGGGTTATTAAAATTTATATTTCAATATATTTATTATGTCTTTGAAACAGCATTATTTACTTTAATATTAGTATATGGTCAAAAGGCATTCGAAATGTGGTTTAAGAAAGAAAATATTCCATATGGAGGAATTATATTAGCCATAACATGGGGATTGGCACATATATTTACTAAAGGAAGCGTAAGTACTGGATTATTATCAGCACTCGCAGGATTTGTATATGGAATAGTATATTTGCTGGTTAATAGAGATATAAAAAAGACATTCCCAATATTATTTATAATGTTTATATTATAGAATTAATTAATGATTTTCTCCTAAAAATAATTTATTAGGGTAGTATTTATATTATTTTTTGAAGCTATATTGTTTTATTTGATTATTAGTTTTGGGCAGGAAATAAACGAAACTATTTTTAAAAGAATTTTTATCATACCATATGGAGGCATTGTATGTGCTTTGCTATGAGGATTATTTTACCAAGGGAGAGGTTATAATGAAAACAAAAATAAAACTAATTATACTTTTATTTTTAGGGTTAATAATAATTCTTTGCGGTATATTTGTTTATAAAAATTCTGGGAAAAGTTATAGAAATTATAAGAGACAATTGAATATCACAAATATACGGGAATTAAATGAAATTGTTATTAAGCTATTGATATAAAGTAAGTGAGTAAGTTAGTACCGAGGGAAGATATTTAAGCAATATTTCTATAAAAACAAGGAGAAAAATAATGACTGATATATCAATACAATTATGTAATCGTGATAATAAGTTTATTATAAATAATATGTACCCCTTATATCTTCATGATTTAGGAGAAATAAGGAATGTTTATCCAAATAAGTATGGGGTTTTCGAAGAGGATGATAGCATAAAAACACTAGAAGAGCAGACACCTGTATTTGATATATGGTGGAATAAGAAGGATATTCTTTTTCCATATTTAATTACTGTTAATGGATTGCCTGCTGGATTTATTCTATTGGCAACGCCACCTTATGTAGTTGATGATAGTGACTTTATGATAAATGAAATGTTCATAATGAGACCATTTAGGGGCAAAGTAATACATTAATGTATATAGCTTAATTTGTGATGGAGAATTTATAACAAATAGCTTTTAGTGAGAAAAATTTTGTGTAATGTAAAAATCATTTTAACGAAAAGAGGATTGAAGGTTATGAAAGAATATAAACATGTAATTTGGGATTGGAATGGTACGTTACTTGATGATGTTCAAATAGCAATTAATTCTATAAATAGTTTATTAAGAAAACGAGAATTACCAACACTTAACAATAAAACATATAGAAATATTTTTACTTTTCCTGTCTGATAAATACTGTTTTAAGCTATTCCCAGAAGCAGAATATGTTCTAAGCCAAATTTATAATATGGGTATAAGTCAATCTATTTTATCTGCTTGTCAAGAGGAAAACTTGAATACTACAGTTAAAAGATTAGGTATTAAGAAATATTTTAAAAAAATAATTGGTTTGAATAACCACTATGCAATTAGCAAGGTAGAAAGAGGAAAAGAGTATTTGCTTGATTTAAAGTTGAAATCAGAAGAAATAATTTTGATTGGAGATACAATATATGATTATGAAGTAGCATGTGAACTTGGTTGTGATTATTTACTTATATCAAATGGTCATCAAAGTTATGATAAACTTAAAAAATTAGATACAAATGTTGTTGATTCTATTTTAGAGGTTAGCAAATATATTTAAGGGACTAAAGTCCATATGGGGAATATTTTTTATCATAAGATGTTAAAACGTTTTCACAAAAACAGTGGTAAAATTTTGATTTTAGGCTTGCCGATGGAGAATATAAAGACAGGCACAAGAACGTAATATATAAGCAATTTTTGAAGTGATAAAGAACAATCTAATGCTATATGTTCTTACCTATACGGAGATTAAAAGCATAATTTAAAAGGCTAAATATTAATATATGAGATTACGGAGTTTAAGAATATCATGTTTTATGGGTTCTAGCTTTGTAGCTTCGAAGAATCCCTAAAATTAGTAGAAGGAGAGATAATGATGAGCTTGAATTACTATAGAGATGAAGCAGGAGATTTTATGGAAAGAATTAACGCCTTAGATGGATGTATAGAAGATAAAATTAAAATGCTGGACGAAGAATATAAGTTACTTAAAGAATCAATCAACAATCCTGAGAAACTGAGGCACCAAATATACGATATGGTTTTTATTTTATTTGAAATTGCATTTGATTATGGGTTTGATATTGAAGCTGAATGGATTAAAGGAAAAGAGAAAAAACAAAAAAAGTACATTGAAAACTCCAATATTGAATAGTTAGTTTCGACTTAATTGGAGTTATGATTTATATTTTAGCCTTGAACTTAAAAGAACAATCCATTAGGCAAAGTATGAAAGTTAGTAAGTTGGTGGCGGGGGGAGAATATTTATATCATTATAAAAATGCTACTAGTGAAAATAGGTTTTCTGAATATGATAAAACAGATTCATCTGAAGAAGGTGACCCTTCTGATAAATTTATAAAGAGAGAATCAGATGGTAAATATTGCCATATCGTGATACTACTATTAAAAGTGATTATTCCTTTTGCCCAAAGAGTGGAAAGAGTATACGAGGTGATTTATAAATATGAAAGTTATTGATTTATCAATGCCATTATATACAGGTATGGATGTTTTTCAAGGGGATCCAGAAGTAGAGATTGACGTAGTACATACATATGAAAGACATACATGGGAATTAAGACGTTTGAATATGGGTTCACATACAGGGACGCATGTAGATGCATTTTCTCATATGCATGAAGGAAAACAAACATTGGATGAGATACCTATTGAGAGGTTTTTTGGTAAGGCACAAGTTGTTGACGTATGTCAAGATTGGCCAAAAGAAGTAGGATTATTTTTTATAGAAGAGATAGGAATAGAAGAGTTAGACAGAATAATTGATTCAAATCCAGGATTTGTAGGTGGAAATATATCAGAAGATTTAGAAAGAGCTTTATTAGGTAAAGAGATTATTACTTATACTAGCTTAATCAATTTAGAATTAATACCAAAAGACAAAAAATTTATGTTTTATGGATTGCCATTAAAGATTAAATTTGGCGATGGTTCTCCAGTGAGAGCTATTGCTATTATTGAAAATTAATATTTTTTAGAGGAGGATTAAAATGAAAAAAAGGCTACTGTTAGTTTTGGTAATTATTGCCATTTTAGTTATTTTTATATTCTTAATTAAAACGGTTAATACAAAACAAGGAAAATTAAAACTAGGGAAATATATTACTGAGGATAGATTGTCATGGGTTATTCTTAAAGAGAACAATGAATTTGAATTTAATAGGCATATAGCAACCAGTTATCTTCCTATAGGAAATTACACTATTGATAAAGATAAGTTAGTTCTTCATGTTAATGAGAAAGAAGAATATATATTTATAATTAAAGGTGAAAAATTAATATTTCAAGAAGGTGTATTAACAGAATCAATTGTAGAGAAAGGAACTGTCTTTGAATATAACTCTGAACAATAGATGGGATACTGATTTGTCATTTCATAAAATCCCGTAGATTGAAAGTGAGGTAAAAATGAAAAGATACAATAATTTCAAAAAAGTTTTATTTACAATATTAATAATATTTTCTAGCTTGTTAATTGTTAGTTGCAATAATTCAAATGAGGTTTCTTCCCTAGATAATTCTTCAACAATTGTTTTTAAAAACGTAAGTGTTATACCTATGGATACTGAAACTATATTAAAAGATTATAATGTAGTGATTAAAGATGAGAAAATAGTAGAACTAGGTAAATCTAGGAAAACAAAAATACCTAAAAATGCTAAAGTTATTAATGGTAAAGGCAAATATCTTACACCGGGTTTAGCTGATATGCATGTTCATTTTTGGAAAAAGGACGAACTTACATTATATTTGGCAAATGGAGTTACGACTATAAGAGATATGTTTGGTAGTCCCTATAATTTAATGGTAAGGGAACAAATTGAACAGGAAAAAATATTAGGTCCACGTTTATATGCATCTACTCCTATAATGGATGGAGAATCACCAGTATGGCAAGGTTCAACTGTAGTAAAAACTCCAGAAGAAGCAGAAGAATATGTTATTATGTATAAGGAAATGGGTTATGATTTTGTTAAAGTATATGAGAAATTAACAAATGATGTTTATGATTCAATTATCAAGACAGCTAAAGAACAAGATATTCCCGTAGTAGGACATGTACCTGGTTTGGTAGGTATAGAAAAGGTATTACAATCAGGTCAAAAGTCTATAGAACATTTAGATAATTATTATGATAGTGAAGATTTGTATGATATGACTGTAGAAAACAATGTATGGAATTGCCCTACACTAGTAGTTTATCAAGTGTATGAAAAAGCTTCGATTAAAGGAAGTCTTGAAGGGAAGGAGTATATTAATCCTAATACTATCAAATATTGGGAGGAAGTAGTAGGCCCCCCAGAAGTAGGATTAGGAGTTAATAGAATAGAATTTAATAATAAAAAGAGAATAGTTAAAAAATTATATGATAAAGGAGGCAAAATTATACTAGGAACAGATACAAACAATCCTTTTATATTACCTGGATTTTCAATACATGATGAGCTATACAATTTAGTTGATGCAGGATTTACTCCCTATGAAGCTATAAGAACAGGAACTTATAATGCAGCAGAATTTTTAGATGCTTTAGATGAATCTGGTACTGTTGAAATAGGTAAAAATGCAGATTTAATTTTATTAGCTGCAAATCCTTTAGAGGATATAACTAATATGAAAGCGATAGAGGGTGTAATGGTAAGAGGAAAGTGGATTAGTAAAAGTGAAATGGACAAGATGCTTGAAACTATAGCTGAAAAGTATAAAACAGTGAAAGAGTAAATATTTGTATTTGGCACTAAATTATATTCTATTGAAGAAGTAAATTATAAATAATAAGGAAGATAAGGGAGAAATTAGAAATGGATGAATTTATAAAGAAAGTTGTAGATAAGGTATGTAATAAGCTTAAAAAAGATGATAATATAGTTGGAATAATTTTATATGGTTCCATAGCAAAGGGCAATTATCATAGATATAGTGACATTGATCTTTACGTTGTAAAAAGCAATGTAAAGAATAAAACCACCGTCTTTTTTGAAGATGATATTCCTGTACAAATAATTTGGCGTTCAATGGAGTCTTTTAAGACTAAGATTATTAAAAGAACTCGTGGCATCCCAATTGGATTAGTAGGTGAGATTCTATATGATCCTAGTGGTTTAATTTCTAAATACATGAAAAAATTAAAATTGCAGGCAGCTGAAGGACCAATTGAACTAAGTGAACAAGAAAAGCTGATAATACGTGTTATTCTTTCGCAAGACTTAAAGACAGTGGAAGGGCTTGTAGAAAATGATGAGATTGCAGGAGCTACTATTTTAGCAAATGAGATACTTTTACAGGCATTAAGTGGCTATTATGATTTGAAAAAATGGTGGTTTCCTAGCAATAAACATATAATATCAGATTTGAAATTTAGAGAAAAACAAATAGGTGAATTAGCAGAACAAATAATATTATGTTCAAATATTAATGAAAAGATTGAAAAATTGTCTAAACTAACAGATATTGTTTTAAGTGAAATGGGTGGAGCAATAGAAGAATATGAAATAATTTGGTGAGAATATATGATATAATCAAATTATAAAACAAAATACAAAATGGGAGCTTAGTTAAACTTTGCTGAGAGGAACTGTGGTATCAGTTCGACCATCTAACCTGATTTGGATAATGCCAACGTAGGGATCATAAAAAATGAATGAGACTTGCTGTGGCAAGTCTTTTTGTATTTTAAAATGGAGGTATGAAAAATGAAGGTAAATAGAAAAGATATGATTCTTTATTTAGTAACAGATAGGACTTGGTTAAAGGACGAAACTCTTCCTGAAGTTGTAGAAACTGTTTTAAAAAACAATGCTACATTTATTCAATTACGAGAAAAGAAATTAGATTATCAAAGTTTTAAAGAATTAGCTATTGAAATAAAAAAGGTTACAGACAAATATCAAGTTCCTTTTGTTATTAATGATAATGTTCAAATAGCAAAGGAAGTAGATGCAGATGGAGTACATGTTGGACAAAGTGATTTGGAAGCTAAAAAGGCAAGAGAAATATTAGGAGAGGATAAAATAATTGGAGTTTCCGTAGGTAATGTGGAAGAAGCCATAAAAGCTGAAGAGGCAGGAGCAGACTATTTGGGAGCAGGTTCTATTTTTAATACCACATCAAAATCAGATGCAAAAAATATAAATATGGAAGAAATAAAAAAGATTATAAAAGCTGTTAGTATACCAGTATTAGGCATAGGTGGTATAAATAAGGGTAATATACATTTGCTTAAAGGTAGTGGTTTAGATGGAATTGCTGTAATATCAGCTATACTGGCTAAAGAAAATGTAGGAGAAGCTACAAAAAATTTATACAAACTTTCAAAGGAGGTATTTGGTGAAAGCAGCAATATTTGATTTAGATGGTACTCTTCTTGATTCTATGTGGTTGTGGGGAAATTTAGCAGATAATTATTTGTTATCCATAGGAATTGAGCCACCTAAAGATTTATGTGAATCTCTAAAAGATTTAACCTTAAAAGAAGCTTGTTTTTATATGAAAGAAAAGTTTAATATTAAAAGTACAATTGATGAAATTAATAGAGATATAGAAAAATTATTAGCTGATTATTATGCTAATCGTCTTCAATTAAAACCCTATGTATTAGAGACTTTGGAGGAATTTAAAAATAAAAATATAAAAATGGCTATAGCTACTGCTACAGATGAGAATCTTGTTTCAATGGCTTTAAATAGGCTTGGTGTTAAGGATTATTTTGAGTTTATACAAACTGCTGAAAATGTTGGTTTAAGTAAAAGCAAACCAGAATTTTTTGAAATTGCTATAGATAGATTAGGATTAAAACCTGAGGAAATTTGGGTATTTGAAGATTCTTTACATTGTATAAAATCAGCAAAAAAAGCTGGTTTAAAGATTGTTGCAGTAAAAGATGAGTCAGCATCATTAGATATAGAAAAGATAAAAGAAATATCAGATATATATATTGATGATTTTAGTCAATTGAAGGTAGATAATTTATAAAAATGTTATTAACTATATTTAAAAGCTAAAAGCAGTAGAAAATGCTAAAGGATATTTAACAGATGTATAATATTTGAAATATTTTAATATTCATAGAGGATATTGTAAAATTTTGTAGAAGTATATATTATAAACATAATTTTTGATAAAATTAATATTTTCAAAAATTATTAAACGTAAGAATTAAACAATTAAGTTAACCAAAAGACTATAATATTACTCTATGGAGGGATTAAAATGAAGATTAGAGCAAAGATAGTTCTATTTACATGTATAATTTGCATCATAAGTGTTTTTTTAGTATCTTTAATTAATTATAATTTATCTTCAAAGAAACTTTTAGATGAAATGGAAGAAAATTCTAAGAATGTAGCTAAAATTACTGGAAAGGAAATGGACCAGTGGCTGAGTATTCAAAAAAATTCTCTAAAGGAAATGGCATTTTCCCTTGAATACAATGATGATTTAGAATTTGATTATGTGCATAATTATTTAAAGAAACAAGGAGAGCTTAATGAAGGTAATGTATATTATTTAGGATTGCCTAGTGGTACTGCAATATTTGGAATTGATTATGTACCACCAGAAGATTTTGTTAGTACTGAAAGAGGTTGGTACAAAGCAGCACAAAATACAGATGATGTAGTAGTATCTTCTCCTTATGTAGATTTTAGAACTGGAGATATTACAATTACAATTTCCAAAGCCATAAAGAAAAATGGTAGATTAGTTGGGGTTTTAGGCTCAGATATATTTATTAATCATTTAGTTGAAATTGTTTCAAGCTTAGAACTAGGAGAAGAATCTTATGGATTTTTGGTAGATGGAGATGGGAATATTATTACTCATAAAAATGAAGAATTTAATCCAGATGCAGAAAAGGGATATGTAAATATTTCAGAAATACTAGATGGAAAACTTTTAGGTTTATTTAATACTGAAGAAAAAGCAAGTAGAAATAAGCAAGTAAAGGATTATGATGGGGAGAATAGGCTTTTCTTTATAGAGAATATGGGCGAAACCAATTGGAAAGTTGGTGTAGCTATATCTAGTGATGAAATTTTAAAACCCTTTAAAAAATCACTAAACATGACAATATTAGCTACTGTAATAATTGTTATTGTAGCTATAGTCGTTTCTATATTTATTGGAGAATCTATTTCTAAGCCTATTAGAGCGGCTGTAAAGTTGGCAGGTAGAATAGAAGAATTAGACTTTACAGGAGATGTAGATGAACAAAAGCTAAAGAGAAAAGATGAAATTGGTGAAATGTCAACCTCTTTTCAATCAATAATAGATAAATTTAGGGATTTTGCAAAGAAAGTGGGAGAATCTTCAGAGCAAGTTGCATCTTCTTCAGAAGAATTAACATCGGTATCACAGCAAGCTGCATCTGCTTCTAATAGCGTAGCTGAATCAGCTAGTGAAATAGCTATGAATTCAGACAATCAATTAAAAGATATTTTAAATGTTGTTTCTGCAATAGAAGAGATTTCTGCTCAAATTCAAGAGGTATCAGCAAATGCTAAAGAAATAAATAATTTAACTCAAGATGTTTCTGACAATTCAGATGAAGGAAGAGTTAAAATGGAAGAGGTTATATCTCAGATGAGTAATATAGTGGATAGTACTGATAAAGTGCAAATTTCTTTAGTAGATGTAAATGATAGTTCACAAAAGATGGACAATATAATACAGGTTATTCAGGAGGTGGCAGAACAAACCAATTTACTTGCACTAAATGCTGCTATTGAAGCAGCAAGGGCTGGTGAGTATGGAAGTGGATTTGCGGTAGTAGCAGATGAAATAAGAAAGCTAGCAGAACAAGTTCAGCATTCTACTGAGGATATATACGAAATAATAAAGAGGAACCAAGAAATAATAGATGAAGCAAATGAAAATATGAACTTGAGCAGGGAAGAAGTTAATAAAGGCTTAGTAACAATAGATGAAACTAAAGAAGCATTTATTGAAATTATAGATTCAATAGAAGCAATATCCAAACAGATTAAAAATATTGCTGTAGCTATAAATCAAGTAGCTGAAGGCACTGAAAATGTTGTTACTTCAGTAAATCTTATTGAGAATATGTCCAAGGAAATATCAGGGAATATTGAAAATGTTTCAGGGGCAACTGAGGAACAAACTGCATCTATGGAAGAAATAGCATCAGCAAGTGAGAGTTTGGCACATCTGGCAGAAGAACTGCAAGTTCTTATATATCAGATAAAAATGTAAGGTAGTGTAGATTTTGCACTACCTTTTTTATTTTAAAAAAGGATTTTAATAAGAAATGTAGAATATATAATATAATGAGAGGAGGGGAGAAAGTGGAAAAAGATAAAATCCTTGAAAAAGCAAAGGAAGACATGCTAGAATTTGTAGGGGAATTAAGCTTTGAAAACCTAGATAATAATGCATCAGTTATTAATCAATATATTGCTTTTCTTAAAAATTTAAAAGCTTTACCAAGTAAACCTAAAAAGAAAAATAATGATAATATTATTGAAATAAGGGAAGATAATCTTAGGGAGATTTATGATGAGAAAAGCAATATATATTTAGGTGAGTTCAAGCGGGAATTGGCAGGTGGAACTGTTGGAAGTTTTAAAATTTTTATGCCTGAATTTATAGTTAGAGAATTAGATGTAAAAAATGGAGATTGGATACGGGCCAAAGGTGTAAAATCTATGGTTTTAAAAAATGGTACCATTAGGACACTATATGAATTTGATATTGCTCAGAGAATTGAAAAGGAAAAGCCAACAGATCGAGTTGAATTAAAATTTGCTAATGTAGAATATGATAGCTCACTTAATGCCTACTATATACAAGCAAGTTATCAGGAAAGTCTTTCCATGAGAGTTATGATACCAGAGAAAGACGTAAAAACTTTTGATATATCTGAGGGAGATTTGGTAGACTATGCTTATTGGGAGGAGGAACTTTTAGATGGTAAATTTATATGGAAACATCAAGTAGATTTTGATATAGTTGAACCACCTAAAATCATAAAACAAGATAATAGAAAAAATGGGGAAGAATTAGAATATGAGGAGACCACATTATTAGAAGGAATGACCATAGTAGTAGCTGGATGTGAAAGTATGAAAAATATCTATGAGGAAGTTATCGATAAAAATAGTGGAGAATTTATTTTTGTTACAGGTGACGAAAGACCTGAATTTATGGAAAGAAATATAAGAGATTCAGATTTAATAATAACTATTATTGACCATATAGGACATGGAGGAATGAATAAAGTCAGGGATATTAGCAAAAAACATGAAATACCAATTGTATACACAAGAAAAATGGGTAGAAGTTCTTTTTTAAAAATAATTAAGGATAAATTAAAAATTGAAACTCAATGTGTGCTTTGAAATAAGTGAATAATTAAAAATCTAGGTGGCAAGGGGACGTTTTGTTTGCCACCTTTTAATTTTCCCATAAGCTTATGGAAGGAAAACACTGGAAATAAAAGGTGAATAAAAAACCTTTATCTGCAAAGTATAATTATAGAGAATAATTGGAGGTGGTATTTTGCAGATAAAATTATCCCAAAAGGAAAGAATGCTATTAGAAGATGGGAAAAAACAAGAAGAAGTGTGTGTGAAAAAGTATCAGGGGTATGCAAGTAAAGTCCAAGATGTACAATTAAAAAATTTACTAATGGAGATAGCCCAAGAGGAGCAACATCATCATGATATGATTAATCAACTATTGCAAGGAATGGAGCCAAATATGGCTCATAGTGGAGGGATAACAAATCCACAGGGCAATAGTACATTTGAAGGATCTAGTGACAATGCAAATGATCAAATATTGTTAGAAGATTTATTATCTACTGAAAAATATGTATCTGGCTTTTATGATACAGTAGTATTTGAATCAGCAGATCCTAGAGTTCGCCAAGCTGTTCAGCATATACAGAAAGATGAACAAAATCATGGGGAAAAATTATTTAATTATATGAACAGCCATGGCATGTATAATGTAAAATATTAAATTAGGCTTAACAGCCTAATTTTTTTGCCACCTTTTAATCTTCCCAAGGGAATTCATCAATAATTGCTTTTGCTTTTTCATACATGGACTTTTCTACTAAAATATCTGTACCATAAATTGAAAATCCACTAGCAATTCTCATATATCCACCACTTCCATGATCTTTAAGCATGTATGGAATTTTATTTTCATCTAATAGATTTTTAATAAAATTTAATTCCATACTGTTATTTATTGATTTTAGAAGAACCATCTCAATATCATTTTCATTCTTTTTCTTATGAGGGTCAAGTTTTTTGTTAGGCATTTAATTCACCTCTTTACATTATTATTTTATTATATAATATATACCCATTAATCTAGTTAATTATTTACCTATTTTTTTATTCCACATCAAATCTCATTTTATAATAATATATAGCAAGTGAAGATAAACTTATGCTTTTATCGAATTTAAATCCATTATATAATAATCTTAAGAAGATAAGGAGGGATTCATATGGTAGTAGAGGTAAAAAATTTAGTTAAAAGATATAAGGAGCTAATAGCATTAGATCATTTTAATATGGAGGTAGAAGAAGGAGAAATCCTAGGTTTATTAGGTCCAAATGGTTGTGGTAAAACTACAGCTATAAATTGCATCTTGTCTTTATTAAATTATGATAAAGGCGAGATCAGGGTTTTTGGAGAAAAGATGACTCCAAATTCTTATCATATTAAAAGACAAATAGGTCTAGTGCCTCAGGAAGTTTCAGTTTTTGAAAATCTAACTGTAATAGAAAATATAGATTATTTTTGTGGACTATATATAGATGATAACAATAAAAGAAAGCAATATGTAGAAGAAGCCATAGAATTTGTAGGATTAAAAGATTATACTAAATTTTATCCTAAAAAACTAAGTGGAGGTTTAAAGAGAAGACTAAATATTGCCTGTGGCATAGCCCATAAGCCTAAATTGATATTCTTAGACGAGCCTACAGTAGCGGTAGATGCCCAAAGTCGTAATTTCATATTAGATGGTATAAAAAAATTAAATAGGGAAGGTAGCACTATTATATATACTACTCATTATTTAGAAGAGGCAGAGAGGATTTGTAAAAGGATAATTATTATGGATAAGGGAAGGAGCTTAGTTTCTGGAACCAATGAGGAATTAAAGGCCATGATAAGTACCTCAGAGAAGATAGTAGTTGGATTTTCTGCCATTAAAGAAGAAATAGTTCAAAAGATAAGGTTCATACCCCATGTAATGGATGTAGAGAAAATTGAAGAGGACTATATAATAAAATTTGAAAATGGATTTAACAATTTGGCAAATCTTATGGAATTTATCAAGGAAAATGAATTAGTGTATACAAAGCTTCATAGCCAGTTACCTACTTTAAATGATGTATTTCTCGAATTAACGGGAAAGGAGCTGAGAGATTAAATGAAAAATTTGATTAGAAATTGTATCTACCAAGGGAAAGATATGTTTAGGGATTTCAGTTTTTCATTTTGGGCTTTGTTATATCCATTGATTTTGGCAATGTTTTTTAATATTGCATTTAGGGGAATGATGGATATGAAACTAGATGATATAGATGTAGGAATAAAAGATGGCAATTCCATAGAATATGTATTGAAGGAAATTGAATTTATAAATATTCATAAAATAACCGAGGATAAAATAATGGAAAAATTAGATAGTGAGGAAATACATGGTTTTATAGACGAAGATTTAAATATATTAGTAAAAAAATCTGGAGTAAATCAAACAATTATAAAGGAGATAATTGAACAGGTAAATCAAATGGAAAGCCTAGGTAGACCTATTGAAAATTACGATTTTGAAGCTAATTATATAGTAGATAGAAACCAAAAGGCAAACTCGATTGTGGTAGTCTTTTATTCTTTAATAGCTATGGTCTCCACCTATGGAACTTCTGCCGGTATTGTAACTGTTAGTTTAATTCAAGCTAATTTATCTAATATAGGTGCTAGAATTAGTATTACTCCTCTTAAAAAGAAAAACTTTTTATTAGCGGGGGCTATAGTTTCTTTATTATTAAATTTAGCTGCAAATGGAGTATTACTTTTATTTGTAAAATATATTTTAAATATAGAATTATTTAATGAAATAAAATATACCGCTATTTTAATAATAATTGGGAATTTATTTGGTGTATCTCTTGGAATCTTTATAGGTGCCTCTAATAAAAAGAGTATGAATACCAAAGTTTTGATGGGGGTTGCCTGTACTCTATTTTTGTCCTTTTTGTCTGGAATGATGGGTCCTTGGATGAAAGTTATGATAGATAAATATGTGCCCATTTTAGGTAGAATAAATCCAATATCCATAATAAGTAATAATTTATATAGAATAAATCTTTTAGGCAGTACCAAAACTGTAGCTGAGGGGATCCTAGCTTTGTCTATTTATTGTATAGTATTATTATCTATATCCTATATGTTTTTAAGGAGGAAAAGCTATGACAGTATATAAATATTTTTTAAAAATTGCATTAAAAAACAAAGGAGCTATTCTTACCTATACTATAATATTTTTTGTTTTATCTATATTAAGTGGAATGAGCGCTACTCAAAGAGATACTAAGTTCGCTGGGACTAGGTTAAATATTGGAATAATCGATAATAGCAATACCGAACTATCTAATAATTTAAAGAGCTATTTAGAAGATAAGAACCATTTAGTAGATACAATAGATGACAAAGAATATATAAAAGAGCAAATATTTTTAGAAATTGCAGATGCCATAATAATAATTCCAGAGAATTTTGAAGATAAGGTAATAAACAAAGAAGAATCCATTGAAATTTACAATGATGATAGAAAAATAGAATCTATGCAAGTCCAAAATCAAGTAAGTAAATTTCTAATGTTTGCCAATGCCACTTATGAAGATGGTAACTTTAATCTAGTAGATGTAAATTTAGCATTAAATAAAAAGGCAAAGGTAGAGTTAATAGATAATAATATTGTAAAAAACACTAGTATCAATGAATGGTTCAAAAGCTATTTTAATTTTACCAGCTATGTAATCATTGGTATGTATATTGCGGTGATAGGTCTAGTAATGGCAGAGTATAAAGATGACAAAATTGGCAGTAGAATGAAAATATCTTCAAAAAAGTTTTTAAATTTTAATATAGAAATGTATTTAGGACAGTTGACTATAGCAGTTATGATTACACTAGTATTTATATTAGGAAGCATTGTGTTGAAAGGAAAATATATTGGAGAAATTGACTTTAGTAAATATGTAATAAATACTGTTGTTTTTTCTTTCTCCATACTATGTCTTACATTTTTAATAAATAATTTTACTAATAATAAGTTTATTATAAACGGGATATCTACAGTGCTATCCTTAGGCACCTCCTTTATATCAGGGGTAATGGTACCACAAGCACTATTAGGAAAAAAGACCTTAGCCTTGGCGAAGTTTTTTCCAACCTATTATTTTGTTAAAATAAATGAAATGGCAATTAATTCTTTCGCAGAAATTAAATATGAAATTTTCATGCAATTGCTATTTGCTGTAGTTTTTCTATTAATGGGAATATATTTTTCCAAAGTGAAACAGATGGCATAAGCTGATATAATTTTGAGACAGACAGAACCGTCCCTGCTGTCTCACAGACCTCATTGCTTTATTAAATATTAAATGATAATATAGATATGTCCTTAAATTATCTTAGATTGGCTATATAGCAAATCTAAGATAATATTAATAAGGCATGGAATAGATAATATTGTAAGGGGTGCAATAATCATGACAAAAATAATAATGGACAGTACATCTGACCTGCCTGATAATATTATAGAAAAATATAATATAGATATTTTACCTCTTAGGGTATATATTGGCAATAAGGAATATCTAGACAAAGTTACGATTACAGTTGATCAAGTATACGATTTAATGAGAAATGGAATTTGCCCTAAAACTTCACTTCCAAATCCAAAGGAAATATATGATTTATTTAAGAAATATGCTTCGAAAGGTAAGGATTTTATTTATTATTCGTTTTCATCTAAGCTTTCTAGTACATATCAAACATCTTGCCTTATCATTCGGGAGCTTAAAGAAGAGTATCCTAATGTTAAGATGGAGGTAATTGATACAAAGGCTTGGTCCTTTGCATCAGGATTAATTGCTTTACAAGGTGCTAAATTAGCCGAATCAGGTGCAAGTTTTGAGGATGTGGTGAAGGCCTCAAGAGAGAACTCTGAAAACATAGAGCATGTTTTTACTATTGATGATTTAAGCTGACTTTTAAAAGGTGGAAGAATTAACAAAAGTGGAGCAATAATAGGGAATGCTTTAAATATAAAACCTATTTTAGATGTTCAAGAAGGTAAAATGGTAGTAATTAAAAAAATAAGAGGTAGAAAAAGAGCATTGAACACAGTTGTAGATATTGTACAGCAAAGGATTAAGGATTTTCCAAATCAAATCATTGGCATAACCCATGCAGATGATATAAAAGCGGCTTTAGCGATAAAGGACATGATTGCTAAAAGATAGGACATAGTAATGTATTAATGGAGAAAATAGGAAGTGTACTAGGCTCACATTTAGGTATAGGTGGGGTTGGAGTATTTTTCTTCAATAAACAGTCTAATTTATATATAAATGAATCCAAATCTATCTAAGGAGTAAAAGGGAAAATATAATATAGTCCAACTAATTTAGGTCAGATTATTTAATCTGACCTAAATTATTATTTAAAATTGTTTCGGGCTATCTATCCTTATCCAAAAAGATATCAACATATCTAGTAACTATTCGTAGATATTTACTTATTATTAGTAGAATTTTTAACTTGTAGTCATATAGGAAAATAAAAATTAATCTGATATAATTAGTTTAGAGAAACATACAAAATTTTAAGGAGTGATTATATGAAAATACCTGATTCTATTAAACTTGCTAATCTACCAACCAAAATTGAAAAATTGGAAAGATTAAGTAAAGAATTAAATAAGGATATCTATATTAAAAGGGACGATCAGACGGGTACTGAGGTTTCGGGAAATAAAATTAGAAAACTTGAATTTGCAGTAAAAGAAGGGATTGATAGGGATTCAGACTATCTAATTACTTGTGGTGGAATTCAATCTAATCATGCTAGAGCCACTGCAGCTGTGGCTGCCAAACTAGGTATGGGATGTTATTTGGTATTAAGAGGTGAGGAAAATAGTGAACTAGAAGGAAATTACTTTTTAGACAAAATGCTAGGTGCAAATATACAATTTATATCAGAAGATGAATATAAAAATAATAGGAATGAAATTATGAAAGATATTCAATCTCAATTAGAAAAAGATGGGCACAAGGCCTACATAATTCCAGAAGGAGCCTCTAATGCCATTGGCTCTTTTGGTTACTATAAAGCCCTGGAAGAAATTTTAAAACAAGAGAAAGAAATAGGAGTTAAATTTGATGCTATAGTAATACCAGTAGGATCCGGGGGCACCTATGCTGGTCTTTATTATGGAAATTATGTAAATAATAATCCTGCCACAATTTATGGCGTAAATGTTACTGCCAACAGTGAATACTTTAAAGAGACTGTAATGCACCTACTAGAGGACATGTCTAAATATACAAATGAAAAAGTTTTAGTAGAAAAGGATGAAATTAAAATAATTGATGGATATGTAGGATTAGGCTATGCCCTAAGCCAAGAGAAAGAAATTGAGTTTATCCATTCTCTAGCCCAGCTAGAAGGAATAATTTTAGATCCAGTATATACTGGGAAGGCTATGTATGGTTTGGTTCAAGAGATTAAAAAAGGCAGATTCAATGAACATAACAATATTCTTTTTATTCATACAGGGGGACTTTTTGGTTGGAATAGACAACAGATAGGATTAGTAGAGTAGTTCATTACTCCATTAGCTAAGGGGGTTAAGGAGGAAATTATGTTTAAACTAGAACCAATTAAGAATATGAATGATGAAGAAAGGTTAAAATATATGAACCTTTTACTAAAATCCCAATTAAGTTCTGAAAAAGACGGTTTAGCTAATATATCTAATGCAACAGGTATTATAATGGCCTGTGTAGATAGATTAAATTGGGCTGGTTTTTATATATTACGAGGAAATGAATTAGTATTAGGACCATTTCAAGGTCTACCTGCCTGTAATAGGATTGAGATTGGCAAAGGAGTATGTGGCACTGCTGTTAAAACAAAAGAGGTTCAGTTAGTTCCAGATGTTAATTTATTTCCAGGACATATTGCTTGTGATAATGCATCTAATTCTGAATTAGTAATTCCAATTATTAAAAATGGAATTGTTTATGGGGTTCTGGATTTAGATAGTCCAGAAAAAGAAAGATTTACTCAATTAGAGAAAGATTATTTTATTAAATTTGTGGAAACTTTAAATGAATATATAGATTGGGAAAATATATAATGTTGGAATTTTATCCTTGCCCTTTGCTTAAATTTATGATAAATTGTGTATATATAGTATATAAAGCAAACAAAACACACTACATATAGGGTGGAGGGATAAAATTGTTAAAGGTAGAAAAAAGAAATGGTATGATTGTGGATTTTGAAGGAGAAAAAATAGTTAATGCAATTTCTAAGGCCATGGCTGAAACTGAAATTGGAGTAGATAAAGAAATTGCACAGAAAATCGCAGATAATGCATATGATAATTTTAGTAATTTAGAAGTAGTTCATATTGAAAAAATCCAAGATTTTGTGGAAATAGAATTAATGAAAACTAGGCCAGATGTAGCAAAGAAATATATTCTATACAGAGATGAGAGGGCTAGACTTAGAAAATATGGCTGGCAAATGACAGATTTACAAAGGGATATTTATGAAAAGAAATATAGATTTGAAAATGAATCTTTTGATGAATTTTTAAATAGAGTTAGTGGGGGAAATAATTTTATTAAAAAAGCTATAAAGGATAAAAAATTTATGCCTGCTGGAAGGATATTGGCAGGTAGGGGATTAGATAAGAATGGCAGAAAAGTCACACTTAGCAATTGCTATGTGATGCCTAAAGTCGAGGATAATATTGAAAGTATCTTCGATACAGCTAAATACATGGCTAGAACTTATTCATATGGTGGTGGAGTAGGACTTAATTTATCAAAACTTAGACCAAAGGGGGCTAAAGTAAGGAATGCTGCAAGTACTACTACTGGAGCGGTGTCTTTTATGGATCTATATTCCTTAGTAACTGGATTAATTGGAATGAAAGGCAGACGTGGAGCTTTAATGTTAAATTTAGACTGTAATCATCCTGATATTGAGGATTTTATAGATGTAAAAAATGATTTATCTAAAGTAAACTATGCTAATATATCAGTTAATATTACAGATGAGTTTATGCAGGCTGTAGTAGAAGATAAGGAATATGAACTATATTTTTATGTAGATGCTACAGAAGAAGAAATTAGGAAAACTATAAATGCCAGAGAATTATTTAGAAAACTAGCAGAAAATAATTGGAATATGGCTGAACCAGGCATATTATACCAGGACCGTATAAATTCTTGGCATTTAATGAGTGAAGACGATACTTTTGAATTTGCAGGAGTAAATCCTTGTGCTGAGGAAACACTACCAGGTTATGGTTCTTGTAATTTATCTTCTATAAATTTATCTGAATTTGTAATAAATCCTTTTACTAAAGATGCTAAATTCCATTTTGAAATATTTGGAGAAATGGTAAGAAAAGGGGTAATTTATTTAAATGAGGTATTAGATGAAAATATGAATCTTCATCCTTTATCACAACAGCGAGAATTATCTAGAGAATTAAGACAAATTGGTTTAGGAATAATGGGTGTAGCAGATATGTTTATTAAAATGGGAGTAAAATATGGGAGTGAAGAGTCTATAGAATTAATACATCAAATAGGTAGTGTATTGGTGAATGAAGCCTTAAGGCAATCTGCACTTTTGGCAAAAGAATATGGACCTTTCCCTAGATATAGGAAAGAAAAGGTATTAAAGTCTCCTTTTTTATTAGCAAATGCGGATAGTGATGTAATGGAATTAATAGAAAAACATGGCCTTAGAAATTCACAGTTATTAACTATACCGCCTACAGGAAGTGTATCTACATTAATAGGATGTAGTAATGGGGTAGAACCAATATTTCAAGTTTCTTATATTAGAAAATCTGAATCTTTACATCATGAGGATACTTATTATAAGGTATTTACTCCAATAGTTAAGGAGTATATGGATAGAAATAATTTAACTAAAGAAGAAGAATTGCCAGATTTCTTTGTAACTACTTCTAATTTAGATTATAAATCTAGAATAGATGTGCAGTCTACTTGGCAACAATATATAGATGCAAGTATTTCTTCTACTGTAAATGTGCCAAATGAATTTACTGTGGAAGAAGTGGAAGAATTATATATATATGCTTGGGAAAAAGGTCTTAAAGGTGTGACCATATATAGAGATGGTTGTGCTAGATCTGGAGTACTGATTAGTGATAAATCCAATATGAGTAAAATAGAAAAAATAGAGAAACTGCAAAGAGAAATAGAACAATTAGTAATAGAACAGTTAGAAGAAGATCCAGATACTTGTCCAATGTGTGGAGGAAAATTAATTCATAGTGGAGGCTGTTCTGAATGTCAAGATTGTAGCTATAGTCCATGTTCTCTATAGTAGAGTTTTAATTTTAATAAAAGTATAAAAAATTTATAAAAAATGTATACTTTCATAATTAAATGGGTTATCATTAGCATATAGTTATATAAAATATAAAATAAAGGAGAATAGCTATGAATAAAAAACATGATGAAAATTGCGAATGTAATTGCCCAGAAGATCATGAATTAGAAGAGCATGAATGTAACTGTGACTGCCAAGGTGAATGTGATCACGAAGAATACGATTGTGATTATGAAACTGAAATGGACATAATTTACTTGACTTTAGATGATGATACTGAACTAGAGTGCGTAGTGCTAGGCATATTTGAAGTAGATGATTATGAATATATAGCCTTAGTACCTTTAGATGATGATCAGGTATTCTTGTATAGATATGTAGAAGATGAAGATGGATTTGATCTTTTAAACATTGAAGATGAAGAGGAATTTGAGATTGTATCTGAAGCTTTTGGAATGTTATTTGCAGAAGAAGATTTAGATTTTTATGATGATGACGACGAATTTGATTATGATGAAGAATAATAACTTACAAAAAGAGGGCCTGTCCCTCTTTTTGTAAGTTATTTTATGATATAATGATGTAAAAGCATCTGAGGTGATAAAAATATGTACAAACTAATTGCTGTTGATTTAGATGGTACATTATTAGATGATAAAAAAGAGATTTCAAAGGAAAATATAGAATTGATAAATGAGTTAATAGAAAGGGGTTATGAAGTAGTTATAGCTACTGGTAGAAGATATTGGTCTGCAAAAGAATTGACAAAAAGCATCTACAAACCCTTAGTTATATTAGCTAACAATGGAAATATTGTAAGAGAGACTGAAAAAGATCAGATAATAATTGAAAAATATTTAAATATAGAAGATTTTCAAGCTGTAGTAGAAAGAGGTAAACAAAAAGATCTTCACCCTATTATTCATGTAGATAATTATGAAAATGGTTATGATATGATTGTAGAACTGGATATTGAAAATGATAGCTATGGTAATTACTTTTCTCCAGATGAAAAAAGATATAAAAAGGTAAATAGTTATTTGGATATAAAAGATGAAAAAATTCTTGCAGTAGTATATTTAGGAAAAAAAATAAAGATGAATAATTTTTATTTAGATATAAACAAAAATTATCCTAATAGATATAATGTACACATAGTAGAGAATATTAAAGCAGCAGAGGCACTTTTAGAGATTATGAATCCATTGGGCTGTAAATGGCAAAGCCTCCAAGAATATGCTAAAGAAAGGGGGATTAGAGAAGGTGAAATAATAGCCATTGGAGATGATAATAATGATACTCCAATGATAAAAAATGCAGGTCTTGGAATAGCTATGAAAAATGCCAGTAAAGATGTGAAGTCTGTAGCAGATATAATAACTGAAAAAGATAATAATGATTCAGGAGTGGCCTTTGAATTAAAAAGAGTATTAAATTTGTAAAAAATACAAGGGGGAAAAAGAATGAGAAAGCGGAATATATCTATATTATTAGCATTAATTATAATTTTAACTAGTTTTAATTTAGGTTTTGCAGTAAATTTAGATAATTTAACAGAGTATAATATGAGCCTTGAACTAGATACAGAAAATCATATGCTATATGGGGAACAATTAGTAGAAATAACTAATTTCTATAATTCAGAACTAAAAGAATTGGTATTTCACTTATATCCAGATTCTTATTCATCTTATGAAACTATGCCTGTAATTGGTGGAGTGTACTTTATGGATGAAATGCCTGAATTAGAGGAAGAAGAAAAAGGCTATATAGAAATAAAAGAGGTACATATTAATAATAGTGAAACTAAATATACTACTGACAATCAAATTCTAAAAATTTCATTAGAAAAACCTATTAAAAAAGGTGAAAAGGTACAGGTAAAAATCAAGTTTAAATTAAAAATTCCACAAGGAATGCATCGTTTACACCATGCAAATGGTGAATATTCCCTGACTAATTGGTATCCTATACTATCTATTTATGATGAGAAAACTAAGAAGTGGGATGAAAATCCTTATCATCCTGTTGGAGAATCCAATTATAGTAATGTTTCTAATTATAATGTAAAATTAATAGTTCCTAAAAATATGGTGGTAGCACCTACAGGAAGTATAATAGACGAAGAAACAGAAGAAGAAAATAAAACTCTAAATATTAAGGCAGAAAAGGTCAGAGATTTTGTAATCCTTATGAGTCCTGATTACAAAGTAAAAACTAAAGAAGTTGATGGTATAAAGATAAGTCATTATTATATGGTAGATAAGGATTTTATTAGTCCAGAATCTATTGAAAAGACTGCAGATATTATATTGAATGAAGTGGCTAAAACAGTAAAATTTATGAATAAAACTGTAGGAAAATACGCTTATGATGAACTAAGAATTGCAGAGACTTATCTTGGTGGGGGAGCCATGGAATATCCTCAAGTAGTTCAAATGGGAAGATATTATGATTTAAAAAATGTAAATTTAGAAGAAAGTGCACCCTTTACGATAGACGCAGTGGTCCATGAAACAATGCATCAATGGTGGTATGTAGGAGTAGGAAACAATGAATTTAAAGAACCTTTTTTAGATGAGTCTCTAACTGTGTTTATGACAGCTTTTTATTTTGAAAAAGAATATGGGGAATATCATCAAAATGGTGTAAATTATCAATTTAGAAATCATATTTACCCAGATAAAAGTTCCTCTTTAAATAGTTCTGTAGCAGATTTTAATAATTGGGGAGAGTATTCTAGTGTAATTTATCAAGATAGGGGACCAGCTTTTTTTGAAGATTTAAGACAAAGAACAGGGGAAGAGACATTTATTAAATTTTTACAAAGATATTATGAAAAGCATTTATTTAAAAATGCTACTATTGACAGTCTAATAGATACCATAGGAGAAGTAGCAGGAAAAGAAATTAAAGACATAATGGAAAAGGCAGTAAAGGATCCAAATTATTTCCCTAAAAATATTCAATTAAATGAGGAAGAAAGAGCAGAGATTTTTAAAATAAATGATAAGAGAGATATAAGAGAACAAGAAAACATAAAAGGTCTAATAACAAGAAGTATAATCCTTAGGGCGTTAGAAGGCGAAGAACTAATAGTAGTAAAACCAAATTATGTAGAAGAAAAAGATGTAGATATGGTGGAAAACTTTATTATGAATATAAAAGAATGCTTTAAATATAATTATAATA
>CAZMBD010000015.1:0-28683 GCA_964564325.1 uncultured Clostridiaceae bacterium
ATTTGTAGTAGTAACTATTCTTTGGTTCTTAGCAAGATTCCCACTAGGCGTAGAACCATATAGTCAGGAAAGTGTTTTAGGAATGATTGGATCCTTTATAGCACCGATATTTAAACCTGCTGGATTTGGTACATGGCAGGCTGCAGTAGGATTGTTTTCAGGAATAGCTGCTAAAGAAGCAGTAATAGCTACTTTAGGTATGGTATATGCAGGAGTAGAACAAGGAACAGAGTTAGTTATTGCTCTTCAAAATGCTTTTACTCCATTAACTGCATTGTCCTTTATGGTTATGACTTTATTATATACTCCTTGTGCTGCAACTATAGCCACAATTAAAAAAGAAACTAATTCTCATAAATGGGCAATATTTACTGCAATTTATACATTCCTTATAGGATGGATTATGGCTATATTAGTATTTCAGATAGGGAGTTTATTGGGATTTAGTTAAGGAGATGATCTCTTGCTAAAAAAAATATTGTTTGAAATTAAAAATATGGGTTATATTTCTATATCTAATATAGCCCATAAATTAAACATGTCAGAAGAATTAATAGAAGATGGAATTAATCAATTAATTCGAATGGGTTATATAAAGGAAAATGAAAATACAAATAGCTGCAATACTAGTTGTGGCAATTGCCCCTATGCTAATACTTGTAATAAAACCTTTGTAAAGACTATGGAAATTACAGAAAAAGGAGAAAAATTATTAAATAATTTATAATTTTTTTATATTTTCTGTTTGTTTTGTGAAAATTGGGTATATATTAAATAAGATAGAACTATACCTATTCCAACTTAAATTTTAAATAATAAGTTTGTTTCAAACAACAATTTAAGTAGTGAGTAATATAGTTTTAAGCAACAAAATGATTTAGTGGATAAAATTAAATAAATGAGTTTATGTAAAGAGTTTAATGATTAGGAGAGTAGATAAGAAATTGCAGCTTAGTAAAATTTTAGATTTAATAAGTTGGAATAGGAACATCTGGTTCTATTTCAAATGACGGAGGGATAAGTCAGAAATACGCCCTCCGTCTATTATTATGTTGAAAATTCTCTACATAGAGAATATAATTAATATAAGATTAGTTCTAAAGATAATATAAAGGAGATTTTTAAAATGACCAATATTGATTGGAAGGAAAAAAAGAATCTAACTATGCTGGCAGATTTTTATGAATTTACCATGGCCAATGGATATTTTGAAAATGGCATGAAAGATAATATAGCCTATTTTGATATGTTTTTTAGAAATATCCCAGATGATGGTGGCTATGCCATAATGGCTGGTGTAGAACAATTAATTGGATATTTAAAACATCTACGTTTTTCAAATGAAGATATTGAATACTTCCGTTCCAAAAATATGTTTAGTGAAGAATTTTTACAATATCTATTAGATTTTGAATTCCAATGTGATGTATGGACAGTTCCAGAGGGAACTCCAATATTTCCAAGAGAGCCAATAGTCATAGTTAGAGGGCCCTTAATCCAAGCTCAAATAATTGAAACTATGGTACTTTTAACTATTAATCATCAATCTTTAATAGCTACAAAAGCCAATAGAATAGTAAGAGCAGCACAAGGGAGAACTGTAATGGAATTTGGGTCTAGACGTGCCCAAGGATATGAAGCCGCTATTTTAGGAGCAAGAGCAGCATATATCGGTGGTGCTATAGGAACTGCTTGCACTATAGTAGATAGGGATTTTAGTATTCCTGCACTAGGAACCATGGCCCATAGTTGGGTGCAAATTTTCCCTACAGAATTAGAGGCCTTTAGGGCATATGCAAGACTTTATCCAGATAATTGTGTATTATTAGTAGATACCTATAATGTATTAAAATCTGGAGTTCCAAATGCCATTAAAGTTTTCGAAGAAGAGATAATACCTAGGGGATTTAGGCCAAAGGGAATACGAATAGATAGTGGAGATATTGCATATCTCTCAAAAGAAGCCAGAAAAATGCTAGATGCAGCTGGTTTCGAAGATTGTCAAATTGTAGCTTCTAGTAGTTTAGATGAGTATGTCATTAGGGATTTATTAAATCAAGGAGCTCAAATAGACTCTTTTGGAGTAGGCGAAAGATTGATTACTGCTAGATCTGAGCCAGTTTTTGGTGGAGTATATAAATTGACTGCCATAGAAGAAAATGGTGAAATTATACCTAAGATTAAAGTAAGTGAAAATGTAGAAAAAATCACTATTCCTGGATTTAAACAATTATATAGATTATATGATAAAACTACAAATAAGGCTATCGCCGATGTGGTGACATTACATGATGAAGTAATAAATGAAAATAAACCTTATGAAATATTCCACCCATTATTTACTTGGAAGAGGAAAACCTTAACAAACTTTTATGCAAGAAAACTCTTAGTAAAAATATTTGATAAAGGTCAATGTGTATATGAAAGTCCAGAGGTAAATGAAATTAGAGATTATTGTAAGGAACAAGTAGATACCCTTTGGGATGAGGTAAAAAGATTTGAAAGTCCTCATGAGTATTTTGTAGACTTATCCAAGCCCTTATGGGATATAAGGGATCAGTTATTAAAAGAATATAAATAAAAAGACGGGATAAAATCCCGTCTTTTTAAAGGAAGTCTTATAGGCTCAATCCTCTTTCAAATGCCTTTATATTAACATCATGAACTTTTTCAGGTAGATTTGCCTTAATTAAATCTTTCCATTCTATATCTTCTAGTTCTAAAGCTTTTACCAATGCCCCTAATATAACTATATTTTGGCATCTAGGTTCTCCTAATTCTTCAGCTATTTTTCTGGCTTCTATTACTGTAATATTATCTATATTAGATTCTAAAGCTTCAATTACTCCTTCTGGATATTCAGCCAAGCCTGATAGTACTGGGAGTGGATACATTTCTTCATTGTTTACTATTAATTTTCCACCTTTTTTTAGTTGTTCTAAATATCTAGCTGCCTCTAATTTTTCAAAGGATACTATTAAATCTGCTTCTCCTTTTCCTATAGATGGAGAATATACTTTTTCACCAAATTTTATTTGAGTAGTGACTGATCCTCCTCTTTGACTCATCCCATGGATTTCAGACATTTTGACATCATAACCTGCATTTACAAAACCTTGGGAAAGGATTTTAGATACCAAAATAGTCCCTTGGCCACCTACTCCTACTAATAATAAAGATTTAACCATATTATTTTCCCTCCCCAACAAATTCTATAGCATCAAATGGACAAACTTGAGCACATAGTGTACATCCATTACATTGATTTTTATCTATAGTCATTTTATTATCCTTAAAGGATATAGCTGGACAACCAATTTTTAGACAAGCTTTACATTTTCTACATTTGTCTTGGTCTATTTCACAATAAAGTTCTTTTCTTTCCTTTTGAACTTCTTTTTTCAAAGCACAAGGTTGTTTACTAATAATTACAAAAAGCTCATCTGATTCATAAGCATCTTTAACAGCCTTGTTAGTTTCTTCTAAATTATATGGGTCTATTATTCTAATATTTTCTTCTTTAACACCTACTGCTTTAATTATTGCTTCAATATCTACTATAGGAGCTGGTTCTCCCATTGCATTTTTACCTGTACCAGGATTGTCTTGCTGACCTGTCATAGCTGTAATTCTATTGTCTAAAATAACCATTGTCATATTAGTTCCATTATATACTGCATCAACTAATCCTGTCATACCTGAATGGAAAAATGTAGAGTCTCCAACAAATCCAAATACTTTTTTATCTCTACCTGCCATTTGATTTACTCTATCAAAACCTATTCCTGCCGATATTCCTGCACCCATACATATTACTGTATCTCCTACTCCAAGAGGTGGTGCCATTCCTAGTGTATAGCAACCAATATCTGAAGTAGCAATTATTTTATCTTTATATTTGCTTACTGCATAAAATATTCCTCTATGAGGACATCCTGCACATAATGCTGGTGGTCTATTTGGTATATTTAAATCTAGTTCATAACTTTCTTTTTCTTCTTCACCTAATATTGCTTTTCTAATAATTTCAGGACTAAGTTCTCCACATACTGGTAAAACTTCTTTTCCTATGCATTCTATTCCCATAGCTTTTACGAAATTTTCCATATAAGGTTCATTTTCTTCAATTACATATAATTTTTCTACTTCTTTTGCAAATTCCTCTATTAATTTGTCTGGCATTGGATAACTAAATCCTATTTTTAGATAAGATGCATTGTCTCCAAATACTTCTTTAGCGTGTAAATAAGAAATACCATTGGTAATAATGCCTATTTTCTTATCTCCCCATTCAATTCTATTTAAAGATGTGGTGTTTGAATATTCCTTTAGACGTGGTAATCTTTCCTCTACAATTTCTACATGTTTTACTTTAGAATTAGCTGGAACCATAATATACTTTCTTATATCTTTAGTATATTCTCTAACTCCCTTTTCTTCTCTTTCAGCTAATTCTACAATTCCCTTACTATGGCAAACTCTAGTACTTATCCTAAATAGCACAGGCGTATCATAGGTTTCACTGATCTCAAAAGCTTCTTTTAGAAAATCTTTACACTCTTGACTATCTGAAGGTTCTACCATTGCCACTTTAGCATGAGGTGCAAATAGTCTATTGTCTTGCTCATTTTGTGAACTATGCATTCCTGGTTCATCTGCAGTTATTATAACTAGTCCACCATTTACTCCCTCATAAGCCATGGTAAACATTGGGTCTGCTGCCACATTTAATCCCACGTGTTTCATAGATACTAAAGATCTAGCACCTGCAATAGATGCTCCACTGGCTACTTCTAAAGCTACTTTTTCATTTGTAGACCATTCAGAATGAATTTCTTTGTACTTAGAAACGTTTTCTAAGATTTCAGTACTTGGTGTCCCTGGGTAAGCACAAGCTATTAAACAACCTGCTTCATAAGCCCCCCTTGCAATGGCTTCATTGCCTGTTAACAGCTGTTTCATATACATCCCCCTATCTTTAAATTCCTATTATATATACTATTATATCAAAGATTTCTCATTTTTTATAATAAAATTAAATATTTTTAAAAAATATACACTATTTTTTGAAGATATAAAGATTTTTGTTGACTTTATTAAGTATTGCTTTAAATGGATATAGTGAAATAATAAAATGGGCATCAAATCGATGCCCATTTTATTAGAGACTTATTCTATTGGAATTCTATTTTCTTTTGGAGAAGTAATTTCCTTTTTAGGTAATTTTACTTTTAATACTCCATTTTTAAACTTAGCTTTTATTTTTTCTTGATCTACATTATCTAAATAGAAAGATCTTTTGAAGGAGCCATATCGCCTTTCTTTTCTAATGTAATTTTCACTTTCTTCATTTATTTCTTCTTTTCTTTCTGCTGATATTGTCAATATATCGTCTCTAATTTCTAAACTTATATCTTCTTTGTCTACTCCTGGAATTTCTACTTCTAGTAAATACTCCTTGTCTTTTTCCTTAACATCTACTTTTAATGGTTGATAAGAGCTAATATAGTTCATGTCATCGAACATAGATTCAAACATCTGATCGAAATCCCACATTAAACTTCTTGGTGTACCTCTCTCCCATTTTCTAATAGGTCTAATTCCAAACATTATATCAACCCCCTGTATTAAACTTTGACTTTCTTTGACCTTTGATTATAGTATAACATTCTATATAATATTATTCAAATGGAATTATTTAGATTGTTGTTTTATTGTTTTACATTAAATGAATTTATATTAAGTTTGCTCAGTTTTTCTCATAAATTCTATTGTTTTCTTACAATTTAATATAAAAAAGATGGCAAACAAAACGTCCCTATGCCATCTTTTGCTTTATTCATGATTTATTTCCCAATGAAGTACCAAGCCTATAATTATTCTAAGTATAGTTATACCTGCTAATGGCCAAAAATCTTTTAAAGAGCCAATTATTATTGTGCTTAAAATTTCTGCTGCTATTAAAAATTGCAAACCTAATGCCATAGCTTTGGCTAATTCTATGCCTAATTTTCCATCTTTATAGTCAAAATTATTTTTGTAATATTTAAAAAGTACTGCAATTGCTCCGTGTGAAATTATAAAAACTGCTATATAATCCAATACTATCACAATAATAGGTATTATTTTTTCTAATAATTCCATATTTATGCCCCCCTAAAGTGCATAACTTATTTTTTCTATATATTTAAAACCTTCTTTATCTACATTAACTATATTAACACTTCCATTAGCTATTCTAAATTTAAAGAAATAATCTATATTGTCAAATACCCAACATAGTGTAAGCCTTATAACTCCTGCGTGACAAACTAATAATACATCTTCATCTTTTTTTACTAATTCTTCTAAAAAAGAGGTAACTCTGTCATGGGCTAGTCTCAAACTTTCTCCTTCTGGAGTTATATAATTTATAATATCTTCATTCCATAGTTTTACTTCCTTTGGATACATTTTTTCAAGTTCCCCATATGTTTTACCTTCAAAATCACCAAAATCTACTTCTTGAATTCTCTTTTCTATTTCTCCCTCTACTCCTAAAATACTGGCAGTATCCCTAGTTCTATCTAAGGGTGATATATATACTTTATCAAAAGATAAAGTTTCTACAAAAGGTCTAATTCTTTTAATTTGATTTCTTCCTTCTTCTGTTAATTGAGCAGATTTTGTACTATAAGTTTTAAGTAAATTTTCATCTGTTTGTCCATGACGAACTAAAATTATTTTCATTTTATTCCTCCTAAAAATACTATTAATGATACTATCTCCCCAAGCTCTATAGTTGCACCATAAACATCTCCTGTAAAGCCATCTATTTTTTTATATGTGATTTTAGTTATTATTTCAGCCATTATAAAATTAAATAGTAATGGAATTAAATACATTGGATTTATTAAAACTACAATTACCACAAAAATTAGCCCTCCAAAAAATGCATATAATTTAGGATTGCTTCTACGAAACATATCTCCTATGCCACCTTTTCTGCTAACTTCTTTAGTAGACATTAAATAAGCTGCTATAAGTCGACTATTTCCATAGGATAATGCCAAAATCAATGGAACATTTCCTTCTAAATTAGATATTATAATATATTTTAATAAAATATCTAGTATTAGTGCTATTACTCCAAAGGCTCCTATTCTGCTATCCTTCATTATTTCCATAGTTCTTTCCTTGTCTCTACTGGAAAAAAACCCATCAAATGTATCAGATAGTCCATCTAAATGAAGACCTCCAGTTACAGCTATTAAGCTAACTACTGTCATAAAAGCTGCTAAATCATCATTTAAATAGCTAAATAAATAATGAACTAATCCTCCTATACTGCCTACCAACATACCTACAAAGGGAAAGTAGAATACAGCTTTTTTAAGATTTTCTTCATTAAAATCTATGGGAATATTAATAGGTAATCTGGTTAAAAATTGAATGGAGAGTATCATACTTTTTATCATTTTATTTTCACTGGTATGCCACAACATACCAAATAAACCTCATCAGATAATGCTGCAATTCTTTGGTTTATTCTCCCTTGAATATCTCTAAACACTCTAGATATATGATGACTAGGTACTATAGAATCACCTAATTCATTGGTAACCATGGTTAAATTAAAGTCTTTTTCCCTAATCTTATCTATTAATGAAGATAATTCTTCATAGATTTTATCTTCTACTTGCTTTTGCAATTCATAATCAATATGTTCTACATCTTTAGTCATTTCAAACATAATATTAGATGTAAGAGTAGTTACACAATCTAATAAATAATTTTCTTCTTGACCAGTGGCTTTAGTTAATGAACTGTATCCTTCGTAGGTTCTCCAATATATAGGTCTAGACTGCCTATGGAGCTCTACTCTCTCTTCCATTTCCTTGTCAGTTATTATGGAAGTTGCAATATAAACTACATCCTTTTTATCTTTATACAAAGATTCAGCAAAGGCAGATTTACCAGATCTTGCCCCGCCAGTAATTAATCTAATCATTTTATCACCTTAATTTATTTTTATTGTCATATAATAATTTAGTACATATACATCTTATCAGAAAAAAATAAAAAAACCTAGCTTAAGCTAGATTTTTGTGGCGGAGAGAGAGGGATTCGAACCCTCGGCACAGCATAAACTGTGCAGTGGTTTTCGAGACCACCACCTTCAACCTCTCGGACATCTCTCCTTATTTATTTTTTCTAATTTCTTTAAAGAAATTAGATATAATACTACTACATTCCTCTTCTAGTACTCCAAATTCTACTTCAGGCCTATGGTTAAAATTAGGATTGTCTAATAAATTAATTACAGTACCACAACAACCCATTTTTGGATCTCTTGCACCTATTACTACTCTGTCTATTCTAGAATTAATAATAGCTCCTGCGCACATGGGACAAGGCTCTAGAGTTACATATAGTGAGCAATCTATAAGTCTCCAATTTTTAAGTTTTTTGCTAGCTCCTTTTATAGCAAGAATTTCTGCATGAGTAATTGGATCATTGGTAGTTTCTCTCTGATTGTATCCTCTTCCAATTACTTCTCCATTATGAACAATAACAGCACCTACAGGAACTTCATAGGTGCTAAGGGCTTTATTAGCTTCTTCTAAAGCAAGTTTCATATATTTTTCATCCATAAAATCACCATATCTGGCGCACCCGAGAGGAATCGAACCCCCGACACACACCTTAGGAGGGTGCTGCTCTATCCTACTGAGCTACGGGTGCAAATTGTATATTTACACTAATTCATTTTACAACATTAATTTTCTTTTGTCAACATGGCATTTCTAGGATATCTAAAGGCTGGGACGCTCCAAAAGAAAAACGTCGTCCCCAGTCTTTAATAGTTCTTATGATTAAACTAAATATGCTTTCCTTTTTTATCTTCTCATGAACTACTAAATCTACTTCTTCTAAAATTTCTCCATTTTTACTTATAATAGCTGTTCCAACTTTTTCATCTGCTTTAATTGGAAATTTAAACTTTTCATCTATTGCTATGTCTATCCCTATATCATCACTATTTTTAACTATAGTAGAAAAATTTTCAATAGGATAAACCTCCACATTCTTTTTCTTAGCCTTTGGCAAATAAACAATATCTGTAGCTGTATTTATATCTACTATTGTTTTTTTTGAATAATTATCTAAGGCATATTGAACCAATTTCTCACTTATTTCTTTTCGTTTATCTTCACTTTTCGTTCCCATAGCTATGGCTATTAATCTAAATTCTTTTTCATTTGAAGTATCTGGCTCTTTTTTAAGAGTACTTACCAAACAATAACCTGCCTTATTTGTAAATCCAGTTTTCAGTCCATCTACTTCTTTTATTCCACCTAAAAGTGGATTGGTATTTTCTTCTTTTTCTCCATTATCCATTTCTAAATAAGGGATAGTAGTTAAAGATAAAAGTTCTGGATAGTTTTCCATTAAATATCTAGATAGATTAAATATGTCTATGGGGCTCATTATATTTTGAAAATCTCCCTTTGGTAAACCAGTAGAGTTGAAAAAAACTGCTGATTTAAGATTTAGTTTTTTAGCCTTTTCATTCATTCTATCTACAAACTTATCTTCATTTCCCGCCACATATTTTGCCAAAGCATAAGTGGCATCATTGGCAGAAATCACAATGGAGGCTTTTATTAGTTCTTCTACTGTAAGTATATCTCCAAGCGTTAAGTTTAAGCTGGAACCTTTTATTTTAACTACATCTTCATCTATATAAACCTTGTCTTTTGGTGAAATATCTCCCCCATCTATTGCTTCCATTACAATTGCATAGGACATTAATTTAGATATACTGGCTATTTCCACTGGTTTATATATATTGTATTCTTCTAATATTTCTCCTGTTTCATAATCTCCTATTAAATAGGCTGATACTTCTTCTTCTATTCCTATTGTGGCAAATGCAAAATTATTTAATATAAATATAAGTAATAATGCTAAAATAATTGCTTTATTGATTTTTTTAAACATAAACTTCCCCCATTTTTTTCAATTATCTATTTATAGATCGGGCCATCCTTCTATAGGTATGGCGTTTTCCTTTAATAGCTATGGAATATGCCATTATATTCTCTGGAGTTGCCATTCCAGGTGACATACCACAATCTCCAATATGATGAATATCTGTACCGGTCATTTTACTATAAATGGCTATATTTTTAATGGTATATTCATCTGCTCCTTCTTGTGATGTACCTATGGAAGTTATAGCCATTTTCCCAAGAAAATGTGTATACTCTACTAATTCCCTTATAATATCTACTGTCATTCCAGGTACTGTTCCTGGTGCAGGCAATAATATAATATCTGCTCCTGCCTCAATAAATTCACCCACTAATTTCTTATGAATAATATTAGTCCCTGACTCCCTTACGCTACCTGAAGCATGCATTTTCCCAGCTGCAATTATTATTTTATCTCCCACTGCTTCTTTGATCTTTTCTAAACATTGAACAATTTCTTTATTAGTAACTCCTGTCTGTGGGTTCCCAGTTAATAATACCATATCAGCCCCTTGTTCAACCAACCTTTTAACATTAGATACAGTAGCAAACCTTCCCTCATTTAATTTCATTCTATCATAGATTTTTTCATCTAAATCAACTGGTTCTAGATTAACCCCTACAATTCTACCAGTTAATCTCTTTATCTCATGAATTGTATTTTTATTATCTTCTACTATTATGCCTTTTACTTCAGGATTATTCACATTATATACATTTAATAACAAAATATCTGCCCCAAAAGCAGCAGCTAATTCCACATTGCTAATATCCCATAAAAGTGGTGGTGCTATAGATATGATTTCACTAATTATAGTTCTCCCTTCTCCAGTTTTAATACTTAATAATTTTTCTTCTTTATCCATTTTTTGAATATCAGAAAAATTTAAATCTAATATCCGCTTTACCATATCTTCCCCTCCATTTAAAATGATATGGTGGTCAATTGACCACCATATCATTTTTCTATTGCTTTTTAACTCTTAGATTAGCTAAAGTTCTGTTTATTTCTTCTGCTACAATTTCGGCTCTAGTTCCTATAATAACCTGAGCATTTTTATCTGATGCCTTTAATACCCCTGCAGATCCTAATTTCTTTATTTCTTCTTCATTGATTTCTCCTGTGTCATTTAATACTAATCTCAATCTAGTAATACAGGCATCTACTTCTGTTATATTATCTACACCACCTAGAGCGTCAATATAGGCTAGTGCCATACCACTTATGCCTCTTTCTTCGATTACTTTGTCTAAACCCTCTCCTTCTTCATCTACTCTACCAGGAGTAGGTAAATCTAATTTTTCAATTGCAAATTTAAATATAAAATAGTAAAGTAATCCGAAGACTATACCTATAGGAATTAGTAGCCAACCATTAGTTGCTAATTTCATATAAAGGAAATAGTCTATAGCTCCTGCAGAAAAACTAAAACCGTGTTTAATATTTAGCATATAGGATACTGCTAGTGCTAAACCTGTTAAAATAGCATGAATTAAATATAAGGAAGGTGCTAAAAACATAAATAGAAATTCTATAGGTTCAGTAATTCCAGTTAAAAATGAAGTAAATCCAACGGAGAACAATGCACCACTAACTTGTTTTCTATTTTCTGGCTTAGATGTTTTATACATAGCTAAAGCTGCTCCTACTAATCCAAACATCATTATAGGATAAAACCCTGCCATAAATATTCCAGCATTAGGGTCTCCAGCCAAGAATCTTCCATAATCTCCTGTTCTACCACCAAATTCCCCAAATATAAACCATACTATATTGTTAATAACATGATGTAAACCAAATGGAATTAAGAGTCTATTTAAGAAACCAAACATGAATACTCCTAAGGCTCCTGCTCCTATCATCCAATTAGCTGCTGCATCTATGCCACTTTGAATAGGTGGCCAAATAAAACCAAATATAAGTGCCAATATAATTGATGCAAGTCCTGTAACAATAGGTACAAATCTCTTTCCACCAAAAAATCCTAACCATTCTGGTAATTTAATATCATGATATTTATTATATAAATTTCCTGCAACTACACCCGAAATAATTCCTCCAAGTACTCCCATATTAATAGTTTCGTTAATAACTTTTGCCCCTGCTGTCAAAACAAAATAACCTACTACACCTGCTAAACCAGCAGCCCCAGAATTATCAAAAGCAAAACCTACAGCCACACCAATTGCAAATATTATAGGAAGATTACCCAATATTGCATCCCCTGCTGAAGCTATAAAAGGAATATTTAGTACATCTTCTGCCCCAAGCCTTAATAATAATCCTGCAATAGGCAATACTGCTACTGGTAACATTAGTGCTTTTCCTAATTTTTGAAGCTTACCAAAGAAACCTTTCATTTAATTTACCCCCTTTATTTTAATATTAGTTTTTAAATTCTAGCCTCCTTTCTATAAATAGTAGGTATTAATTTTATTATACCACTAAAAAGTAATATTGGAAATATTCTCACAATTAATAAAGCCATTTTTTAATTAATTCGTTAAATGAAGTTCCTGTTACTTCCTCACATATTTTTAAAAAATCCTCAGTTCTTGCAATATGAAATTTGTATCTATTGTAGTATTTATTTAGTATATCGTATAATATTTCTTCCCCAAATTCTTTTTTAATTTCTTCTAAAAACATGGCTCCCTTTGTATATACCAATAAACCATAGTCGTCCCAGCCACTAAATTTATTTAGTGGTTTTACTACTCTACTGTCTTTATCTAGAATATCTTTTCCATATTCATAGCCTGTTTCAATAGCATAATTATAATAATTTTTCCCTTCGTCTTCACCATATTTTTCACTTATATATATTACTTCTGAATAAGTGGCTAAGGCTTCATCTAGCCAAGCTTCATCTATTTGATCATTTCCTACTACACCATACCACCATTGATGGGCAGTTTCATGGACTATTACAGTTTCTAAATAATCCTTATAATGAGAATTATAAAAATCCTTGCCAATGAATACTAAGCCCGGATATTCCATGCCTGTTGGAAACTCAGTCATCACTATGGAATATTGTCCATAAGGGTATTGACCAAATATTCTACTAAATATTTCTATGGAGTCTATACCAACTTGAGCTGTAAATTTCTCCATGGCCACATCTTTTTTTAAAGAATATATTTTTATTGTTGTCCCTTCTGCTTCCACTTCTTTTATTTTAAAATCTGGACTAGCTGCCCAAGCAAAATCTCTAATTAATTTACCTTCAATTATATATATTTTTTTGTCTCCTTTGTTTTTTTCTGATAATATATTTCCACTAGCTGCCACTACTATATCCTTAGGAGTAGTTATTTTTACCTGATAATTGGCTATATCACTATAAAAGGGATCACCTAAGGTATAATATGGATCTAAATTCCAGCCCTTTTCATCGAAAACCGCCAATACTGGATACCAGTTTCCAAAATTAAATACATTTTTCCCATAGCCAAATCTGTCTATATTTTGGGGAAGTTCTACTATGTATTCCATATATATTTCCACTTTTTCATCTGGACTTAATGGAATATCTAGGGGAATTCTCAATATAGTATCTGTCATACCCCCTATTTCAAAATCCACATCTTTTTTATTTAATTTAAGTTTTTTAATCTCCATTTTTCCTGTCTTATAATTTTCTTTGGAAATAGTAGTACTATTAAATAATATTGGTGCTGTTTCTACGGAAGCATAAGCCCTTGGATATAGATGAAAATAAATTTCATTTAATTCTTCCCCAGTATTATTTGTATAATTAGTTTTCTGACTAGCAAAATAAGATTTAGTATCTGGATCAAAATCTACCTGAATTTCATAATTATTAAGTTTTTCTGAATCTACTCCATTTAAATCATCTGTTATTAGAGTAGGAGTAGGATTTAAATTTTTATTGCAGCCTATTAAATTAAATGTCAATAAAAAAATTAATATTATGTATAAAGCTTTTTTATTTTTCAAAAACACACCTCCAATTTTATTGTCTCTATTTATATTTATAATTCTACTAAAAAATTATTATTCCTTCTTTTAAAAACAAAAAAAGAGCAATATTATTTTGCCCTTTTTTTATATATATTTGACTTTATGCCTCTATTTTTTCAACTCCACCTAAATAAGGTCTTAAAGCACTAGGTACGGTTATTGTACCATCTTCATTTTGATAGTTTTCCATAATAGCTGCTAAAGTTCTACCTACAGCTAATCCAGAGCCATTTAAAGTATGAACATATTCTACTTTTTTATTTTCTTTTCTTCTAAATCTTATATTGGCACGCCTTGCTTGAAAATCTTCAAAATTACTACAAGAGGATATTTCTACATATCTACCATAACTTGGCATCCAAACTTCTAAATCGTAAGTTTTAGCTGCAGAAAATCCTAAGTCCCCAGTACTTAAACTTACTACTCTATAAGGTAATTCTAATCTCTTTAAAACTTCTTCTGCATTAGCCGTTAGCTTTTCTAATTCCTCATAGGAATTTTCAGGCAATGAAAGTTTTACTAATTCGACTTTGTCAAATTGGTGATTTCTAATGAGTCCTCTCGTATCTCTACCAGCAGAACCTGCTTCTTGTCTAAAACATGGTGTATATCCTGTGAAATAAACTGGGAGCATTTCTTCGTCTAAAATTTCATCTCTATAAATATTGGTTAGAGGAACTTCAGCTGTGGGTACTAAAAAATAATCTTTGCTTGGAATATGGAATGCATCTTCTTCAAATTTAGGCAATTGACCTGTACCTGTCATACTATCCCTATTTACCATAAATGGTGGGGATATTTCAGTAAATCCATGTTCTGTAGTGTGTAGATCTAACATAAAAGCTGTCAAAGCTCTTTCTAATTTTGCACCTAAACCTTTAAATAGAGTAAATCTAGCTCCTGTTATTTTAGAAGCTCTTTCAAAATCTAAAATATTTAAATCTACTCCCAAATCCCAATGAGCCTTAGGTTCAAAATCAAATTCTGTAGGCTTCATCCATTTCCTTATTTCAACATTATCTTCATCAGATTTTCCTTCTACTACTGATTCATGAGGAGTATTTGGTATATGAAGTAAGAGATCCTTTAGTTCTACATCTATTTCCTTTACTTTTAAATCCAATTCTTTAATATTTTCTGATAATGTCTTCATTTCATCTAATATGGACGAAGCATCTTTTCCTTCTTTTTTAAATTTAGGAATTTCCTTAGACATGGTGTTTTGTTTAGCTTTCATTTCTTCTACTTTAGTCAATATACTTCTTCTTTCTTCGTCTAGTTTTAATACTTCATCTATTGGATAACTTCCATGTCTTTTTTCTAAAGCGCTTATTACTTCTTCTGGGTTTTTTCGAATTCTTCTAATATCCAGCATTTTCCTACCTCCTATTAAATTTAAATAAAAAAACTCTCAATCCCTAAAATATTAGGGACGAGAGTTTAGCCCGCGTTGCCACCCTAGTTAACCAATTGGTTCACTTATAATAAATTTAGCTCCAGGTCGGATTCAATAGCATCCCTTGCCAATTTCCACCACCCATTGGCTCTCTAGAAAGTTCAGTCTATTTACTATTTCCTATCATAGCTAATATAAAATTTAAATTATAGTATATCACTTTTTAGGGAAAATATCAAGTGTTTTTCTGAATTTTCCTATAATTTCATATCTCCAGATTTTATCCAACCTTTTTTTCTCATGGATTCGGAAATAGAAAGAGTCAGTAAAGCTGGAAATACAAAGTGCATAAGAAACATAGCAATTAACACCTTTGGAGATGCACCCATAGTGTCTACCATTGCAAATTGCCCTACTAATCCACTAGTTCCCATACCTGCTCCAATCATATTGCTTTCCATTTTAAATATAGTAGTGGAAATGGGGCCTAATATAGCTGAGGCAATTATTGGAGGAAGCCAAATTTTTGGGTTTTTTATTATATTTGGTATTTGTAACATAGAAGTACCTATACCTTGAGCTATAAAACCACCAAATCCATTTTCCCTATAAGAAGCTACCGCAAAGCCTATCATTTGAGTAGCACAGCCTACGGTACTAGCGCCTGCTGCTAAGCCACTTAAGCCTAAAGATATGGCTAGAGCTGCCGAACTAATTGGCAGTGTTAAGGCTATACCCATAAGTACAGAAACTATTATACCCATAGGTATAGGATGCATTTCTGTAGCTAAATTTATTATACTCCCTAAGAATGTCATAAATTTAGCAATAAATGGTGCTAGATAATGACCTGTAAAACCACCTGTCAGAATAGTAATTAAAGGCACCAATACTATATCTACTGAAGTCTTCCCTTGAATTAATTTAGAAAATTCTGCCCCTATTAATCCAGCTATAAAGGCCCCTACAGGCTCACCTATTTGTACTACAGCAGTACCTCCGTCTAAAGAAATAGTTCCTGCACCTATGGCCCCAGTCACTACAGATGCAAAAACCCCTAAAGGAGATGCTCCTACACTTATAGCCACTCCTGCACCTATGGCAGGTCCCATAAGATATTGGGCTATGGTACCAAATTGAATTAGTAAATCTACCTTAAAAAGTGTTCCCAATTGTTTGATAATTAAACCTATTAATAATGATGAAAAAAGTCCTAAGGCCATTCCATTAAAAACTTTAATAAAATATCCTTTTATGCTAGTATTTTTCTTAGATGAATTTCCTCCCATTTATCCCACCTCTTCTAAATGTATTTATAACGCCTAAAACTTATTATACCAAATATATTAAATTTAATCTTAATTTTAATAAAAAACACCGATTCTAGATTAAACTAAAATCAGTGCTGAATTTATTTTTTAGCTGCTCCTACTTTAGAGTTAAATACCACTTTCATATAAAATACTACGCCCAATACTATCCAAAGGACTAAGGCTATTAAAGATTCCCTTCCTAGGGCTGCAGGAGATCCTGGAACCATTTTATGATTGGATATGGAACCCATTAATTTACTAGTAGAAATCATAAAGCCATTGATTCCAGAAGTAACTGCTGCAGATAAGGCTATTACCAATAATAAAAATCCAAATTTTCCAAGAGTCACAAGTACTCCTGTGCCTAAGGCCCAATCCAATGCCAAAGCTTCTTCTGGAGTATAAACTAAAGCAGTAGTTAAATTTAATATAGAATATATAGATGCTCCAATTAATACAGATAGTACTGCAATAATAGACGCAGTTTTAGGTCCAAATTCGTATTCCTTACATATTTGGGGAATATTATCAAAGCCTACAAAGGCAAAAGGAGTTATGGCAAATATTTTTAATACATGGTCTAGATTAAATTTGTAATTATAGATATAATTATCTAAAAACTTTGTTCTATCTACTTTAACAAACATAATTGTAAATACTATAAATACTAAAGAAACCAAAATCAATGCAATTACATTTTGGACCTTTGCAGACTCTTTAATTCCCCTAATATTTATATAGGCAAATAATAGTACTATTAAATTAGATATTATAATTTCACCTAAGAACACTTCATAGCCTGCAATACTATAGAGAAAACCAAATTGAAATACATCTCCAAATATTTTTCTAATGACCAGAGGAAACGCTGTGCCATTTAATGGGATTATGGTCAAATAAGCCAATAATAAAAACCAACCTACTATAAATCCATGATTTCTACCACAATGCTTATAGGTAAAAGAAAACTCTCCCCCTTCGTCATTATGGTTTTCTAACATTACATAATAGGAACTTTGAATAGTAATAATAAATAAGGACCCTAAAAATAAACCTATAGTAGTATTTATAACTCCTGCTTCCTTTAAGAATTTAGTTCCTGGTAACATAAAGGAACCCCAGCCAATTATGGAGCCTAAGACTATGGAAAACACATCTATTTTATTTAATTTTTGTTCCAACTTTTTCACCCTTTATTTTTAAAATAGCTTATGGGAAATATATTTTTCCCATAAGCCCTGTGAAATTATTCGAAATTATATGCTGTTACTATAGGCTCTCTTCCAGTTACCTTATCATTGTAGTATTCATAGAAAGATATGCCCATAAAGCTACCAGATACATTGTATACATTATCAAAGCCTAAATGCTGCAATGCCATTACTGCATTATAGGATCTTTGTCCAGATCTACAGTGTAGATAAACTGGCCTATCTTTTGGAATTTCATCCGCTCTATCTCTTATTTCACTTAGTGGTATATTTACTGCATTTATTATATGGCCTTTTTCATATTCATCTTTCTCTCTAACATCTATTATATATGCACCTTCTTCAACTAAGCCCCTTACCTCATCTACATGAACCTGTTTAAAGCAACTATGAAGTATATTTAATCCTACTAATGCCGCAAAGTTTACTACATCTCTAGCTGTTCCAAAAGGTGGTGCATAGCATAGTTCTAAATCTTTTAAATCTTCTAAGGTTCCGTTAAATTTAATTAAAGTTGCAATTACATCTATTCTTTTATCTACATTTCCCTTACCTATGGCCTGTGCCCCTAATATTCTACCTGTGGGAACTTCAAATATTAATTTAAAATGTAGTGGTTCACTATCAGGCATTATACCTACTTTATCATTTGGAATTATCATTACTGTATCGTAATCCACCTGCATATTAGTAGCTTTTATTAAGCCTTCAGTTAAGCCTGTAGATGCACCATTGTAGTCAAAGATCTTTATAACAGAAGATCCAATGACTCCAGTATTGTTTACAGGTCTACCGTAAATATGGTCTGCTGCTGCTCTAGCTTGTTTTTGTGCAGGGCCTGCTAATGCTAATTTACTTTGAGAATGAAGTAATCTATTATATACCTCTATAGCATCTCCAACTGCATATATATCTGGATCCGAAGTTCTAAAGTTTTGGTTTACAGCTATGGCACCAGTTTTCCCTAATTTTAAACCAGCCTTTTTCGCCAAAGTAGTCTCTGGACTTACACCTATGGCCATAACTACAGCTTCTGCATGTATCCTTCTTCCAGATTCTAATACTACAGTTTTCTTTTCAAATTTTTCAACTTTATCATTTACTATTAAATCAATTCCATTATCTATTAATTCCTTATGAAGTATTTGTACCATATCATAATCGAAGGGTCTCATAATTTGAGGCATTGCCTCTACTATAGTTACATTATAACCTGCTAGTTTTAAGTTTTCTGCCGCTTCAATCCCTATAAAACCTCCACCTACTACTGTAATATCTTTACAATTGTTTTCCTTAATGAAAATATTCAATTTTGCTATATCTACTACATTTCTAATGGTAAATACATCTACTAAATCCAAACCTTCAAAAGGTGGTACTATGGGGTTTGCACCTGGAGATAATATTAATTTGTCATAAGACTCAGTATATTCCTCTCCAGTTACTACATTTTTTACTTTTACTTGTTTGTTTTCCCTATCTATGTCTATGACCTGATTGTATACTCTAGCGTCTATTCTGTATTGATTATAAAAATCATCTGGTTTCATGAGTATTAAATCTTCATGGTCTTCAATAAGTCCGCTTAAATGAAAAGGCAGTGCACAGTTAGAAAATGATACATGAGGTCCCTTTTCAAACATAATTATTTCGCATTCTTCATCTAGTCTTCTAATTCTAGCTGCTGCAGATGCGCCACCAGCCACTCCACCTACTACTAAAACCCTCTTAGGTTTCTTTACCATTTCAAATTCCCCCTTGTTTTTAGTTTAATAATCTAAATATTTACTTATAATTAGTTCTAGTGCAAAACATGTGATATAATAATTATTAATAAAGTATATAGTAATAATTTAACAAACTCGACTTAGTTAGATAATTAATTAACTTATCTATATTTTACTACATATTTATAGTCCTATATAATAAAGAGTCATTATACATGATAAGGCTTTTTTATACTGAAATAGCTAATTCCAATTTACCTCTAGTGGAGGCGTGAAAAATGAATTTAGATTATTTAAAATCCTTTTATATTACAGTAAAATGTAATAGTATCTCTAAGGCATCAAAAAAACTTCATCTTACCCAACCAGGGCTAAGTATGCAAATACAGAATTTAGAAGAGGAAATAGGAGCAACTCTTTTAATTAGAAGTAATAAAGGAGTAGAGCTTACAGAAGAGGGACAAATAGTTTTTGAACATGCTGAAACCATGTTGTCTTTGGAAAATAATATTAAAAAATCTATAAAAAATGTAGAAAAATCTAAAAAATCTCTTTCTATTATGTCTTGTAAAAGTTTAGGAGAATATGTATTGCCTTGTAGTATTTATACCTTTAAGGAAATATATACTGATGTAGATGTAAAACTTGAAGTATATAATACTTCTACTGTTATAAAAAGATTATTAGCTCATGATGCCAATATAGGCATTATAACTGGTCCCTGCAATTTAGAAGGTATTTCTACTATACCTATTTTAGCTGATAAATTGGTATTAGTAGGAGGCCCCGATGTGGAGTTGGAAAGAATTACTATAGAAGAATTAACAAAGCTTCCTCTTATATTAAGAGAAGAGGATTCTACTAATAGAATATTATTAAATAATATTTTAGCTAAACATTTAGTAGATATGGATAGCTTAAATATTGTACTATCTTCTAATTCCCCAGAATCCATTAAATCTGCCGTATCTTCTGGTAGAGGATTTGCATTTTTACCTAATGTAGTGGTAAAAAGAGATATACGAAGGGGAAATCTAAAGTCCATAAAAATCGAGGATTTTGATTCAGATTTTAATTATAATTTAGCCTATAGAAAGGACTATAATTTTTCAGAACATGAGGAAATATTTAAAAAATTTATTACTTCTAAAAAAAGATGTTTTTGCTATTAAAAAAGATGGCAGTATGACTACCATCTTTTTTAATCTACAATTATTTTGCATCTGCTTTAACTAGTACTTTATCGGGAAATACCTTTATATATATTCTGGAGCCAATTATTCCACCTATGGTCATGGCTACTAGGAAGAACCAACCAGATAATGAGAAGTTTGCAATACCTGAGTACAATGCTCCTGCATTACAACCTCCTGCTACTTTAGCTCCATAGCCCATAAGTATACCACCTATAGCATAGAATAATACATCTTTTCCTTTGAAATCAAAATTAAATTTAAAACCACCAGAGGTTAACATAAATATAGTAGCCCCAAAAATCATACCTATATTTCTTATGGATACTGGATTGTTCATAAGTCCATTATTTACAGCTTCCACTGAGCCTTGAAGGGCTGGATTTGTAAAACTTATTCCAAGTTTTTGGAAGAACCATATTCCCCATAGTGTATAGGGTCCTGATGCTCCCCAGCTATTGCCTGTTGTATTTAATATAAATACAAATATTAATGCTGTTAAAACTGCACCTATTTTAAAGGACCATCTTTCTACAAAGATCTTGTGGAAAGTCTCTTTACTGAAGAATTTATAATCTTTAGCCTTAGGAAGTGGTTTTTGATAGTCTTCATATACTTCCTCTATAAATGTACATTCCTTTTGCCTTTTATCTTCATATTTTCTAACAAATATATAAATTAATAATAGTAAAAACAGAGAAACTAAAACTGCCCCTATATACCCAAAAACATCAGGAAGATAAACTAAAGTTCCTGCCTTTTTAAATGCACTTTCACTCCACCAAGGATCTGTCATAGTTCCAAGTATTCCACCAATTCCAAAGAATAGTACTACAATCCAAGCACGTGCTTCTCCTTCTCCCACATCTGTCAAGGTACCTGAAGCACAGCATCCACCAAAAATCATACCTATTCCAAAAATTATACCACCAATAATTGTGGCAAGACTTGCTGGTTGAACAAAACCAGAACCTGGAATAACTGAATCGCCTTCTGCTGCTTTAAAGGCGGCTACTGCTCCTTTTTGTGCTGCTCCAAAATGGATGCCTGCAGTAGCTATAATGGTAAGTGCAAACATCAACAATAACGCTTTAGTCAATGCTCCATTTCCTGTAAAATAAATTTTCCTAACACTTCCTGCAAAACCATATCTAGATCTAGAAAATACATATCCTAACATTAGCCCAGTTATTAAAAATAGAGCCAATTTAGTATCTCTAGCAGATAGGGTATTTGCAAAGATGATCATTAAAATTAAAACTACAATACCAATAAAAAATTGATTCTTTTTCACAAATATTCACCCCTTTTTAAATTATAAAGCTATAAAATACTTGAGGTTGATAAAATAATGTCTATAGATAATTATATTTTAACATTGGCTCCAATATTTGTATAATAAAGAACAGTTATATATAATAAGATTTTTTTATATAAAAATAAGACAAGGAACTATCCCCTGTCTTATATTCTTATTTCTCCCAACGATAATATCTTAAATCTGGGCCATAAAATCTTAATGGTATAAATTTTTCTAGTACTCTCGAAAATACTCTATCTGTATAAGTTTCAGAAATTTCCTTTGGAGTTAAATTGGTAGAAATAATAGTTTTTTTGCCTCCTAATAATCTAGTATTTACTATATTAAATATTTCTGCATTAGTAAAAGTATTGGATAATTCAGTGCCTAAATCATCTATTATTAATAAATCTGAACTAAAAAGTAAATCATATTCATAATCATCAAATCTGTTTGTATCTCTACTAAATCTTCGCCTTTCAATTATTTCTAGTATTTTAAAGGCAGTTTGATATATAACTATTTTATTCATATCTAATAATGCCTTAGCTATGCAATTAGACATAAAAGTCTTACCTAAACCTGTGCTCCCATAGAACAATAAATTTTCATCATTTTTAGTATCAAAATTATTTACAAAATCCACGCAAATACTTGCGATATTTTCCATGTTTTCTCTAGGTGAAATGCTTTCTCCTTCACAAACTTCATCTGGAAATATATTTATATCAAAGGTGTCAAAATTTTCCTTTTTAAGTACAGCTTCTATATTAGACATTTCATAGGCCTTGTTTATAAGAGTTTGTATTAAACAATTACATCTATCCCCATTAGATAAATATCCTGTGTCTTCACATTTCATACATTCATAATGAATATCTAAATAATCCACTGGTATATTATTTTCAGTAAGTAAATAGGCTTTTTCCATTCTTAATTTTTCCATATGATCCTTTATATCTTCTAGATCTCTTTTGTAATTTTCTGGATTTTCAATAATAGCCCTAGACATAGAAAGGCCTATTTCCAAAACTTCTTCATCTATGGCCTTAATTCTAGGAACCTTCTTATATACCTTTTCTTTTCTAATTTTTTGCTCAAAAATAGCCCTGTCTCTTTTTCTTTCATAATCTGTTAAAATGTCCTTTAATATCCGATTATCCATTACTTATTTTCCCCTTTTACCTTTAAATAATATTCCTCACGTTTCCTTCTGGCAATATCTTCTAATTCCTCAGCACTTAATTTAGAAGTTCTCTGTTCAAAATTGTGAAATCTAGTTTGCTTAGGTCTAACAACTTGCCTTTCTTTGGAGACCTTTTTATACTCTTTTCTTTCTGGTCGCCCATCTTTAGTTTCTATATCTTCAATAGTTTTAATATCTTTTTGGTACCAAGAAGATAGTATCCCATCTATATAATTAATGCTAGGATTAGAAGTTTTTTTGGAGTTTTCACAGGCCTTAAGAACTAATTCCATAGAAAATTTATATTCTTGAAACCATTTATCTATAACTTTCATTTCTGCTTGACTAGCCATTCTATTTCCATATCCTAAATATTTCATTACTCGTTCATATCTATAATATTTTTCATCATTTAATTTAAAATGCTCCTGCAATGCTTCTACATTGGTTATGCCTTGATCATACCAATTTCTAATAATACCACCTATATAATTTACATTTCGCTGACCTTTTTTCTCTACCCCATAGAAGAAGGCTTTTTCAATAATATCTGGATTCATATTGTAATTATGTATCCATTCTAAAATCTTTTTCTTCTCATTAGGTACTAATTGTCTTCTCATAATATAATCTATGGAATTAAACATTTTATTAATTTCAGGTATCTGATTTGCACCTACTAAATCTTCAACGGAACAAGTATATCCACCTCTCATAGTTTCTTCCCTAATATCTATTTGCCTATAATTATTTTTTATATAAAGCTGCTTTAGACTTAAAAATTTAACACTATAATCATATTTATCTTCTGAATTATTAGGAAGTTTTTCAATTATGCCTTTTTCTTCCCAAAAGTCCCAAGCATTTAATACATCTACTAGGGGTATGTTTAAATGTTTTGCTATAGTTTTATTGTCTATTTTTATATTTTCATCCTTATCATGAGCATATTTATATCCCAATAAATATACCTTTACATAGGTACCATTGGCCATAGGCATAAAATCATTTATAAAAATATTTTCAATAGGCGTATCACCTAAATCCATATCTGTAGTTTCAATAATAAAATTCATCATTACACCCCTATTTTTCCTTCACTATTTTCTTACCCTTTTTTAAAATATTTCTTTTTATTAATTTTCATCTTGTAAATATAATTATATATCTTTCCATTCTTTATTACAAAAGAAGATTTTTCATCTAAATAATAAGGATCTTCTAGGCTTAAATTCTGATCAAAAAATTCATCTAAATACATAAATACAATAGAAAAACCACACTTTTCATAACATTTCATAGCCCTTTTATTAAATTTAGCTACTTCTAAATACATAGTTTTCATTTTCATCTCATTAAAAAAATAATCTAAATAAGTTTTTATTATTTCAGTGCCATAATTCATATTTACATAATTAGGGTCTAATACTATTCCTAATGTAGCTTCTTTAAAAATTCTTCTAATATTTTTAATTCCTATGTATCCAATTAGTTTATCTTCCTCATTAAAAACACTATAGTATTTCTTTCTAATACTACCAGTTTTATATTTATACCATTCTTCTAATTCATTATCTGTTAATGGTGGTAAATTATAGTCAAAAAGTAAAGTGTTTTTGTGCGTCCCCCAATTTCTCATTTGATAAACATCTTCTAATTCAATAGGTTTTAATCTTATTCTATCACCTACTATTTCCATATAAAATCCTTCCTTTTTCTGATTATTAGAGAAAATTATTACTTCGAGTTAACTCGAAGTAATAATTTTACGCTCCTTCTTCTCTAAAACCTTCTTTGTTTAAAAATTTAGTAAATTCCTTTTTCCATACTAATTCTACTGTTCCTGTAGGCCCATTTCTATGTTTTGCTATTATTACTTCTCCTATATTCTTCTTATCTGAATCTTCATTATAGTATTCATCTCTATATAAAAACATTACCACATCGGCATCCTGTTCTATGGCACCAGACTCTCTTAAGTCTGAAAGTATTGGTCTATGGTCTGAACGAAGTTCTGGTGCACGTGAAAGCTGAGATAGGGCTATTACAGGGCATTCCATTTCTTTAGCTAAAGCCTTTAGGCCTCTTGATATAGCAGAAATTTCTTGCTGCCTACTTTCATGTCTAGACTCTGACTCCATTAATTGTAAATAGTCTATAACAATTAAGTCTAGTCCTTTTTCTATTTTTAGTCTTCTACATTTTGCCTTCATTTCTAGTAAAGATATACCTGCCGTGTCATCTATAAATATATTAGCCTGAGATAGAGGAGCCATTACATTTATTATTTTAAGCCATTCTTCTTCATTTAATTCCCCACTTATGATTTTTTGTAGATCTACATGGGCTACGGAACTAATCATTCTTTGAACCAATTGCTCTTTGGACATTTCTAATGAAAATATAGCTACTGAAGCATCTGCCTTAATGGCTGAATTAACTGCTATATTTATTCCTAAGGCAGTTTTCCCCATACTAGGTCTGGCCGCTAATAGTATAAGATCTGACTTTTGTAATCCAGATAATTTATTATCTATGTCTATAAAGCCAGTAGTAAGACCTGTAAGTTCTCCTTGTCTTAAAGCTAATTCTTCAATTTTAGAAAAACTATCTAATAAAACTTCCTTTATAGGAACAAAACCTTCCCTATGTCTACCTTGAGTAATATCAAATATGTTTTTTTCTGCCTGCTCTATTATGCTGTTTACTTCTTCACTATCTTCATAGGATTTAGCCATTATTTCATCACAGGACTTTATTAATCTTCTAAGTATGGACTTTTCTTCTACTATATCACAATAATGTTTAATATTTGAGCTTAGTCCAACACCACCTGATAAATCAGCCAAATAAGTAAGCCCACCAACATTTTCGAGGGTATTCCTTTTTTTTAATTCTTCCGATAAAGTTATTAAATCTACAGGTTCATTTTTATTATATAATTCTATAATGGCCTTATATATTTCTTTATTGGCCTCCTTATAAAAATCCTCTGGATGAAGTTGTTCTACAGCTATATTTATAGCATCTTTATTAATTATCATAGCCCCTAATACAGATTGTTCAGCCTCTAGGCTATGGGGAGGAATTTTTCCCAATGCATATGCTTCTATTTTTACCACCCCATTACTCTTCTATAATTTTCACATTTAAATTTGCCACTACTTCTGGATAAACTCTTACACCTACTGTAACGGTGCCTAAGTTTTTAATATTTTCCTTTAATTCAATTTTTCTTCTGTCTATGTCTATATTGTGCTTAAGCTTTAATGCATCTGCTATGTCTTTAGATGTAATAGAACCAAAAAGTTTTCCACCTTCTCCAGCTTTACTTCTTAATTCTAAGTCTAAAGATTCTATTTTTTCTTTTAATTTTAATGCCTTTTCATATTCTTCCTTTTCTCTTGCTTGTTCTTTCTTTTTTCTTTCTTCCCATTTTCTCATATTCTCTGAAGTTGCTTCCACTGCTAATTTTCGCGGAAATAAAAAGTTTCTTGCGTGACCATCCTTTGCATTTACCAATTCTCCCTCTTTGCCTAAGCCTTTTACATCTTTTAATAAAATTACTTTCATTCTATCTCTCCTTCCAAAAAATACTCATCTATAGCATCCATTAACATTTTTTCAGCATCATCTAAACTTATGCCTTCCAATTGAGTTCCAGCACTGGTTAGATGTCCGCCTCCATTTAATTTTTCCAATATTAATTGTACAGATATATTGCCTAAGGATCTACCAGATATATGGACCTTTCCTTCTGATAGAGTCAATACAAAAGAGGCTTCTATTCCATTGATATTTAAAAGTTCATTGGCAGCTTGAGCTGCAATTAAGACAGAATCCTCCATATCTTTCTCCAGCTTACCTATGGCTATTTTGTCAAATACAATTTTAGAACTTTTCACTACTTCTGCCTTATTTAAGAATGTACTATGATCGTCTCTAAATAATTGCCTTACACTGGTAGTGTCTGCTCCTGCTCTTTTTAATATAGATGCAGCTTCAAAGGTTCTAACTCCCGTTTGAAAAGTAAAGTTTTTAGTATCTACAGTTATGCCGGCTAAGAGAGCGTCTGCTTCAAACTTTGTCATTTCCATCTTATCCGACATATAATATAGTATTTCTGTTACCAACTCACAGGTAGAAGAAGCATAGGGTTCCAAATATATAAGTACTGGTTCTTCTATAAATTCCGCTCCTCTTCTATGATGGTCTATAACTACCACTTTATCCATTAATTCTAGTAATTTAGGCTCTTCTGTAAAACTTGGTTTATGATTATCCACTACTACCAATAGCGAAGTTTTATCTGCTATTTCAATAGCTTCTTCTGGACTAATTATTAAATCCAAATATTCTGGTTCTTCCCTTATCATTCTATTATATATATTTTTAATGGATGGATTTGGTCCATCTAAAACTAGATATCCTTTTTTATTCCTATTTTTAACTGCCACCATAATTCCAACACTAGCTCCAAAGGAGTCCATATCTGCATTTTCATGTCCCATAATAAATACTTTTTCTGATTGATCTATAAGCTGACGAAGTGCATGGGATATAACTCTTGATCTTACTTTGTTTCTCTTTTCTATGGCCTTGGTTTTCCCCCCATAAAAGAATAAATTATTGTCCTCCTTAACAACAGCTTGGTTTCCTCCCCTACCTAGAGCAATATCTATAGAAGCCATAGCATATTCATAGGTTTCATTTGGAGTTTCCCCGTTTTTTCCCACCCCCATACTTAAAGTTATAGGAATGGTATTACCTTTATCTATTTCTCTTACATCATCTAATATATCAAATTTTCTATTTTCAATATCCTCTAAGTCTTTGTTTTCAAATATGAGTATGTATTTGTCATTTTCATATTTTCTGACAAATCCATTGTTTTCAGCAGCATAAGCAGATATGGTCTTATCAATTTCTGCCAATACCAAAGGTCTATTTACTTCTGGAGTAGTACTTTTTACTTCATCATAATTATCTACATAGGCTAAAGATACCGTAAGTTTCTCAGCATTATATTTAGTTTCTAATTGTTTATATTCTGTATTTTCTACCCAATACAGCATTATAATCTTATCTTTAGTGCTAACAGTTTTTTTAATTTCTACTATATTATAATGGACTTCATAAAATTTATCTTTAAATTCAATATATAGAGGCGTTTTTTTATCTTCTTTTAAAATATCTTCTAAATTTATTTTCGGAATAAATTCCCCTATTTTTTTATTTAATAAGTCCTCTTCATCTATTAGGCTTAGAAACCTAGTATTATACCAAAAAATACTGCCATCTTCCTCTAACATTACTAGGGGGAAGGGCATATTAAATATAGTATGTTTAGTAA
>CAZMBD010000016.1:0-28142 GCA_964564325.1 uncultured Clostridiaceae bacterium
TAATAATTAATTGTGAAGGGAGATATATAATGTATTCTGTTAATAACTTTACTCAAATTTATGGGAACAATATAGCTATTGATGATATAAGTTTTAACATAGAAGCAGGAAATATTATGGGATTAATTGGCACTAATGGTGCGGGAAAAACTACAATAATAAAAGCTTCTTGTGGACTATTAAAACCAACAAAAGGAGATATCTCTATTTTTGGTAGAAATATAAAAACTCATCGAAAAGAATATATTAGAAATTTAGGAGCAGTTCTAGAAGGTAATAGAAATATTTATATGAGACTTACTCCAGAAGAAAATATTGAGTATTTTGCTAGGATGCGAAATATAGGTAAATCAGAATATCTTTCTAGAATGAATATATTATTGGAACTTTTTGAGCTGGAACATAAACGAAAAACAGAATGCATTAGTCTTTCAAGGGGTATGCAGCAGAAAGTAGCAATATGTTGTAGTATAATACATAATCCAAAAATAATTTTTTTAGATGAGCCCACATTAGGGCTTGATTTTGAATCAGTAAAAATCATTGAGAAGATTATTAAAGACCTAGGATCAGAGGATAGAATTATTGTAATTACCTCACATGATTTAGATTTTATTTCAAGACTTGTAAATCATGTCGTTGTTATAGATAAAGGAAGGAAAGTATTAGATAGTCCCATTAATGAATTGGAATCCTTAAAAGCTAAAGATTTTTTTGAGGTGATTATACCTATAGGATATTCTTTATTCGAAGATGACAGGATTATTGAAATAATAAGTGAAATGGATACCATTAAGATAAGATTTAAGATTCAATCGCCTTATGAAGCTAAATCCATCATTAACAGATTTCAGAACAATTCAATCCCAATTCTAGATATGTATAAGAGTAAATATGAATTGAAAGATTTATATATGGATCTGGTGAAAAAAGATAAAGGAGTAGTGAAACAATGAATTTATTAATTGGACAAATAAAAAAGACCTATATAGGAATTAAGCGTTATTGGTTTGGTTCTTTAACAGATTTATTATTTTATTATATTCTTTTCATGATTATATTTTTATATACAAGGAATATGAAGGCAGTGGATCCTATCGTAATTGAAATGGAAATTACAAAGCTAATAATTGGGTATGTAAGTTGGTTTTTCTTCTCTCTTACATTATCTTTTATTAGTAATAGTTTGTATTCAGAAATGCTAACAGGTACATTTGAACAATTAAGCTTAACAGGTACTTCAGTTCAGAGCATTATGTTTGTAAGATTTTTAGTTGCTGCTTTGCAAAATATATTGACTATGATCCCATTTACTATTATTCTGTTACTAAGTACAGGTATTCGTTTACATCTTTCTATTGAAATGTTATGGGTATTCTTAATTTTAATGATGGGTATTTTAGGTTTATCATTTTTATTAGGAGGATTAACTATTAGATTTAAGAATACAGGACAATTAGCATTCATAATAAGTGCCATTTTTTTAGGAACTAGTATAATTAATATCGACTATTCATCTGATTTGGCAAAGAAGATATCATTAGTTATTCCTTTTGTAAAGGGCCAGGATTTATTAAAGGAATTATCAATTAACTCCAATATAATTACTGGTAGAATGTATATCATTTTACTTGTAAATGCAATTATATATTTGATACTTGGATTGATAATATTTCAGATTTTATATAATAGGACAAGAGCTCGGGGAATGCTTATAAGATATTAAGCTATTTGTTCCCCAATATACTAATATCTTATATCCTTATATCCTTATATATTTATGATTATAATCTATAAGGCCTTCTTCCTCCATCTTTTTTTAATTCCCTAAATAATGAAGGTCTTTGTATACCAAATTTTTCTGCTAATTCTTTTTTAGAGATGCTTAATTTAATGGTAGTATTATTTTTTGAAAATGCCAAACTTTCACTAATAACAAGATTAAAATAAACGAAAAATATTGTATAAGCTGTGGTATTTACGAAAAATTAGCTCCAGAAAACTTTAAAGTAGAAAATAAAAAGGCAAAAGTTATAGATGAAAATATAGAAGACAAGCATAAGAATAAAATAAAAAAAGCAGAGAAAAAGTGTTCAGCTAATGCTATAATTCTTGGTGATGTAAAAAAGTTATATCAAACTAAATATAGAGATAATTTGGAACACTAAGGGCACGAGAAGAAACAATTTTTCTGTGCCCTTTCAAGTCTAAGAAGATAGTATAGAGATTTATGATTTTGTATTATCCCTTTAGATTATTTGCAGTTTTTCTGTTATAGATTTCTTTTAGTTCTCCAAAACCTTTTTTGATTCTTTCTAATGCGTTTTCCTTTTCTTCTAATTCATTCGCAAATTTATCAATCCAAGATTTTTTCTTTTTTTCGGATAAAGACTTTGATTTGCATAAACCCTCTTCAATTTCGGCGAGATATTTTTCTAGTTCAAATATTAATTCTTTTGCTCTGCTAATGTCTGAGTAGATATAGCATAAGATTGCAATATAAAGATATAATACATAAAGATGTTTATCAATGCTTTTATCTTCTAACATTTTTTCTACTAAAAAAAAGTCGACGAATTTCACTCGCCCTTCAAAGAAGGAATTTTCTTCATCATTGGTCATATTTATTAAGTGTTTTTTTGGGTTTTTATGAAGAAGATAAGATAAATATAGAAAGATGGTAAAAGAATCTTTGTGCTCTAGCAAATAAATACCATTACCATCACTGATAATAAAGTATGAAAAATCCTTATCAACAATTACATTTAGAAAACTTAAAATGAGCAAAATTAATATTATTAATTTTAAAGGAAATGAAGATTTCCGAATTATAATGAAATTCAGAACAATAAAAAACAAGGTAATCCATTGAAAAAGGGGGCCTCCTAAGAGAAATAATTTAAATTTTTTATTAAATGTTAAGAGATCAAATTTTTGAGAAAGTAATTCATCGGGAAAACATATAAGAGTGTGACCACCAGTAAAAGAGTTTTCTTTAACATATTTCAATTTCCAGCCATTTTTTGTATTATAAAATCTTAATTTTGCTATATCCATTTTAGAAACATTAAAACCAACAGCTTTAGCCATAAATGCATGACCTAGTTCATGAATAAATGTGGAAATAAATTTAGTGAGTATAAATAGTATAATAAATCCCAATATACTGTCATTCCAAAAATAATACCAAGGATCGGGGAGAATCCATATTTCTATGCAATCTTGTATGTATTCAAACAATTTCATATTTATCCCTCCTTTGGAAATATACACAATTATATTATCAGAAAAAAAATCAAAGTCAAGAAAAAAACACAGTATTTTTACACCTTTTATAGATAGAAAACGAATTTTTATAAAAGTTTAACAAATTTTACAAAAAATTTACAAAAAAAGCTTGACTAATATATATATATAATATAATCAGCATCATAGGGGTAAGCGAAATAATGTGAAATCAAGGGAAGAAGTTGTGATCTTGATTTTTTCGTTGGGTATGACATAGAGAAAAATAAAAGGGGGTTTTAATTGTGGAAAAATTGTGTGGGAAAAGTATGAGGGAAATGAGTAGGACAGAAATGATGGAGCTTTATGGTGGGAAAAATCCTATTGATGAGGGTTATGAAGAAAATGGTATTTCAGAAATCGCAACGAAAACATCAAAAATATCTATTAGTGTAACAGTGACATACTATATAACTAGAAAGATTTCAGAATATATAAGTAGAAAAAGAGGTCAAGAAAGTTATATAAATAGTTGTCAAGCTGGTTGTTAAAAATTAGATTGCGGCTAAAACACATTTAAAGGGGTGAGGATTATTTATGAAGGAATTATGTGGAATAAGCATGAAGGAAATGACCAAAGATGAAATGCTTTCATTGTATGGAGGAGATGAAAATAATTATATCAATAAACCAGATGAAGGAACAGATGCAGTTGCTATAAGTGTTTTAACATATATATCTTTGACGCTTATAAGTGGCTTAATAGGAATATCAGATGGAGCATGGATAGGTTATAGCGAAGGTTGGGAAAGATCTGAAAAGATTAGTTGTAGAGCTAAACCTTAGAGATATTGCTAGTTGCATTGAGGGAAGACGTTTTCCAATGACGATACAATAATTGTATCGTCATTGGAAAATTATCAGTTAGGGGGGTTATTATGGAATACAAATTAGCATCTTTGAGAGAGAGATATGAAGTATGGGAAGATGAAGAGAATCTTACCTTAAATAAAAATGCATTGAAAAAATGGCGAGAGGAAATGTCTATATTAGAGGATAGACATTTTGAAAAAATGCTAAATAATCTAAAATATGATGCTATTATCTTTTCAAATGCCGTGTCCAAGGATATTTCTGATAGAATTAAGGACAAATATACCAAAAAGGTTAAGAATTCTGATTGGTATAAGATTTATGAAGAAATTATGGAAGAGAAGGAAAATCCAGAGATAATGGAGGGGATAAAAGAAAACTATAGTGCTTGTACATATGATTTTATTGTATTTTTTGTTGAAAAATTGGAAGAAACTATGGGAAAAGTTAAAAACATTGATTTATCAGAGGATTTTCTTGTTAAAAGTTTTGAGGGTTATATTGCACATTTGATGGATTTGACATTGAAGGCACAGATTGTAGACCTAAATGATAATAAGATTCAGCTAAAATCTGAAGATTCAGAAGAACGATTGAAAGAGTATTTTAGAGGTTTTTCAAAGAGCAAAAGACGAATAGAGTTTTTGAATAAATATCCCCTGTTAAAATATTATCTGACTATTCATACCAGCTTGTTTTTAAAATACATAATTGAAATTATACAAAATGTAGATAAAGATGTATTTGAAATGAGGGAAGTGTTTGCGCGAAATTTAATAGAATTAACCGATATTGTTGCAGATAAAGGAGATTCGCATTCTGGAAATAAGAGTGTTGTTATATTGGAATTTGATAACAAAGATAGAATAGTTTATAAACCAAAGAACTTGATGATTGTTGAAAGTTATAATAATTTCATAAATTGGTTAAATGAAGATTCCTCTATACTTTCCTTAAAGACATTTAAGATTTTACCTAAGGAAGAATATTCTTATGAAGAATTTGTAAAAGCTGAGTCTTGTAAAAATGAAGAAGAGGTAAGGGAATATTATGAAAAATTGGGGCAGTTGACGGGAGTTATTTTTTATTTAAACGGTAATGATATTCATATGGAAAATTTAATGGCTGTAGGTTCAGATCCTATACTAGTAGATATTGAGACGCTTTTACAATCTCCTAGGAGATATGTAGATGAAGTAAAAGATACGATAAATTATCATTTTAGAAGCTTAGATAGGACATTGATATTGCCAGGAGTATATATTGGGAAAAAGGATAAAATAGATCTTAGTGCAATATCAGGTGGATTGAAGGAGGAGAGTATGGAGGTTTTTTCACCAGTAGATTTGAATAATGATAATGTTCGATTTGACATGGTGCCATTCCATCATGAAGTTGGCAAAAACACACCTTTTCAAGAAGGAGAGGAAGTTAATTATTGGTTGTATAAAGAGGACTTTATAAGAGGTTTTAAAAATATTAGCAAACTATTTGTCGAAAAAAAACTGGAAATAAAGGCGCTGTTAAGTCAATGTTTTAAAGATAAGTATATTCGGGTTATTTTTAAAAACACCAATGAATATTTTAGGATTATAAACAGTTGCTATCATCCTGATTTGCTGACTGATTTCTTGGATTTGGAAAAGGTTTTGGAAAATATGTGGATGGATTTTTACAAAGAATCTTCAATCATTGAATCGGAGATAGAAGATATGAGACATGGCGATGTACCTTTGTTTATGCAATCAGCATCCCGTGGGACTGTTTATGATTCCCAAAAAGTAAAGCGAGAATTTGAAACAGATATAAGTATTGCTCCATTAGAATATCTGATGGAAACTATAGAGGATATTGATGAAAAATCTATTGCTAGAAATATTGATATTATTAATTATTCCATGGGAAATTATGTGGAAAGAAAACGAGAATATTTTATTCATCTATATTTTGAGGAAGTTCCAATTCGAAAATTAGGGAAGAAAAAAGTAGAAAAGGATTATGAAGACTATATTATAGATATTTATCAAAAAATAAATGATAGCAAACTGGTTATAGACAAAGAAGACTTTTGGGAAAAAGTAAGTGAAGTTAAAGATGGCATATATAAGGTAAGTATAGGGGATAATGGATTATATAATGATACTGCAGGTGTATTATTATTTTTACTTACCTATGAAAAGCTTATTTCTAAAAGTTCCATAGAGATAAAAACTATTACTAATAAATTAGCTGAAAGATTAATTATAAGAGAAGAAAACGGGTTTTCAGGTTCGACAGGGCTTGCTTATGCTCTCTATCTCATGAATGAAATTAGTGGAGATTTATATTATAGAGATAAGTATGTTAATGTAAGGAATGATTGTAATAAGCAAATTGTGGAAAAATTGGGGAAAAGGCATTTTCATACGGATTATTTGAATGGACTGACTTCATATTTGACAGTTCTTTTGAAAGGTGAGGAAATTTTAGATTCAGAAAACTTTTTTACTATAAATAAAATTATTGAGTATATAAAGAAAGAATTTGCTATCGATAAATCGGAAGTGGGCTTGGCACATGGTGTTACAGGACTTACTTCTTTATGGCATCAAGTGGCAAAATTTACTAATGACAAATCGGACAAGCAATTTTTGCAAGAATTAGAAAAGGTAGAAGAAGAGGAGTTGAAATTAGAAGCTTTAAATAATCATTGGTGTCGGGGAAATACAGGGGTTGCTTTTTCAATGCTTAAAAGATATGAGTTAACGCAAAATAACAAGTACTTAGAAAAATTTGATGAAGTATTTCAAAATATAATTGAACAGTCTATGATGCGAGGAGATATGTATTGTCATGGCAATATTTCAGTAGTCGACCTATGTTTAGAAGCGTATACAGTTTTAAAAGATGAGAAATTTTATCGGATTGCAAAAATAATAGCAGATAATATGTTATATAATTTCGATAAAAATCATGAGTATTTTTTATATCACGAAAATTTGATCGCAGATTTAAGTTTATTTACTGGATTGTCTGGTATTGGATATGTTCTTTGCAGATTATTGTTTGTTGATAAGATTCCGACATTGACGATTTTATAAGGGGGTTTTAATAATGAAGAAGGTATTTATGTATATAGGAAGCAGAAATCCAAAATCTAGAATTTTCCAGAGAATGAATCCTATAATTCAAAGTTTGAAGGAAGAAGGTCATGATGTTGAAGTGGTGACACCACAAGAAAAACTTGTTAAAGTATGCATAGGATGTACTTCATGTTTTAAAACAGGAAAATGTGTATTAGATTTAGATGTGGAACCTAGAGATCATATGATTGAATTGAAAAGGACAATGCTACAATCGGATATTATTGTTTTTGTTAGTCCCACTTATGCACACAATGTTTCGGGGGACATGAAAAATATCATTGACAGATTGAGCTATTGGCTACATTTGATACCTTTGGCAGGGAAAAATGGAATTGCTATAAGTTTTTCCGATACCAATGGTGCAATTAAGGTTTCTAATTATTTGGAAATGATGATGAACTATATGGGAATAAATGTAGTTTTAGCAGAACCAGTGACTTTAATTCCACCGGGTGGGGAACTTGAAGTCATGAGGAGAATGGACAACATAGGGGAAAGTTTAAGATTATTGACGGAAGAAAATATTGAAATACAGATTAATGAAAAGCTTGAAAGTTATTTTAAACTGCAAAAAACCATGTATAAACAGGTAAAGGAAAGGACAATGGAGTCAGTATATTGGAATGAGATACTAAAAGATGTGAATACTATTCAGGAATATATTGAGTTTAAGGATAAACTAAATTATCAATATTATTGATGTGGTGATAAATGTGAGGAAAAGACCAAAAATAAAAGTAATACAGCAGATGGAGTTTTCGGAATGTGGATTAGTTTCATTATTGATGATACTTAGTTATTATGGAACAGAAATTCCACTACCTGATTTTAGAGAAAAGTATATGACACCGAGAGGTGGATTTTCTTTATATGAATTATATCTAATAGCGGAGATGGAAAATCTGAATCCAAAGTCTTATCAGGTTGCACTGGAAGATATACCACAGGAAGTGTTACCTTGTATCATTTATTGCAATAATAATCATTTTGCAGTTTTGGTGAAAAAAACAAATAGAAAGTATATTGTTTATGATCCTGCTTCAGGGAAACAGAGATTGATTTTTAGCCAATTAAAGGAGAAGTACAGTGGTGCTATCATGACTTTTAGCCCTGATGAAAAGTTCAAACCAATTAAGGTTAAAAAAGAGAATATAATTAAGGAGTTATTCCTAAACAACAAATTTAAGTTGTTTTTGATTTTGTTATTAACGCTTGTTTTTCAAGGAATATTATTAATGTTTCCGATTTTGACACGAAAAGTAACGGATTCAATACCATATATGGCTAATTTGAATGTTATTCGAAATTTAATGATACAAATGGTGGGTTTTTTTGGAGGTTATTTTATAATTTCACTTATTCGTGGGATGTTTATTACAAATATTGAAAATTTCATGGACAAGGATATAATGACAAGATTTATAGAAAAGCTAGTTCATCTTCAATATAATTTTTTCGAGAACAGGTCTAATGCAGATATAATAATGCGAGCTAATTCGGGAACTATGATCAGAGATATCTTGACTAATAGAATTATAACATTATTTATTGATATGATAATGGTTATAACTTATATTGTGCTTTTGTTGACATATTCTCCTGCTTTGACAGGATTATTGGTAGGGATGTCACTGTTAATGGTAATTATAATAGCAGTAAATAGTAAAATAATAAATAGAAAAGTAGAAAAGAATTTAGACGAAAGAGTTGATGTTCAAAATATAATTTCAGAAATGGTTTACAATATTATAGATATCAAAACTATGGCGGTAGAAAAGGATTTTATTGACAAATGGAGTATTGCCTATGAGAAAGAATTAGCGACCCAAAAAGAAATTTCTCAAAACAGTGTTGTTATAAACTCTTTATTAGCTATCATAAATTCCTTTATTCCTTTGTCGCTTTTAATTGTAGGTGGAGTATTTATAAACAGGGGGATCATCAGTTTTGGAATATTGATGGCATTTAATATTTCTGCTGGGACATTAGTTAATACTATAATTGCTCTTAGTTCTTACTATTCTAGTTTTTTGACTGCTAGAATATATTTTCAAAGAATATTGGATATTATAAATAGCAAGGCAGAGACGGATAATTTTGGTACTATAAGTTCATTTGAAAATGAGGATATTGTTTTCAGGAATGTTTCATTTAAATATAACAAATTTGGTGAAGAAACTTTGAAAAATTTGAATTTTGAAATTAAGTCAGGCGAAACTGTTGCTTTTGTTGGAGTTTCAGGTTCAGGTAAAAGCACATTGTTGAAATTATTGATGGGTATATATAAAAAAGATGCAGGAGAAATATTTATAGGTGGAAAATCTGTAGAAAATATTAATATGTTAGAATTCAGAAGAAAATCGGGAATAATTTTTCAGGAATCCCAACTTTTTAGTGGAACTATAAAGGAAAACATATTGATGAACAGAAAAATAGGTGATGAGATGGTTGTAGAGGCAGCTGCAAAAGCAATGATATTGGATGAAATTTTAGAAATGCCGTTAAAGTTTGAAACAAAGATATCACAACAAGGTATGAATTTTTCAGGTGGACAAAGACAGAGGTTAATAATTGCTAGAGCAATAGCAGGTGCTCCCAAATGGCTTATATTTGATGAAGCTACTTCAAATATTGATGGAATGACGGAAAAAGTTATATATGAAAATCTGAAATCATTAAATGCCACTAAAATTATAGTAGCACATAGATTATCAACCATCAAATCTGCAGATAAAATATTTTTCATAAATGATGGTAAAATCGTCGAAGAGGGCACACATGATACTTTGATGCAAAAAAAAGGATATTACTATCAATTATATAGTGGTGAAGAAAATATTTATTAAGTAAAAATTAAAAAAAGTGAAGTGTTTTATTTAATAGTGTAAAATAATTTGTACTTTTGGGAAATAAAAATTTTTTCTGGTAAAAATCAAAACAAGATGGAAACCAGAAAGGAGAATTTTTCATGGTAACATTACCAAAAGAAGTTTTAAGAGAAATGATAGTAGATGAAGATTTAGAAACAGTAAATGATCTTCATACATATCTAAAAGAAATGTTAGAAGCAGAATTAGAAGTAGAATTAGGATATGCAAAAGGTGATAAGAAAAATAAAAATACAAGTAATCGAAGAAATGGTACTACAAAGAAAACTGTAAATACTAAGTTTAGAACAATGGAATTGATATACCAAGAGATAGAAATTTAGAATTTGAACCTGTGTTTGCTAATGATAATGCCAGTAATATTTTTACTAACTACCCTAATAGAGGCATGGGTACCAAAGGAAATGATAATGGAACATTTAGGAGATGAATCAGGATTAAAGGGAGCCCTAATATCTCTATTATTAGGAAGTGTATCAGTAGGTTCCATATATGTGGCATTTCCAGTATGTAAAACTTTGTTTAAAAAGGGTGCCAGCATATTTAATATTGTGGTGATTTTAAGTGCATGGGCAGTTATTAAAATCCCCATGTTAGCTAATGAGGCCAAGTTTTTAAGTCCAAAGTTCATGGCTATAAGATGAGTGCTTACAACCATATCCATAATTATTATGGGATATATAATCTCCAAATTTATTAAAAGGGAAGATATTCCCATGGAAGAAATTGAAGTAGCAGATAACAAGATTAAAATAAACGAAAAATATTGTATAAGCTGTGGTATTTACGAAAAATTAGCTCCAGAAAACTTTAAAGTAGAAAATAAAAAGGCAAAAGTTATAGATGAAAATATAGAAGACAAGCATAAGAATAAAATAAAAAAAGCAGAGAAAAAGTGTTCAGCTAATGCTATAATTCTTGGTGATGTAAAAAAGTTATATCAAACTAAATATAGAGATAATTTGGAACACTAAGGGCACGAGAAGAAACAATTTTTCTGTGCCCTTTCAAGTCTAAGAAGATAGTATAGAGATTTATGATTTTGTATTATCCCTTTAGATTATTTGCAGTTTTTCTGTTATAGATTTCTTTTAGTTCTTCAAAATTTTTTTTGATTCTTTCTAATAAATTTTTTTTCTTTTTTTCGGATAAAGACTTCGATTTGCATAACCCCTCTTCAATTTCGGCGAGATATTTTTCTAGTTCAAATATTAATTCTTTTGCTCTGCTAATGTCTTTATAAATATATAAAAGTACTGACACAGATAAGTAGTCTATATAAAGGTTGACAATACTTTTATCCATCAACATTTTTTCTACTAAAAAAAAGTCAACGAATTTCACCTTTTCTTTATAAAACAAGTCCTTTTCGTTATCAGCCATATCGTTAAAGTTTTCATAATTTGGCAATATATAATAAAACAAATATATATAAAAAGTATAAGATTCTGCATGTTTTGGGTCATTTAACAATTTGATATTTGTACCATCATTTAACTGTAAATCTAAAGAATTATTAATGTCAATGGGAAGCATACTTAAAAAACTTGTAATAAGTAAATGTACCACTAAATATTCAAAGAAAGCAGGAAGGTTTCGGGATATAATAAAATTTAAAAATATAAATAATAAGACGAACCATTGAAACAGAGATCCACCTAATAAAATCAATTTAAACTTTTTATTGAATATAGGAAAGTTAAAATCTGGAGGCATAAATGGACCTGGAAAATAAAAATATACAATACCATAAAGCAAAGAGTTTTCTTTAACATATTTCAATTTCCAGCCATTTTCTGTATTATAAAATCTTAATTTTCCTATATCCATTTTAGAAACATTTAAACCGACGATTTTAGCCATAAATGCATGACCTAGTTCATGAACAAATGTGGAAATAAATATAGCTAGTATAAATAGTATAATAAATCCCAATAAACTGTCATTCCAAAAATAATACCAAGGATCGGGGAGAATCCATATTTTTATGTAATCTTGCATGTGTTCAAATAACTTCATATTTATCCCTCCTTTGGAAATATACACAATTATATTATCAGAAAAAAAATCAAAGTCAAGAAAAAAACACAGTATTTTTACACCTTTTATAGATAGAAAACGAATTTTTATAAAAGTTTAACAAATTTTACAAAAAATTTACAAAAAAAGCTTGACTAATATATATATATAATATAATCAGCATCATAGGGGTAAGCGAAATAATGTGAAATCAAGGGAAGAAGTTGTGATCTTGATTTTTTCAATGGGTATGACATAGAGAAAAATAAAAGGGGGTTTTAATTGTGAAAAAATTGTGAGGGAAATGAGTAGGACAGAAATGATGGATTGTAATAGTATTCATTATACTCTGAAATATGTTTTTAACACTATTAGCAGCCTCAATCAAATAATAACGAAGATATCTTAATTGTACGAATGAGGTTAAGGTAAATAGTAGGAGGGGGAAAACTGTGAAAAAAGTTTTGAATATTCTTGTGATTTTGATTATTTCAATGGTACCAAATATATCTATGGCAAATAATTATGATACAATAAGGGATTTGCATGTTTCTACAAGTGAAGAAGATGGAACAATTGCAATTGGATGTACAGCTTATAACGAAGATGGAACTATATATGGCACTGCGTTTGGAGATGGTAAATATCTTGAGAATATTATTCCAGCAGATTTTGTTGGTATAAAAGGCGTTAGTGAAAAACATGAAAAACATACTGTAGATTTTGCTATAGGAAGTATTCCTAACAAAACAGAAAAACATACTGAGATTAATGTTTTTGAATATTTACCTAAAAACCAAAGTCTAGTGATAAAATGGAATAACCTTAGTAAAAACGACATTACAACTATTGATGTTAATATCAGCAATAGTATAACTGGTGAAACTATTGCTAGGGGATATAACTTAGATGTAAACGAAATATATGTAACGGCTTATAACGTTCAAGGAATTCCACTTAAAATTGAAGTTTTAAATAATGGTTCACAAAAGGGGTTTATAGAATTGACACTGAGCAGTGCTAAAAATAAAAGTGCTATAGAGTTAAAAAACGATAGAATTGGTAGTACAGAAGTTACTTCAAAATCATCAGTAAAAACAACAACATATAATACAAGTACTGTTCCAAAAAACATTGATGGTAATCAGGGTTCTTTTTTAATTAAACATAGGGTCAAAGGAGATGATAGAGGACATCGAGTTCCCCACTCAAGATTTGTTAGTGGCACGAATAATATGTCCACAGTTAATATGGCTCTATATTACTATGAAATGCAAATTAGTTATATAATGAACTTAAGAAAAGGTAAATCTGTAAATTGGAACACTTCTATTGGGGTTGGAGATTATATTGATATTAAAATGAGCACTAATTCAAATCAAGGAAAAGCAACAATAGATATGATAGATGCATTCTATTAATATCAAATGCAGACCCATTTATTTTGGAAAGGAGGTATTTAAGTGGCTAATAAGAAAAAAATAATTGTATTATGTTTTTCTATGTTTATTTTGGTAGTATTTGTGGTTTGCTCTAAAAATGGCACTCAATTAGCTTCATCTAATATACCAAGTTCGCTATCTATCGTTGATGATGGGGATTTTATTATAGAAGAAAAAAGTTTTATATCTGATGGTATGTTAAAAATTACAAATGGCGAAGATGGTAAAAAGAAACGCTATGGATATTTGGATACAACGGGCAAACTTGTAATATCGCCAATATATAGGGCAACTGTTGATTTTAGTGAAGGATTAGCTTTTGTAATTGATGATTCAGGAAAAGGTTATTATATTGACAAAAAGGGACAAGTTGCTATTGAACAAGTAGATGGAAAACCCATAAGTTTTGGAGATTTATTTAAGGATGGTTATGCTGCTGTTTCAACTAAAACTAACGGTAAAAGTGATGGGAATTCCTATATTATAAATTTAGAAGGTGAAGTACAATTTTCACCTGATGATAAGGGGTATTCTTATTTATATATAGGAAATGAATTATTTGAAAGACGCAATCACACATACACAGAAGTAAATGAAACATTAGATAAATCGGGTAGTCTAATACAGTCACTTGATGCAAATTTGATATTTCCATCAAAAAACTACAATGGTTTTTATACCAAGGACTATGAACATTATGGTATTGTAGACAAACAAGGATATAAAAAGCTTACAGAACCAATATATCAATATATTAATGAATTCGTTGATGATTTTGCTTTAGTAGTAAATGTAAACGGAAATGTAGAGCTAATTAATTCAAAAGGTAACCTCATCATTGATTTATCAAAAGTATATCCTAATATAAAAAATGATGATTATCAAAATACCTTTTCAGATGGTGTGGTAGCACTAAATTTTAAAGATGACAAAGGTTCAATAATTATTGATACAAAAGGAAATGTAATAGGAGAAACAAATTATGATTTAATTGGTACATTTGAAGAAGGCGTCGCTGTTTGTAAGAAAGATGGAAAATTCGGATATGTTGGTAAAAAAGGCAATGAGCTTCTTGAACCGATATATGACTATGTTACAAATTATAGTAGTGGAGTGGGATTTGTACGTAAAGGTGAAAAATGGTATAGATACTCTAACTGATTTTTAATTATAATATTATAATTAAAAATCAAAAAAACACGATTAGAACTTTTTTCTAATCGTGTTTTTTTACTCATCTTCACCAAATCTTTCCTACTTGCATAATATATATTGCATAAATATATAAAGAAAGGTGATAGATATGAGTAAAAAAACAAGCACTATGCAAAACTGTCCACAAGGGAGTTTTTCCTATACTATAAAGTCGGGAGATACATTATTTAAATTAGCTCAGAAATACAATACTACAGTAGAAGCTATTACAAAAATTAATCCAGGGATTAATCCAAATAATTTAAGAATCGGTCAAATAATTTGCATACCAGGCACTCCAGCACCAACACCTCCACCAACACCAAGTTGCCCAAATGGATTTCTGCACACCATAAGGCCAGGGGATACCTTATTTGGACTTAGCCAACAATTTGGAATATCAGTAGAAGCAATTATCCGTGCAAATCCAGGTATAAATCCAAATAATCTTCAAATTGGACAGAAAATATGTATACCAGGAGCAGTAGCACCGATGCCACCATGTCTAAATGGCTTTTATTATACTATAAAGGCAGGAGATACATTATTTAAACTTAGTCAACAATTTGGAGTATCTGTAGAAGAAATTATAATGGCAAATCCAGGAATAGATCCTAATAGATTGCAAATTGGTCAAACCATTTGTATACCAAGATCAGTTACACCAACGCCACCAGTACCACCATGTCCCAATGGATTTTATTATTCTATTAGACCGGGAGACACTTATTTTAGTATTAGTAATCAATTTGGAATATCTATTGATGCATTGATTAGGGCAAATCCAGGAGTAGATCCTGATAGATTACAAATAGGTCAAATAATTTGTGTGCCAAGTTTTTAAATATCCTTAACACTTAATCCTTATTCTGCATAATATATAGTGCAGAATATTATAAAGGAAAGGTGATAAATATGAAGGATAATTATGAAATAGAACGGGCTTGCCCTACTGGAAGTTTTGCATATACTATAAAATCAGGAGATACATTGTTTCAATTGGCTAGAAGGTATAATACCACTGTAGCAGCTATTATGGCTATTAATCCAGGGATAGATCCAAATAACTTACAAATAGGTCAAGTAATATGTATACCAAGGGCAATGCCACCAGTACCACCATGCCCAAATGGATTTTTATATACTATAAAGCCGGGAGATACATTATTTAAACTAAGTCAACAATTTGGAGTATCAGTAGATGCGATTATTCGAGCAAATCCAGGGATAGATCCAAATAATTTGCAAATAGGTCAAGTAATATGTATACCACAGGCAATGCCACCAGTACCACCATGCCCAAATGGATTTTACTATACCATAAAAGCAGGAGATACATTATTTAAACTAAGTCAACAATTTGGAGTATCAGTAGATGCGATTATTCGAGCAAATCCAGGGATAGATCCAAATAATTTGCAAATAGGTCAAGTAATATGCATACCACAGTCAGTACCACCAACACCACCATTACCTCCATGCCCAAATGGATTTTACTATACTATAATGGCAGGAGATACATTGTTCTCAATTAGTCAGAAATTTAATGTACCTGTACAGGAAATTATAAATGCAAATCCAGGGATAGATCCAAATAATTTACGAATAGGTCAGGTAATATGTATACCTAGAAGATGTGTAGTATTTTGTTTCTAATAAAAAAAGCCCAGAATTCTGGGCTTTTTTTGTATTGCAAAGTTTAAAATTATAGTATATAATATTTATCACTAGGGCGATTAACTCAATGGTAGAGTGTCATCTTGACGTGGTGAAAGTTACAGGTTCGAGTCCTGTATCGCCCACCAAGAAATTATCTATTTAAATAACTAATTTTAAAACTCCGTTAAGGGGTTTTTTTATTTATTCTTAATTTAAAAATATATAGTATAATATAGATATAGTATAGGATTTTTAAGTTGTATTTTTACTAAATCTGTACTGTGTTCATGAACTAACAATATTTGTAATAGGCAATTCGTTATGCTATAATTCATATAAACTTAAGGATTATGTAAAGAGGGTTTTAAGTCATTTTTAGAAAAATATAAGGAGGTAGAGCAGCTTGAGCTGCGTAAAGATATGGCGAGAATACATTTAGGCTTAGACGTAGGTTCTACGACGGTTAAATTAGTGGCATTAAACTCTTCTTATGAGATAATTTATAGTACTTATAAAAGACACTATTCTGATGTGAGAAGTAGTGTTCAAGAAGTAGTACTAGATGCTTATAAGAGATTTAAGAATGAAAGTGTGACTATTATGGTTACTGGTTCAGGTGGACTTTCTGTTCACAAATGGCTAGACATACCTTTTATTCAAGAAGTAGTTGCATCTACTACAGGAATTAGAGAATTTATACCAGAAACAGATGTGGTAATTGAACTAGGTGGAGAAGATGCAAAAATAATCTATTTTGATGGAAATGTAGAACAAAGGATGAATAGTATTTGTGCTGGAGGAACTGGTGCATTTATAGACCAAATGGCTTCATTAATAGAAACTGATGCAGAAGGATTAAACAAATTGGCAGCAAATCACGAGGACATATATTCCATTGCTTCTAGATGTGGAGTATTTGCTAAAACAGATATTCAAGCCTTAATAAATCAAGGTGTATCTAAGGAGGATATAGCAGTTTCTGTATTTCAATCAGTGGTAAATCAAACCATATCTAATTTGGCATGTGGCAGACCTATAAAAGGCAAAGTAGCTTTTTTGGGAGGACCATTACATTTCTTATCTGAATTAAGGAAGAGATATATAGAAACTTTGGAATTAACCGAAGATGAAATAATATTTCCAGAAAACTCCCAATTATTTGTAGCTATAGGTGCAGCAGTTGCTTCAACCGAAGAAAGCACTATTAGTTTTGAAGAATTGAAAAATAGGGCATTAAATTCTAATGTAAGTATAGAATCGGAAATTAGGAAGATTAGACCTTTATTTATAAATGAAGAAGAATTAGAAGAGTTTAGAAAAGATCATATAACTCATAAGATGAAATATAAGGATATAAAAAAACATAGTGGTAAGTCTTTTCTTGGAATAGATGCAGGTTCTACTACTACAAAGGCAATACTTATAGATGAAGATAATAATATACTTTATTCTTATTATGGAAATAATAGAGGAAAACCTTTGGATTTGACAGTGGAAATACTAAAAGAAATATACGAGGGATTGCCAGAAGGTGAAAATATAACTTATTCTGCTGTTACAGGCTATGGGGAGGAGTTTATTCAAGCTGCATTAAATATTGATGTAGGTGAAGTAGAAACTATTGCCCATTATAAGGCAGCACATTTTTTCCAACCAGAAGTAGATTTTATTCTAGATATTGGTGGACAAGATATGAAATGTATGAAAATTAAAGATGGGGTAATAGATAGTATTCTTTTAAATGAAGCTTGTTCCTCAGGATGTGGCTCATTTTTAGAGACCTTTGCTCATTCCTTAAATATGTCTGTGGAGGATTTTTTAAATGAAGGTTTATTGGCAGAAAATCCTGTAGATTTAGGTTCTCGTTGTACTGTATTTATGAATTCTAAAGTAAAACAGGCACAAAAAGAAGGAGCAACTGTTGGAGATATAGCAGCAGGTCTTTCTTATTCTGTAATTAGAAATGCTATTCAAAAGGTAATAAAGGTAAGAGATCCAAAGGATTTAGGCGAAAACATAGTAGTTCAAGGTGGAACTTTTTATGGAGATGCAATTCTTAGATCTTTTGAACTAGTATCAGGAAGAGATGTTGTTCGACCAGATATACCTGGATTAATGGGTGCGTTGGGGGCAGCATTAATAGCTAAGGAAAGATATGAAGAAGGGAAAGAATCCAATATAATAGTTCCAGAAAAATTAGACAGTTTTAGTTATACAACTAAATCAGTTAATTGTGGGGGATGTGGGAATAACTGTCTATTAACTATAAACTTATTCTCTAATGGAGAGAAATATATTACAGGTAATAGATGTGAAAAAGGTGCAGGAATTAAGAAGGGTAATAAACAAATTCCAAATTTATTTAAATACAAATACAAACGAACTTTTGATTATAAGCCTTTATCAGAGGAAAAGGCTTATCGTGGTACTGTAGGAATTCCTAGAGTATTAAATATGTATGAAAATTATCCTTTTTGGCATACTTTCTTTACGCAATTAGGCTTTAGGGTAGTATTATCTACAGAATCTACTAGGGAAGTATATGAAAAAGGAATAGCCTCTATACCTAGTGAAACTGCCTGTTATCCAGCTAAGATATCCCATGGGCATATTATGGATTTAATAGAAAAGGATATAGATTTTATATTTTATCCAGCAGTTTTTTATGAAAACAAAGAAGATGAAGGTGCAGATAATCATGTAAATTGTCCTGTGGTAATTGGATATTCAGAAGTTATAAAGCATAATGTAGACGAGGTAATGCATGATGATATATTGTTTTTAAACCCTTTTATATCTTTTGACGACAAAAAGGGATTAGAAAAAAGACTTAAAGATGAATTAAAAATCTTTGAGATTCCAAATAGAGAAATTAGAAATGCTACGGATTTAGCTTGGGAAGAATTATTGAATTATAAAAGAGATATAGAGAAAAAGGGCGAAGAAACTCTGAAGATAATAGAAGAAGAAAACCTCCATGGTATAGTATTGGCTGGTAGGCCATACCATGTGGATCCTGAGATTAACCATGGTATACCAGAATTAATTACATCTTTAGGAATGGCAGTATTGACAGAGGATTCTGTAGCTCATTTGGCAAAACCTGAAAGACCTTTAAGGGTATTGGACCAATGGGTTTATCACTCTAGATTATATAGAGCAGCGTCATTTGTAGCTACTCAAGATAATTTAGATTTAATACAGTTAAATTCCTTTGGTTGTGGATTAGATGCAGTGACTACAGATCAAGTAGAAGAAATACTACATGGTTCTGAAAAAATATATACAGTTCTTAAAATAGATGAAATAAGCAATTTAGGTGCAGCAAAAATTAGAGTAAGATCACTAGATGCAGCACTTAAGGAAAGGGAAAAAAGTGGATTTAAAGTAGAAAAGAGCTATGAGCCAATTAAAAAGATACCTTTTACTAAAGAAATGAGGGAAAATCACACTATATTGATACCTCAAATGGCACCTACTCATTTCTACTTGTTAGAATCAGCATTAAATACTTGTGGGTACAATATAGAATTTTTACCTGCTTATGATCCAGTGGCTATTAATGAAGGATTAAAATATGTAAATAATGATGCTTGCTATCCTTCTATTATAACAGTAGGTCAATATATAGCTGCATTGAAATCTGGTAAATATGATTTAGATAATGTATCTGTTTTAATGAGTCAAACTGGAGGAGTATGTAGGGCATCGAATTATATTGGCTTTATAAGAAAAGCTTTAAAAGATGCTGGCTTTGGTAATGTACCAGTTATTGCAGTATCTGCTCAAGGCATAGAGACCAATCCAGGCTTTACCTACTCTATGGATATGGCTCGAAAGGGAATGATGGCTGTAATATATGGAGATTTATTAAATAGAGTATTATACAGAGTAAGACCATATGAAAAGATCAAAGGTTCAGCAAATTTATTAGCAGAACATTGGATGGAAAAATGCATTGAAGCTGTAAAAGTAGGAGATAAGAAAGAGTACGAAGAAAATATCTATCAAATAGTAAGAGATTTTGATGAATTAGAAATAGATGAAACATTAGTTAAACCTAGAGTAGGGATTGTAGGGGAGATTTTAGTAAAATATCATCCTATGGCCAATAACAATTTAGTAGGTATTTTAGAATCCGAAGGTGCAGAGGCAGTATCATCAGATTTAACAGATTTTCTAATGTATTGCTGTCATAATGCAGATTATAAACATAAATATTTATCTAAAAGTGTATGGCCTAAAATAGGTGCAGATATCGCCATAAAATATATGGAATATTATAGAAGACCTATGAGAAAAGCTTTGAGGAACTCTAAGAGATTTTATGAACCATCAAGGGTAAAAGAACTAGTAAAAGAAGCAGAAAAAATAGTATCTATAGGAAATCAATATGGAGAAGGTTGGTTACTTACAGCAGAAATGCTAGAATTAATCCAACATGGTGCAGAAAATATAATATGTACTCAACCTTTTGGATGCCTACCAAATCATATAACTGGTAAGGGAGTAATAAAAGCAGTTAGGGATATATATCCTGAAGCTAATATAGTAGCTATAGATTACGATCCAGGTGCCAGTGAAGTAAATCAATTAAATAGAATTAAATTAATGCTTTCCACTGCTCATGACAATGTCAAGGAAAGAGAAGAGAAGCAAAAATTACTGAAGGCACAGAATGGGAAAATATAAAAATAAGGGACAGCTTGGCTGTCCCGCTTTATTTCAAAAATCTTTTTGCCCATTTTAAATTCCCTTTATATGGAGGATATCTCATTTCTATATCTGGGCTTAAACTTTTTTCTGATATACTTTTATAATGGGTAAATGTGTCAAAACTATATTTACCATGATAGGACCCCATACCACTATTTCCTATACCACCAAAAGGCATATTGGGATTAGATAAATGCATTATGGTATCATTGATACAACCTCCACCAAAGGATATGGAATTTACCACTTTATCTACTATTTTTTTATTGGTAGAGAAAATGTATAACGCTAAGGGGTTTGGTCTCTTCTTTATTTCTTCTATTACTTCAACTATAGATTCATATTCTAATATAGGGAAAATAGGACCAAAAATTTCTTCTTTCATAACAGGACTATCCCAAGTAATATTATCCATTATAGTAGGGGATATATATAATTTTTCTAAATTACTATCTCCACCAAAGACTACTTTATCTTCTTCTATTAGATTAATTAGTCTATTAAAATGTTTTTCATTAATGATTTTTCCATATTCCTCATTATTTTCTATATCTTTTCCATAGAATTCTCTAATATATTTAATAAGATATTGTATAAACTCTTCTTTTATATCTTTATGAATATAAAGATAATCTGGTGCTACACAAGTTTGGCCAACATTTAAAAGTTTTCCCCATACAATTCTTTTGGCAAATAAATCTAAGTCTCCTTCTTTATCTACAATACAAGGAGATTTACCACCTAATTCTAATGTTATAGGAGTTAAGTTTTCTGCAGCTTTTTGCATTGCAATTTTCCCCATGGCTGGGCTTCCTGTATAAAAGATATAGTCAAATTTCTCATCTAATACTTTTCTAGCTCCCTTAGATTCTAAATATATTACATGGATAAATTCTTCAGGGAAATTTTCATTTATAATTTTTTCTAGAACTTTACTAGTATTAATAGAAGCGCTGGACGGTTTAATCAATGCAGTATTTCCTGCTGCTATGGCACCTATTAATGGCACCATACTTAATTGAAAAGGATAATTCCAAGGTGCTAAAATTAATACATTACCATAGGGCTCTGGATATATATAGGATTTGGATTTAAAATTAGCCATTGGGGTTTTAACTTTTTCTACTTTTGTCCAATTTTCAATATGGTTTAAAGCATAGGAAATTTCACTTAATACTATTCCAATTTCAGTAGAATAAGCTTCAAATTCAGACTTTCCTAAATCCTCATTTAGTGCTTTCATTATATCTTCTTCATGTTCTATTATGACATTTTTCAATTTTTCTAATTGTTCTTTTCTAAAAGATATATCTCTAGTAGAGTTTAGATCAAAGAAGGCCCTTTGTTTATCTAAGATCAATTTTAAATATTCCATATTTTATACCTCCTTATATAATATTATTCCTTATTGTAACTCAATTGTAAAGACTTTTAAAATATAAAATGATATATTGACTATATAGTGGTATATATGATTATAATAGTATAGAATATAAAAATGAAAGAGGTAATAGTATGAAAGAAAAGACTATAATCTTAATTTTGATTATAAGTACAATATTATTAATATCTCTGATAGGATGTAATTCGAAAAATGTAGAAGGAGGAAAGGAAAATATTATAAAACCAGTAGGTGTAGATTCAACAAAATCAGAGGAATACAGCAAAGAAGATATTATGAAGGATTTTAGAAACATTGTAAAATCCAATAATGAACCCTTTATATTGGCAAAATTTATAGATGAAAATATCAACAAAGTAGAAATTGATGATGCAGTAGAAATGGTTAGGGAATTGGAACATATGCAGTTACAATATATAGAAAAATACACAGATGAAATGTTTATAGAAGACTATCAAAGGGAATTATGGCGTCTATCAGAAACTGAAGAGAATTTAAGTTTGTTTTTTGATATGAAAAATATTGATAAAATAGAAAATGATGGATTAAAAGAATTGATGGAAAAGTTATTAGATGGTAAATATAAACTAATTAGTATGGAGGGGTCTTTTTACCCAATTATAGATTATGAGGCTCTAAAGACATATAATAAATATTTATCTGACGAAATAAAAAGTTATTTAGATATTAAATCTATGGATTCCAATATGCCTACTATAATAGATGCAGCAATTATTATACCCTTTGATGAATTAGCAAATAGACTTTTAAAAGTGGAAGAACATATTAGAAAATATCCTGAATGCTCAGAATGTGAAGAAATCTTAAGGCTATATGGAGCATATCTTAAATTATATTTAGAAGGCTCAGACAATACTTTAATTTATGATTATGCAAGTAAAAATATCAATGAAGATATTTTAATTAGTTATAAAAATACTGCTAAATTAGAAGATAATATAACTGGAAATGCAGTTAATAAATATTTAGAGATTATAGAAGCTAATGCCAATAAAATAGATAACAATGTATTATCTAAAATAACAGAAATTTACAATGAAGCCATAGCTAATTTAGAAGGAAACAAATAAAACCTTAGTTTAAACTAAGGTTTTTAATTTTCCTAAATTATTGATATAATAAAATCAAATAAGTTTAGGAGGGGTAGTATGAAAAAAATACTATTATTATTAGCAGAAGGCTTCGAGGAAGTAGAAGCTTTAACAGTAGTGGATTATTTAAGGCGAATGGACATAGTAGTAGACACTTGTTCCATAACAGGGGAAAATAAAGTAGAAGGTGCACATAAAATAATAGTAGAATCAGATAAAATATTAGACGAAATTTATGGTGCTAAGGATTATGATGGCCTAGTTATTCCTGGAGGTATGCCTGGTTCCACTAATTTAAGGGATAATGATAGAGTTATTGAATTAGTAAAGGAATTCAATAAAGATGAAAAATTAATAGCAGCCATATGTGCAGGGCCTATAGTCTTAGAAAAGGCAAATATATTAGAAGGTAAAATGGTAACTTCTTATCCAGGCTTTGAAGATGAACTAAGTGGTATATATAAAGAAAATTTAGTAGTTCAAGATAAAAATGTAATAACTGCAAGAGGTCCAGCAGTAGCAGTTTATTTTGCACTAAAAATTATAGAAAATCTATTGGGAGAAAATAGAGTAGAAGACTTAAAAAAGGATATACTATTAAAATAACTTACAATTTGGGGGACAGTCCCCCAAATTGTAAGTTATTTGTTTTATATTTAACAAAGGAGGCAGCCATGAAATTAGACAGAAAATTTTATAGTAGAGATACTTTAATCTTAGCTAAAGATTTATTAGGTAAAATCATAGTACATAATACTGGTTCTACAATATTAAAAGGGAAAATAGTAGAAACAGAAGCCTATTTAGGGGTAATAGACAAGGCAGCCCATACCTATGGTGGGAAGAAAACCAAAAGGGTAATGCCTATGTATGGTATGCCAGGAACAGCTTATGTATATTTAATATATGGAATGTATTATTGCTTAAATATAGTAGCAAAGGAGGAAGGAGTGCCAGAGGCAGTTCTCATAAGGGGAATTGAGCCTATAGAAGGTATAGATCAAATGGCTATAAACCGTTTTGGAAAAGTTTATGCTGAATTGTCAAATTATCAGAAAAAGAACTTATCCAATGGTCCAGGGAAATTATGTATAGCATTAAATATAGATAAAAGTCATAATGAAGAAGATTTATGTGGTGATAGATTATATTTAGAATCAGGGAAAGAGGAAGGCTTTGAAATAGTTGAAACCACTAGAATAGGCATAGATTATGCAGAGGAGGCTAAGGATTGGCCTTGTAGATTTTATATTAAGGGAAATTCCCATGTATCTAAATTGTAACCTTATTGTTATTGCAAATTGTGTGTATATTTAGTATTATTTATCTATAGGTCAATTTATTGGAGGTAAAAAATATGAAAAAGAAATTTTGGGCTACATTTTTAATAGCATTAGTAGCCTTTTCTGCAATTTTCGCTGGAATTGGCAAATATGTATTTAAAGAGGATAATACTGCAATATCTGCAGGCGAAAATGAGGAAATAGAAGAGGAATTGAAAGATTCAGATGAAATATTAGTCCTACTTATGGGTATAGATGATAATGATTATGAAGGTGGAGTAGAGAAAACCAAAAGAATGAAAATAGAAGGGGAAAATAGGCATAAGCCAACAGGCCTTAGATCAGACACAATGGTACTTGGTAAATATAATTTTAGTACTGGAGAGATTACTCTATTATCTATTCCTAGAGACACTAGAACTGCTATAAGGGGGAGAAAAAATCCAGAAAGAATAAATCATGCCCATTCTTATGGTGGACCATATTTGGCTATGCAAGCTGTTAAGGACTTATTAGGTGTAGATTTAAAATATTATATAACTGTGGATTATTTAGCTGTAGAAAAAATGGTAGAAGCTGTTGGTGGAGTGCCAATAGATGTACCTGTGAAAATGCGTCATCCAGATCCATATATCCATTTAGATCCAGGTCCACAGACATTAGACGGAGAAAAGGCTTTAATGTATTTAAGATTTAGATCTTATCCCGGAGGAGATATAGGAAGAGTAGCAGCTCAACAAGTTTTCATGAAACAATTTTTAAAGGAAGTTTTAAAGCCAAAAAATGTACTAGCTCTACCTAAAATGGTAAAAGTTTATTATGATTATGTAGATACAAATATACCTTTATCTATAATAGGGAAGGGAGCCTTATCAGCTAATAAAATAAATTTAGAAGATATGAAGGTAGTTACTTTACCAGGTGATGGGGAATATATAGGTAAGATTTCTTATTATATATATGATGAATTTGAAATGAATAAATTAGTTAGGGAATTATTTGGAGACTTTTTATTAGGAGAATAGGGGAGTTTATGAGTAAAGATATATTTAGAAAAGATAGAAAAAAGCAACATATAGAAGAATATTTAAAATCTAGTTATAAAAATAGTACTATGTTTCAAGATATATATATAGAACATAATTCTCTTCCAGAATTAAATTTAGATGAAATAGATACTAAAGTAGAATTTTTGGGGAAAAATGTGGATTATCCCTTAATGATAAATGCTATTACTGGAGGGACAGAATTTTCCTGGGAAATAAATAGAGATTTATCGAATTTTTCAAAAAAATATAATATTCCCATAGCTGTAGGTTCTCAAACTATAGCCTTAAAAGATACTAATAGTCATGATTCTTTTAAAATTGTAAGAGAAACCATTGGAGAAAATGGAGTAGTTATAGCTAATTTAAATTCCCATGCTAGTGTAGAGGATGCAAAATTTGTTATAGATTTAATAGATGCAGATGCAATTCAACTTCATTTAAACCCAGCACAGGAGCTGGTAATGAAAGAAGGAGATAGGAATTTTAGGGGAATATTAGATAATATAGAGGAAATTGTATCTAATATAGAAAAGCCTGTTATTGTAAAGGAAGTAGGATTTGGAATTTCAAAAGATGTGGCAGAAAGATTATATAATATTGGAGTAAAATATATAGATATATCAGGTGCAGGTGGTACGAATTTTATAGAAATAGAAGATAGAAGAAATGATGAGATGGATTTTAGAGATATGTATTCTTGGGGTATACCTACTGCATTATCTTTAATTCAATGTAGAAGCATAGACGGGAATATCAATATTATTTCCTCAGGTGGAATAAAAACTAGTTTAGATATAATAAAATCTTTAATTATAGGAGCAGATATTGTAGGTATATCTGGAGCCATATTAAAACATTTAGTTGAAGATGGGATTGTAGAAACAGATAAGTATATTTATGAGTTAATATATAAGCTGAAAATTTTAATGTTATTAACTGGGAACCGAACTATAGAGGAATTAAAAAATACTCCTTACAAAGTAATGGGTGAATTAAAAGATTTGATTTAATTGGCAGGCTGCAATAGCCTGCTTTTTGTTAGAAAGGAGGCATATATATGAAAAATAAGATTTTAAAGATATTAAAGGAAAACTCCCAAGATTTCATTTCAGGAGAAAATATTAGTGAAAAGTTTAATGTTACTCGTTCAGCAGTATGGAAACATATAAATACATTAAAAGAAGAAGGTTATGAAATTGAATCACAGTCTAGAAAAGGATATAGATTAATATCTAGTCCAGATGTACTTACACTTCCAGAAATAGAAAAATATTTAAATACAGATTTTATTGGCAGAGATATTTACTATTTTGAAAGTCTGTCTTCTACAAATATTAAAGCCAAAGAAATAGCCATGGATGTATTAGAAGGTACTATAGTTATAGCAGAAGAACAAACCAAGGGGAAAGGTAGACTTGGCAGAGATTGGACTTCTCCTAAAGGAAAAGGTATATGGATGAGCATTATATTAAAACCAAAAGTAGACCCTACTGAAGTAGCTAAAATAACTTTATTAGGTGCAGCAGCTGTTCAACAAGCTTTAAAGGATATAAATATTGATTCCCAAATAAAATGGCCCAATGATATAATAGTTCAAAACAAAAAGGTTTGTGGCATACTTACAGAAATGAGTTGCGAATTAAATAGAATCAATTATTGTATAATGGGAATAGGTATAAATGTAAACTTAGATAAGAAAGATTTTCAAGGAGAACTAGAAAACAAGGCCATATCCCTTAAAACTGTTATGGGAAAAGAAATAGACAGAAAATTACTCTTAGGAAATGTCTTGAATGAATTTGAAAAATTATATATTCCCTTTAGAGAAACAGGAAATATATCTCAAGCCATAGAAATATCTCGGGAAAACTCCATATTAATAGGAAAAGAAGTTCGAATAATAAAAGGAGAAGACGAAAGAATAGGAAGAGCCATTGATATAGATGATGAAGGACGGTTAATTGTAGAATTTGAAAATGGCAATACAGAAGCTATATTTTCAGGAGAAGTATCCGTAAGAGGAACAAATGGATATATTTAATAAAATAACTTACAATTTTAGGGACTGTCCCTAAAATTGTAAGTTATTTATTCTGCTAGTTAGGTCAGTTTACAAGGAACTACACGCAGACCGTGAAACGGGCTGCTGACAACA
>CAZMBD010000017.1:0-27947 GCA_964564325.1 uncultured Clostridiaceae bacterium
CTCCTTCCCATATGTGTTGGAAGAAACTGAGTTATTGGTATCTCAGTAGTATTAACTATTTCCTCTATAAAATCCAATTGCCTGTCCCCATCTCCCATGTGCATATTTACTGCCCCTGCTTTTCCAGACAATATTCCACCTACTCTAGCTTCTGCTGCTAACTTTGCTATATCTTCTATACTTGGTTGACTAGAACGATGATCTGAAAGAGCTACTTCTCCTACCCCTATGACCTTGTCTAATAATATAATATCATCTTGAACGCTGCCAGTTACAGTCCTTATGGGTACTTGATATGAACCAGTATATATATATGTTGTAATTCCTTCTTCCTCTAGTCCATTGGCTTTAGCTATTAGATTGGACATAGTTCTAGTAGTACCATCTGTACCTAATAATCCTATTACAGTAGTAACTCCACCAAGAGTAATATCTGTAAGCTGTATCTCTGGTGTTCGAGTTTTAAAACTTCCCTCTCCTCCTCCACCACATATATGAACATGAGAATCTATGAAACCTGGAACTACATATTTACCATTAGCATCTATAATGTCTATATTAACAAAATCCTTTGGAATATTTATATTATCTTGTATATATCCAATCTTTCCTCCAACTAATAATATATCTTTTTTACCTAAATAATCTGGAGCATAAACTTCTCCGTTTTTTATTAGTTTTAGCATGAATTTACCTCCAATTACTTATTGCGATAACAATTAACTATTTCACCATAATATATAGTGTGGCAATCACCTGTTTTGTACCATTTATTGTCTTTTTCTTGATACCATTTGTCTTTTATATCATCATCTAAAAGCTCTATATCCATATGATCTTTGTAAACTATTTTACATTCATAAATCATATCACATTGGCCTATTGCAGGAGATTTAACTACTTTACTATCCAAAAGACTTAAATTACATTCTTTAAACTTATCATAATCTCTACCTGATTTACTGCCGCAAAATCCTAATGCTTTATTTAATTTATCATCTAGGGGAATGGATACAGTAAAATCTTCTGCATTTTCTAAAAATTCATGAGTATATCTACTTTCTCTAACTAATACTGTAAACATAGGCCTAGCCCACTCATATCCTATGTTTCCCCAACCTATTGTCATAGTATTTACCTTACCATCCTTGTCCTTAACAGTTAAAAAAGCTCCTCTTTTTTGCATGCTTTTTAAAGCATCTGCTAAATTTAAAGTATAATCAAAATCCATTTTACTACCTCCTCAAAATTTATTATCGAAAATTTTACCCTATATTATTATTATACACTAATTTATTATTATTTGATTTTTTAAAGTCCTTTATGTTAATATAAAAATAGCTCATATCTTTTTGAATGAGACTAAAATATAAGGAGTGTTAAAAAATGAATATAGGTTTTATAGGTGCCGGAAAGGTTGGCTGTTCCTTCGGACACTACCTCAAACAGCAAGATTTACCTATTGTTGGCTACTATAGCCGAAGTAAATCGTCGTCTTTATATGCTGCAAACCTAACCAGAAGCTCACCTCTTGATTTTGATGAGCTAGTCAAAAGATCTAATTATATCTTTATAACAACACCAGATGATGAAATCAGCAATGTATGGAATAAAATGCTTAGTTATGATTTAGAAGGCAAATTCATATTCCATATGAGTGGTTGTTTGTCTTCTAGTGCTTTTACTGGTTGTAAAGATAAAAAAGCATATTGCTATTCCCTTCATCCAATGTATTCTTTCGCAGGGAAAAATTCATCAAATTTAGAAAATACTATTTTTTCAATTGAAGGTAAAAATATTGAAAAAATAGAAGACTTTCTTCAAAAAACTAATATAAACTATTTTGTTATTGAAGAAAAAAGCAAACCACTTTATCATGCGGCAGCAGTCTTTGTCTCCAATTATTTAGTTTCTTTGGCTAAGATTGCAGAAAATTTGCTTGTAAAATGTGGACTAAATAAAGCTCAATGTGTAGATGCCATATATCCTTTGATTGAAAGTACATTAAGAAATATTAAGGAAAAAGGCATTGATGATGCTTTAACAGGGCCAATAGTACGTGGAGATATTCAAACTATTGAAAAACACTTGAATAGTGTGGATGAATATAGTGCTATTTATAAGGATTTAGGAATAATAGCATTAGAGATTACAAAAAGTAAGAAAAACTTGTCAGATAATACTATGGATGGATTAAATAAAATATTAAGAGGTGATTGTAATGAAAAAAACGGTAGCAACATTTAAAGATGCTAAAAATAAAAATGAGAAATTAACAATGGTAACTTCATATGATTATTCCATGGCTAAGATTGTTGATGAAGCAGGAATAGATGGAATATTAGTTGGAGATTCTGTAGGAATGGTAACATTAGGCTATGATGACACTCTACCTGTAACTATGGATGATATGATTCATCATACAAAAGCAGTAAGTAGAGGTGCAAAAAATGCTCTAATTGTAGCAGATATGCCATTTATGTCTTATCATGTAAGTGTAGAAGAAAGTATTAGAAATGCTGGTAGATTAATTAAAGAAGGAAATGCACACTGTGTTAAATTAGAAGGTGGAACTGATATTTTAGACAAAATAGAAGGAATAATCAAAGCACAAATACCTGTAATGGGACATATGGGTTTGACACCTCAATCTATAAATATGTTTGGTGGATTTAAGGTTCAAGGAAAAACTGTAGATCAAATCCAAAAACTTATTGATGATGCTAAAAAATTAGAAGAAGTAGGAGTATTTGCAATAGTTTTAGAATGTATACCTGAAAAAATTTCAAAAATAATCACAGAAAGCATATCCATACCAACTATTGGAATTGGTGCCGGTAAATATTGTGATGGCCAAATATTAGTTGTTAACGATATGTTAGGTATGTACTCTGATTTCACTCCTAAATTTGTTAAACAATATAAAAATCTAAAAAAAGATATAGATGAAGCAATTAATGATTATATAAACGATGTAAAAGTAGGCAATTTCCCAGAAGAAAAACACAGTTTTAAAATAGATGAAAAAATATTAGATGAACTAAATAAGTAGAGGTGACAAAGATGAGAATAATCAAATCAATAGATGAAATGAAAAAAATCAAAAAAGAAAATACTTCCATAGGATTTGTACCTACTATGGGCTATCTTCATGAAGGTCATATAAGTCTTATACAAAGGGCTAGAGAAGAAAATGACATAGTTGTCACAAGCATCTTTGTCAATCCAACACAATTTGGTCCAAATGAAGATTTTGAAAAATATCCTAGAGATGAAAAAAGAGATCTTCAAAAATGTGAAGAAAACGGCTGCGATATAGTGTTTTTACCTCAAAAGGAAGAAATATATCCTAGAGACTATCTTACTTATGTACAAGTAGAAGAATTGGGAAAAGAACTATGTGGAAAATCCAGACCAACTCATTTTAGAGGGGTTACTACTGTTTTAACTAAACTATTTAATATAATCAAGCCTGATAGAGCCTACTTTGGACAAAAAGATGCTCAACAGCTAGTAATAGTCAAAAAAATGGTAGAAGATTTAAATATGGATGTAGAAATAATAGGCTGCCCTATTGTTAGAGAAAAAAATGGATTAGCTATTAGTTCTAGAAATACTTATTTAAGTCCAGAAGAAAGAAATGATGCATTATTATTAAATAAATCACTAAAATTAGCAAAAAATTTAATTGAAAATGGAGAAAAAAATATATCTACAATTAAAAGGGAAATGGAAAAAATAATTTTATCAGGAAAAAACAATACTATGGACTATATTGAATTTGTAGATACTAAAAAATTAGAACCTGTTTCAGAAATTCAAAATAAAACATTAATTGCCATAGCTATAAAGGCTGGAAATACTCGTCTTATAGATAATATGGTTGTAGAATTGTAGGAGATAAGTATGCAAATAACTATGTTAAAATCAAAAATTCATAGAGCCACAGTGACTGATGCAAATTTAGATTATGTAGGAAGTATAACCATAGATGAAAAGCTTATGAAAGAAACAAATTTATATGAAAATGAAAAAGTTCAAATAGTCAATATTAATAACGGAGAAAGATTTGAAACCTATGTAATCAAAGGGCCTTATGGAAAAGGTGATATTTGCTTAAATGGTGCTGCTGCAAGACTTGTACAACCAAAAGATAAGATTATAATTATGGCTTATTGTATAATTGATGAAAATGAAGCAGAAAGTTTTAATCCTAAAGTTGTTTTTGTCAATGAGAATAATAAATCAATATAATTGGAAACCAGGTGAGCATAATTGCTCACCTGGTTTGTTATTCTCGTTACTTCACATTTCTTTAAATTTGCATTCTTTTCTATCTTGTTCTACTATATGTTATTTAACTATTATATTCTACGATTTTATATAATATATTTATTAAATCATCTTCCATAGCACCAATTTTTTCATAAAGCCTACTTTCTTTAATATTGTGTATGTTTTTACATTTAACATATGAAGGTTCATCCAATCCACACTGTTGCCAATTCTTTATTTCTTCCTTAAATTTACTATAGTAATTATCCTTAGGTGGAACTGAGGTTATTTCTGCTACAGTATAAGTCTTGATTTTTATTGCCACCTTTCCCCTTGTAATAAATAATTACTTTATATATATCACCAACTTCTGCCATTGATATTTACTATCTACCTTTATATTTATCTTCTTCGAACCATTCTCTATGGTGTGGGTTTCTTGGATTTAATTCAATCATACCGTCTTCTCCTTTTAATAAGATTGCATTAGCAGTTATTTCGTTCAATTTATTTTTCAAATCTACAGGTATAAAATTTGCATTCTTTTTAACTTTAACTGCATCCATACTATCCTCCCCTTTTTCAAACTTATCTAAGTCCTTACCCATATTATACCCTCCTCATCCTACAAAATCAAATTTATTTTATATTTATATAAATATATTATTACCAAGAAACAAATATGATATAAGTACACAATTTGCATTATATGGCATATGTTACAAATAAATATAACTTGTACTATTTTTAGTTCTGTTTGTCCAAAATATTTCATAGGATTACAATAGGAGGAATGGAATATGAAAAAATTAGCTTTTGTTATTATGATATTATTGTTAATCAATACTATTACTTGGACTTCTAGTTCTAAAAAAGTTGTCGGTGAAATACTTGAAGTTAAAGAAATACAGGATATCTTAAAAAATGAGATATTAAAAGTAAAAATAATTGAAGGAAAATATAATGGAGAAATTATTACTATTGAACGTGAAGTAATTGAATGTTCCATATATGATTTTGATTTAAATATAGGTGATAAAATATTAATAGAATTATATTTAAATGATAGTGATTCACTTTGTGCTAAATTTATTAATGTTTGGCGAGTAGATAAAATTAAAAATCTCACCTTAATTTTTGTAATATCTGTAATAATATTTGGTGGTTTAAAAGGAATATTATCCATTTCATCTCTACTTTTTTCCACTTATATAATATTAAAATTTATGGTACCTGGAATCCTTAAAGGCTATAATATAATTATGGTTTCCATGCTATCTGCTTTGATTATAATAGTAACGAGTTTCATATTAATAGCTGGCTTTACGAAAAAAAGTCTTGTTTCAATGCTTGGAACTATAGGAGGAACTATAATCGCAGGATTACTTGCTTATACTTATTCAAAATTGGCAAATATTACAGGGGTAGCTGATGAAAATGTAATGTTCTTAATTACAAATATTGGATTAGAATTAGATTTTGGCAATTTATATATGAGTTCTATCCTTATAGGTTCTATTGGGGCAGTCATGGATGTAAGCATGTCTATAACCACATCTATGTTTGAAATTAAAAAACAATCTCCAAAAATTACAACTAAAAATTTAATTCAATCTGGTTTTCAAATAGGTAAAGATATCATGTCTACAATGACAAACACTTTAATTCTTGCATATACTGGTAGTTCTATGCCTTTAATTATTATTAATGTTTTATATGATTATGACTTTATTTATGCTATAAATAATGAGATGTTAGCAATGGAAATAATTAGATCCTTATGTTGTAGTATAGGACTAGTAATGACAATACCTTTAACAGTGTTAATTGCTGCAAATTCTATCAAACAAAAAAATATTAGTTCAAGACAATACAGATATAATAAATAAAATAGACGAACTAAATGTTCATCTATTTTACTTAAGTGGGTTACTATATGGCTTTTTGTCTAATAAGTATATTTTTAATTATTAGATTCGACACTTCATTGGAAATATTATTTCCCCAAAAAATTCCTTTGTTTGTCAAAAAGTATTTGTTACTTTTCTTTTCAACAAAATTTTCTTTTACTAATTCCTCCATAAAATTCTTAATACATTCCTTGTTTTTCTCATCTTCTATAATATCTAAATCTATATTTGTCATCTGTACTTGACCTATTACTTTTTTTATTAAATTATAATAAGAATTTACTTCCATGCCTCTTCTATTTTCTATATTTTCTACTTCTTCACGAAAATCATCCATTTTTAAAGAATTCATTATAAGTGTATTTCCTATATAGCCTCCTGCACCTGCTCCTATAGGGAGTGTATCTTCTCCATTATATCTTCTAACTATATATTTATATTTATCTCTATTTGGTTTAACTATCTTAGTCAACTCTAAAAATTCAAAATTATTATCTAATGCTTTATTTGAAATTGTATTAAAAAATATCTTTTCTCTTTCAAAATTTCTTTCATAAAAATCTTTAGAATCTCCTACTATTTTAGCTAAAGCAGCCTTTTCATTTATTATTAAGGAATAAAAGGAAAAGCCTGCTAAATCTAAATCTATAACAGTTTTAATATCTTCTATGGCTTCCTCTAAGGTTTCATTTGGATAATTGTATATAATATCTATATTTACATTTGAAAATCCTATTTCCTTAAGTTGGTTTAATTTTTCTATAACCATTTCTTGATTACCAATTCTACCTAGTGTAGCTCTTCCATTATCTGAAAAAGTTTGAACTCCTATACTAAATCTGTTTACTCCTTCATTATAAAACATTCCTATCTTTTTATCTGAAAGCTCAGAAATAGTAGTTTCAATAGTTATTTCACAGTCCTCAGTTAATGGTAAATAGTTTTTTAGAGCCCTAAGAATTTTTCTTAAATCCTCACTATCAAGAGCAGTAGGAGTTCCACCTCCAAAATATATTGCATCATATTTACTATCCTTAATATATTTAAATTTACTGTAATTTTCAATTTGCTTTACTATCAAATCAGCATAATCTGACGGAGGCATCATTAAACTTCTTCTCATATTGCAAAATGTACATATTTTCTTGCAAAATGGTATATGAATATATATTGTATCTTTTTTATTTTTATTATAATCTTCATTTAATTGTTCTTTTAAAGTTTTGGTTCCCCCAACTAAGTATTTAAAGTTTTCACTTGAATCGTGATGGGATTTTAGCCTTGTTTTATATCTATTTTGTTGTAACTCCATTATTTATCACCTTTATCTAAAGATTTTATTAAATCACCAAATATTTTTTGAGCTTCTTTTATATCCTGTTCATTTGGATGTTTACTTGCTTCTTTATGTCTTTTTCTTTACCATATATTTCTGCTAGTTCTTTCTGGATACTCTTCTTGTGCTTCACTAATATTAGACTCTGTTTTAGCTTCTGTAGAATTACAAGCTGTAACACCTACTAACATTAAAGCTAAACATAAAAATAAAATTAGTTTCCTTTTCATATCTAAATTTCCCCTTTCGATTAATAAAAATATTTTATAATGTACACATTGATAATGGTTATCATTTTCAAGCTCTAATTTAGTATAAACTCTTTAGAAAATTATTGCTTTAAATATCTTTTGATATTTTTAACTTTTTCATGGATTTTAAGAAATAAAAAAAGATAGTGTAAAATTTTACACTATCTTTTTTTATTATATCTCTTTCAATAAATTTGCCATTTCTATTGCAGTAATTGCTGCGTCATAACCTTTATTTCCACTTTTCGTACCTGCTCTTTCAATAGCTTGTTCTATATTGTCTGTTGTAAGTACACCAAATATAATTGGTATCTCTGTCTCTAAGGAGGCATTGGCTATACCCTTTGATACTTCACTTGATACATAGTCAAAATGTGGTGTTGAACCTCTTATCACTGCTCCAAGACAAATCACTGCATCATATTTATTAGTTTTTGCTAGTTTTTTTGCAACTAATGGAATTTCAAAAGCACCAGGAACCCAAATAATTTCAATATCTTCTTCTTTAGTTCCATGTCTTTCTAATGCATCTATAGCTCCTGATAATAATTTACTTCCAATAAATTCATTAAATCTCCCCACTACAATAGCAAATTTCAAACCTTCGGATATTAACTTTCCTTCATAAATTTTCATAGTATTCATCTCCTCTATTTTATATTTAATATGTGGCCCATCTTATCTTTTTTAGTTTTTAAATAGAAATAATCCTTGTCATTTGGATCTATCTCTATGGGAACTCTTTCTACTACTTCTAATCCATAGCCAGATAATCCATGAATTTTTTTAGGATTATTGGTCATAAGTCTTATCTTTTTTGCTCCAAGATCTGATAATATTTGAGCACCTATTCCATATTCCCTTAAATCTTCAGGATATCCTAAAGCTAAATTAGCCTCTACTGTATCTAGGCCTTTTTCTTGAAGTTCATAGGCTTTGAGTTTATCTATTAAACCTATTCCTCTACCTTCTTGTCTCATATATAGAAGTATTCCTTTTCCTTCTTCATTTATCTTTTTCATAGCTTCATGAAGTTGGTCGCCACAATCACATCTCAATGAACCAAATACATCTCCTGTCAAGCACTCAGAATGAACCCTTACAAGGACTGGTTCATCATTATTTATATCTCCTTTGACTAATGCTACATGATGTTCTTCATTTGTTTTGTTCACATAACCTATAATATTGAAATCCCCATAAATAGTAGGTAATTTAGCTTCTGCAACTTTAGAAACTAAAATTTCATTTTTCCTTCTATAGGCTATCAAATCTGCAATAGTTATTATTTTAATATCATTTTTCTTTGCAAATTCTATAAGCTGTGGCGTTCTTGCCATGGTACCATCTTCATTCATTATTTCACATATTACTCCTGCTGGATATAAGCCTGATAATCTTGCCAAATCTATAGCTGCTTCTGTATGACCTGCTCTCTTTAATACTCCACCTTTTCGTCCCCTTAAGGGAAATATATGTCCTGGTCGTCTAAAGTCTTCGCCACTAACATTTGGATCCAAAACTTTTTTTATAGTCATTGCTCTTTCTCCAGCTGAAATTCCAGTAGTAGTATCTTTATAATCTATGGAAACAGTAAAAGCTGTTTCATGATTGTCTGTATTTTCACTTACCATTTGTCCTATACTTAATTCCTCTAACCTTTCTTCCACTATAGGCATACAAACTAAACCTCTAGCATATTTAGTCATAAAATTAATCTTCTCATCTGTAACTTTTTCTGCTGCTACTATTAAATCCCCTTCATTTTCCCTATCTTCATCATCTACAGCTATTACAAAATTACCATTTTTAATAGCTTCTATTGCTTCTTCTATGGTATTAAACTCTGCCATTTTTACCCCTCCTATATAAAACCATTTTCTTTTAAAAAACTCTCATCTATTTTACTTTCATTTTCAACTTCTTTTTGTAACAAAAGTTTTTCAATATATTTTCCCACTACATCACATTCAATATTAACTAAATCATTTATATTTTTCTTAATTAATGTAGTGACCTCTTTAGTGTGAGGAATTATAGTAACTTTAAATTTTTCTTCATCTACATAGCTTACAGTTAGGCTTACTCCATCTATAGCAACAGAACCCTTATAAACTATGTATTTTAAAATGTTCTTAGAGGTAATTATACTTACCCATATAGCATCTCCTTCTTGCCTAAATTCTTCTATAGTACCAGTACCATCTATATGTCCAGATACTATATGCCCTCCAAGTCTATCTCCTACTTTTAAAGCTCTCTCTAAATTCACAAGACTTCCACTTTTTAAAAATCCAAGATTTGTCTTTCTTATAGTTTCAGCCATTATATCTGCTTTAAATGCATTTTTAGTAAATTCTTTTACAGTTAGACAAACACCGTTGACAGCTATACTATCTCCTATGGAAATATTTTTAACTATTCTTTCACATTCAAAACTTATAGTCCATATTTTCTTATCTTCTTTTATATCTAATACTTTTCCTACTTCCTCTACAAGCCCTGTAAACACCTTATCACTTCCTTATTTTATATATCCTTCAAGCATTATGTCTTTACCTATATTAGTAATTTCTATATCTTGTAAATCTACAGTATCCTTTATATAGGCCATTCCTTCTCCTTCAACTGGTGTTTTTGCATCTCTTCCTCCTATAATTTTTGGAGCAATGAAAAATACGAATTTATCTACTAAATCCTCCTTTAAAAAGCTAAAATTTACTTCTCCACCTCCTTCTATAAGTACACTATCAATCTTTCTCTTTCCCAACTCTTTCATTAGAAATTTTAAATCTACTCTTCCATTTTTAGCTGGACTTACTATTACTTCTGCACCTTTTTCCCTGAAAGTTTCTATATTTTCTTCTGCTGCTAATTTGGTTACTGCAATAATAGTATTAGAAGGATTTATATTTAATACTTTTGATGTAAGAGGAGTTCTGCCTTTACTATCTAAAATAATCCTTATGGGATCTATGCACTCCCTATTATCTAATCTTGTATTTAGCATAGGATCATCCATTATCACTGTATTTACTCCCACCAATATAGCTGAAACTCTTTGCCTTAATAAATGCCCATATTTTCTTGCCTTTTCCCCAGTTACCCATCTAGAATCTCCTGTATATGTGGCTATCTTTCCATCTAAACTCATACCAGCTTTCATTATGGTAAAGGGGATTTTAGTAAGTATATATTTAATAAATATTTCATTTAATTTTTCTGCTTCTTTTTTTAAAACTCCAACTTTTACTTCTAATCCATTTTCTCTAAGTATATCAATGCCCTTTCCTGAAACTAAAGTATTAGGGTCTTCCATAGCTATAACTACTTTTTTAATTCCACTTTCAGCTATTCTATTTGCACAAGGTGGAGTTTTCCCAAAGTGAGAACAAGGCTCCAAAGTAACATACATAGTGGCATCTTTAACATTTTCTACTGCATTATTCAGTGCATTGACTTCAGCATGATTTTTACCGTATTTTTCATGATAGCCTTTGCCTATTATCTTTCCATCTTTGACTATTACTGCACCTACTAAAGGATTTGGATTTGTAAAACCTATACCTTTTTTAGCAAGATCCAATGCTATTTTCATAAAATATTCATCATTCATAAAATCCCTCCAATATTAAAAGCCCTGAAATAAATTTCAGGGCTTAATTAAACAATTTTATTTATATTAAAATAATCCTTATAATTGTTTTAATAAGTTTAATATCTTCTTTCATCCAGACTGTACTGTCGGCTTCGGAATTTCACCGAATCCTGCCTAAATAGGCTCGTGGGCTTTACCACCGGTGGGGAATCTCACCCCGCCCTGAAGAATATTTCTTTAAATATACATTTGTAATTTACAAGATATATTATATCATATTATTAAAAAATAATACTTTTTATACAAATTTTCCTTCTATTTTTTTAGCAGTATGTCTAACTACTTTAATTTTAGCTTCGTCATAAGATTTAAATACTTCCTTAGCATATTCTATATCATTATAAACTTTCCAATATCCCCTCATGAGACATTCCTTATTAGGACATTCAATAAAATCAAAAACATCAGATACAGGATATCCTAAAAATATTCCTATTTCATGAGGACAGGCTTGTTCATACCTTTTTTTCAATAACCATAATGCTTCATATATATTCATCTCATCTCGATAACCAAATCTATTTAAAAAAGCCATATTCTCGGTATTTTTTAATATATTCTTTAATTTAATATAATCATAAAATAAAACATAAACACTATCCTCAGTTCTCTTTAATTCATAAAAATTTACATTTAAACTACTTGCAATATCATATTTGTATCTTTCCCAATTAGAAAACAAATCTCGTCTGATGGTCTTTTTAAAAACTACTAGAGAAGAAGGTTTAACTTTCCCTATAGTAGGTGCTGCATTATGAGCTACTAACATAAATATATAAGATTTATCATCTAAAGTATTTAAATAATATCCAATATTTTTTAATTCCATTAAACCATCTCCTTTATAAATTTACCATACTAGAAGTATTTCCTATACTATTCCAATTTATTTTTGATATAAAATATTTGCAATATTTTTAAATATGTTTTATAATATATTTGTTGATAATGATTATCGTTTTCATCGTTTGGTTTAGTATAAACTATTTTAAATATTATTTCTTTTAATATCATTTGATATTTTTAACTTTTTCATGAATTTATGAAAGGATGATGACAATGGAATTGTTTTTTCTTGAAGAAAAATTAATTGATAAAATAAATTTAGGTAATACAAAAAAAGCACTTTCTATTTATAAAGAGCTATTTGAAAAAGCATATACATATAATTTAGGCAATGGATGCATTATAAGATCTATTAAAAATTATCACTTATTATTAAATCAAGCTCTATATCAAAGTTTTTGTGATAATATAGTATCTAAATATAGTATATACGAAAAACGAAATGAATTTTTATTAAATATTGAAAAAACTAATTCTATAGAGGAATTATATAGTTTAGGAAAAGAAATGGTAATATACTATTCTAATACTGTAATAAAAAAATGTATTTGTATCAAAAATCCAATAGTACAAAAAGCCTTATTTTATATACATGAATATATAGATGAGGATTTAAGCCTAGAAAAAGTTGCAAATGAAATTCATATAAGCAAATTTTATCTTTCAAGTCTCTTTACAAAATGTACAGGATATACTTTTTCTAATTATATTAATAAAATTAGAATAGATAAGAGTAAAAGTATATTGAAAGATACAAAGAAATCCATGCTAGAAATAGCCATTGAATGTGGATTTAATAGCCAAAGTTATTTTTGTTCTACTTTTAAAAAATTTACAGGAATTAGCCCAACTAAATATAGAATTGAAATTTGCTAAAAGTAAAACTCCCATCTCTATTATAATAGAGATGGGAGTTTCTTTTATATTAGAATTTATGAACTTTTTCATTATAATAATTTATAATTACTACTCATAATTGGCATTTTTAAAGTTCCTAGTACTTTTTCCAATAGAATTCCCTCTCGTCTAGGATATGAAAAGCCATAGCTTTCTTTAATGCCCATTAAGATAAATTGTGCACTCCTATCTAATGCTATTGGCAAACTATCCCCATTAAGTAAACTCCCTATTAAAACACTAGTAAAAGCATCCCCAGTACCAGGAAACTCTACTAGTATATATTCACATTTTACATTCCAAAAATTATTATTCTTTTTGTCATATGCATAGACATTTACATTTTCTGGTGTAAAAGCATCTGGAACACTTGTTATAACTACTATCTCAGGACCTAGATTAGATAATTCTACTAATATTTCTTTAATTTCGTCTTCTTTAATAGATTTAGTATATTTCTTCCCTAATAAATATGTGGCTTCTGTAAAATTGGGAGTAATAATATTAGCTTTGCTAACTAAAAGTTTCATTTTCTCAACTATATTGCTGTCAATTGTGGGATAAAGCTTCCCATCATCCCCCATAACAGGATCAACTACTACTATATTTGATTTGCTTTTAAAATTTTCTATAAAATTTAAAATAATATCTACTTGCTTTGCAGAACCTACGAAACCACTATAAATACAATCAAATTCCATATTAATCTTTTTCCAATGATTCATATAATCTTCCATAGTATCTGTTAAATCTACAAATGTAAAATCTTTAAAAAAACCAGTATTACTAGATAAAACTGCTGTAGGAAAAGGACATACTTGAATGCCCATATTTGAAAGTATTGGTATTATTGCTGTAAGTGAAGCTCTGCCAAATCCAGCTAAGTCATGTATAGCTGCAACTTTTTTTACTGGGTTTTCCATAATAATTCTCCTTTTTATTTTAATCTATAGGTATCATAACTTTTGTAATTTACTCTTTCTATATTGGCATCATTATTTAATCTATTGAAAAAATCTTCCATTTCAGTATTTCCTCTTTTTTCTATAAAAGATTTAATTTCAAACTGATTCATAGGATGCCTTTTTATAATACTTAAAACTGCTTCATAATCATCTTCGATTTCACTATAAAATCCTTCTGAAACAAGTTTATCTATAGAGATTCCTCCCAATATAGAAACTGCTTCTTCAATAGTTTCTTTTGTTGGTTGTTCTACAAAGGTCTCTGCAGGAGGTCTCACAGGTGAATTAATATATATTCTATGATAATCTATCTTATTTAATAATTCCTTTAAACTTAAAAAACATTCTCGGCTATCATTAATATCTTTTACAATCATTATTTCAATCCACAATTGACCCTTGTATTCCTTTGAAAAACTTATTAATCCTTCTACAACCTCTTGAAAGTTTATCTTTCCATGTGGTCTATTAATTTTTTTATATATTTCTTCATTGCAAGCATCTAATGAAGGAAGTACTATATCAGCTTCTTTTAGCTCTTCTCTTACGGAAGCTTCAGATAATAAAGCTCCATTAGTTATAACTGCTATAGGTTTTTCTGTTAATTGCCTTAATTCTTTAATTAAAAGTCCTAATTTTGAATACAATAATGGTTCCCCTTCACCAACTATTGTAACTACGTCAAATTCTATATCATCCTTTAAGTATTCTTTAAATTCTTGTATTATGTCTTCACAATTAAAATATTCTTCCCTTTTATTTATCATACTTCTTGTTCTACCTAATTGACAATAAATACAAGAATAATTACAATGTCCTTTTGCTATAGGACTTATACCTACAGAAAGTCCCATTCTTCTTGAAGGAACAGGACCATAAACATATTTAAAATCATCCATACTTATCACTTCCAATAAATTTATATTTGTGTATCGTTACAATAAAAAATGTACCCTTATGGTTTTATTATACAATACAATTTGAAGAATAGTCAATTCTATTCAAAAAAATCACCCTACTTTAAGCTTGGGTGACTTTTTTGTAAAACATAAATTTAATCATCTTTTCTTAAAATATTTATATCTTTCCCTTCCATTACTCTATTCATATTTCTAACAGAACACATCTTTCCACACATTGTACAGCTATCGCTAAATTCTGGAGTGGATTCTTCTCTGTATTTAATTGCCTTTTCACTATCTATGGCTAATTCAAACATCTTTTCCCAATTTAACTCTCTTCTTGCTTCACTCATTTCATCGTCCCAATCTCTTGCTGATGGAATTCCTTTCCCTATATCTCCTACATGGGCTGCAATTTTAGTTGCGATAATTCCTTCTTTCATATCTTCTAAGGTTGGAAGTCTTAAATGTTCTGCTGGAGTTACATAGCATAAGAAATCTGCTCCAGCACTTGCTGCTATTGCTCCTCCAATAGCACTAGTTATATGATCATATCCAGGTGCTATATCTGTGACAATTGGTCCCAATACATAAAATGGAGCACCATAGCATAGTTTCTTTTCTAATAGTACGTTTGCTTCTATTTCATTTATGGCTATATGACCAGGTCCTTCAATCATAACTTGTACATTCCTCTCCCAAGCTCTTTTAGTTAATTCTCCTAAGACAATCAACTCTTCTATTTGTGGAGCGTCAGTACCATCTGCTATACTTCCAGGTCTTAGAGAATCTCCTAAACTTAAAGTTACATCGTATTCTTCACATATATCTAAAAGTTCATTATAATATTCATAAAAAGGATTTTCCTTATTGTTTAATTCCATCCATGCATATAATAATGAACCACCTCTAGACACTATATTTGTAACCCTCTTATTGTTCTTGAAAACTTCAGCAGTTCTTTTGTTTATTCCTGCATGAACTGTCAGAAAATCTACACCGTCTTCTGCGTGTTTTCTTGCTACATCTAAGAATTCCTCAGATGTTATATCCTTTAACTCTTTGTCATAAAATCCAACTGCATCATATACTGGCACTGTGCCTATTATGGCTGGGGACATGTCTACAAGTCTTGTTCTAAATTCTTCAGTTTTTCCAAAAGAACTCAAATCCATTATGGCCTCTGCATTCATATCTATTGCTACTTTCACTTTTTCAAGTTCTTTGTCCACATTTGGACAATCCCTAGAAATACCTAAATTTACATTTATCTTTGTTTTAAGCCCTTCCCCTATTCCTTCTGCATTTAATGATTTGTGATTTTTGTTTGCAGGTATGACTATCCTTCCCTCTGTTACCCCTTTTCTTAAAACCTCTACATCAATATTCTCTTTTTTTGCTACAACTTCCATCTCTTTTGTAATAATGCCTTTTCTAGCTGCATCCATTTGTGTTGTATATTTCAATCGAAACTCCCCCTTACAAATATTTTTAAATAAAATAACTGTATACTCCGACAGAAGTATACAGTTAAGTACCACAAAACAAATATCCCTCCGTTGGAATTACCCAAATCAGGTTCGTAGGGTCAAGAATAACATTCCTATCTCAGCCTATCAATATAAGCACCCCTTCTGAAAATATTAAATTTTTAGTTCCATATTTATAATATCACTATTTTTTAATATTGTAAAATTTATATTAAAAATGATGTAGCCCTCATTATCTCAAAATAATTATCTGTTTCAAATATTATGCTTTTTGGTGAATTTTGGACAACTCCAGGATAGAATGAATTTTTATAAGCATTGCCATGGAAATTATATCTTATTTCTAAACTAAATTTCTTTGGCAATTCTATCTTGTTTTTATTTAAATCTCCTTTTAGTGCATCTTTCATGCCTTCTTTTATTAAATTAACAGCCTTATTAGGATGAATACTCATAGATGCTGCACCTTTACCTTCACTTACAGCTACTGTAACTATGTTTTCGTTTAATTTCTTTGCATCTTCACAGAGACCTTTGTCTCCACTTAAAAATGCAACGGGTACTCCTAAATATGCTGCTAAATATGAGTACATTGAAAATTCACTTAGATATTCTCCGTTTAATTTCATATAATCAATTATAGAACTATTTATGGTATGTGCTAATGGATTTTCGTTGGAACCCCCATAGGAATGATAGCCTATAAATACAACTGCATCGAAACTCTCGTCTATACCTTGAAGCATCTTATATGGATGACCACTCCACCCTCTAATAATTTTAGCATTTTCAGTTAATTTGGATGGATCAATATTCCTTCCAGAACCATGAGCATCTTTTATTAGAATCTCTCTAGCTCCAGCCATAGTAGCACCTTCACAAGCTGCTCCTACTTCTTTAGACATTTGTTCTGCAAAATATGGATAAGCTTCGGAAGTTTTCCTTGCTTCTTCCCAATTTGCTATTCCAGCTACTCCTTCAATATCTGCGCTAATAAAAATCTTCAATTATAATCCACCTCTCTTGTTTTGTTAATTATATACTTATTTTATCAAGCTTTTTTAAATTATACTGCTTAATAATCCTATTTAATTTCTTCGCATATTCTGGATCAGTAGCATAGCCTGTTCTTTTTAAAGCCCAAGCTCCTTGAACACTATTGTGCATTACTTCTCTAAAAGGCTCGTATCTACTTTTGTTTTTATCTAATAAAAACTCCTTATGATCTGCCCAACTTTCTCCAACATTATTATAAGCACGAAAATCTGCATCTATATTGTATTTTTGGCCATTGTACACTTCCCAAGTATTAATAGTCACTGATCCTTGAGGACCTTTGCCTTTTATTCCAAATAAATTGTATGATAGCTTTCCGCTATATTTATCTACAGGTACACTCTGTCCCCAACCTGTTTCAAGTATAGATTGTGCTGTTTGTAAAGATGCTGACATACCTGTTTTTCTCCAAGAATCTTTAGCTAATCCTGAAGCCAAGTCAAGGAATTTGTCTTTTTCAATTATAGGTACAGGTTTATATATTTCCCCTAAATATACTCTAATTGGAATTTGCTCACTACTTATTTCTTTTCCATTATATTTACCAATAGCTTTTAAAGTCCAATATCCACCATCTTCTTTTGTAGGTATATATGTCTGCTCAAATAAAGGCTCTTTATTTGCTACTATTGTTTTTTGTTTACCTGTATTTTTATTTGTGAAGATATAGCTTATACTATCTAAATTTACATTACTATCAATCTGCAATTTGGCAGAACCTGTCAAAACTTGATTTGGCCCTACTCCTTTTACTAATACTATTGGCTTTCCTGATAGATTAACACTTTTAGCTTCACTTTCATGATATATTCCTTTTGTGTCCCTAACTCTAACCAAAACTTCTCTTTTACCAGAAAACTCTGGTCCTGGAAACCATTTGTGACTTCCATAAGGTATTGTTGCAATAATTTCTTCTTCACCAGTATTAGGATCTCTTAATATAAATTGAGTTTCAATTACATCAAAATTTCTAAATGCAGATAAATTAACGGGTTTGTTTATTGTTTGTCCATCTGAAACACCTATTAAGGATAATTTAGGCTCAACTTGAACATTAGCAAAAATCGTTTCACTTTCATAAGGTTTATCATTACCATCATAGGCAATTGACTTAAAATAGTAGTTTCCGCTTTCATTTACTTTAGGTTCCCATTTATATAGACCATAGGGATCTTGCGGAGTTTCTTCACCTATAATCTTGGTTTCCCCGGTATCTAAATTAATAATTTCATATTTTACATAATAAGCCTGAAAATTAACATCTGTGCCTAAATTTATTGTATTGCCTAATGTTTCACCTTGTGACACTCCTGTTAAGAACACTTTAGGAGCTATATTTAAATAAACAGAAATAGCATCCCCCGCTAAAAATCGTCCCCTTTCATCATAAATAGCAGCTACTAAAACTTTTTCACCTTTGTCTTCTAAATCTGGAAACCAAGTATATTTATCTCTTAAATTATTTCCTCTAGCTATTACAAAACCTTCTGATGTTCCTGGTTCTATTAATATATATTTTATTTCTTTGGCATTTTGTGGGATATCCTCAAAATTCTCTATTTGTAAATCAGTTTTCCCACTTATAACTTGTCCAGAATCTAGTGTTGAAATTTTCGTATTGAAAAATGGTTCAACAGTTGATGTTTTATTAGAATCTACATAAATTACTCTATTTTCTTCATCCCATTCAATTCCTATTCCCAAAGCATTGCTAACCAAACGAAGAGGTACAAAAGTTCGATTATCTATAATTTTAGGTGTTACATCTATTAAGGCATATCTATTTTCAGAATCTTGATATTGTACCAAATGACTGTCAATTTTCAAACAAAGCAATAAATCGTCCTTTTCAATAGTGACTATTCTTTTTTTACCATCCCAATCAACTTTTCCTCCTAGTTCTTCTATTATAAATCGTATTGGTACTAGAGTTCTACCATTTTCTATAATAGGACTAGCCAACGAAGTAATATCATTCCCATCTACTACTAATCTAATTGGTTTAACTGCTAAAGAATCCGTTCTAAAATATTGAGAAAAAATTAATATCATAGCTAGTACTAAAATTAAGTTTGGGTTAAATTTTCTTTTCTTCAATTTTTTTACCCCTTTCTTTTACGACAGAGGACAGTTCGGTTCCTCTGCCTTATTTCAAATATAATCCTGCAAGTTTCATATCTGTATCAAATGAAATTGTATACATTACTTGTTTATTAGTATATTTTACTTTTAATATTGCAACTGCAATAGGCTTTTTTGAAACTTTATCCTTAACTTCAGTTAGATCAATTTTAGAAATTTCTTTGTATTCTCCAAACTCTTTTAATGTATCAGATACCTGATCAAATATATTATCTGTCATAGTTTTTTTCATTTCATCATTACAAAGGGATTTAATTCCTTCAGTATCTTCATTATTAACCATCTCAACAACACTTATTGCTAATTCTTCTACTTCTTCTGGATCAAATTCACTGGATAATCCCTTTTTCCCACAAGCAGATAAGGAAAATGCACATACTACAAGCAATAAGACTAATATTCCAATTTTTTTCTTTGTTCTCATGATATTCCCTCCATATAATATTTTTTAGAATGAACAATGTAAAAAATTCCCACCAAATCAAATAAAGCAAAAATGCCTTCTACCGTCCATATATTGAAACCTAAATAAGGTAAAATCAATGCTACTGAATCTAATAAGCCATGTGCTAAAATTGCCAAAATCAGATACTGTAATCTTTTATTTCTTTGGAAGCCATTCCACACAATAATCGTAAAAAATATATGTCCTATTATAGCTATTATTCTCTCAATTATTGCAATTGGTAAAGTTCCCATAATAATCATTTGACTCATATTAGGAATGAATAGTACAAGAACTTCCATAAAGCCATGTCCAAGGCCAAAGAGTATAGGCTGTAAAAACACAGATTCCTTTGGGCGAATGAAAAACTGTCTAAATATAAATCTAAATACTTCCTCAAATATTCCAGCAGATAAAGCAATTAAAATCATCAACAATATTGGATAAGATATTGTCCAAATAGCAAATTCTGTAGTTCCTTGAAGCCAATTTAATAATAAAATTCTTAGTAATGGTTGAGAAATGAAAAAACATAACATTCCTAAAAGAAACCAAGAAAGTGGAACAAGAAATTTTTTTATAATCAACACCTCCTTTTTGTTGGTATTTGCTTTTTATCATTTTTTGTATCCTTCATAAATATCCTTATTTTAATAATAACAATAGTATTGAAATTCTTCAACAACTTTAATGATTCCTTTCTAATTTCATAGATTTTAAATATTTTCTTGTGAAAACTTAGGCCATCCTTATATTTATCTATTCGATGGGTATGCAAACATTACTGTTCCAAAGTCTTTGAATATTGCTCTATCTAATGGTATTATATAGTATAAGATATAAAAAATATCAATTTAGGGGAGTTGTATTCATGGAAAAAATAACTGAATTTATTAAAACCAATATAGAAAAATATATGTTTAAAGGGGCTATAATTGGTATAAGTGGAGGTATTGATTCTGCTGTAGTTGGAAAACTTTTAGTTGATTCTATTGGTAGAGATAAAGTCTTTGGTCTTATATTACCTGAAAGAGATACAAATTCAAACACAATAGATGATGCAAAATTAGTTTGTGATTATCTAGGTATTGAATATGAAATTATAGATATGACTGGAATACTAAGAAAATTGGGAGTATATTCTTTAAAGCCACCTGCATTCCCTTTTCCAAAGGCAATTCAAGAAAAATATTCGAGAAACATATGGAAAAGAGAAAATAATGCTTTTATACAAGATTTAACCACTCAGGGAGATGAAAAATTCCTAGAGGCTCTAGCCTATTATAGAACTAAACCTAGAATAAGATCTATTATAATGTATTTTGAAGCTGAAAAAAGAAATTATGCAGTAGCTGGTTGTACTAATAAAACCGAATATGTAACAGGATTTTATACTAAATGGGGAGATGAAATGTGTGATATTGAGCCAATACGCCATCTATATAAAACAGAAGTTTTTGAATTGGCAAGTAATTTAAATATTCCACAAAAAATAATAGATAAAAAACCTAGTCCAGACATAGCTCCAGGTATTACAGACGAATTTGCCTTAGGAATGGACTATGTTGAACTAGATAGAATATTGATGAAAATCGAAAAAGACGAGGATCTGGCTAATGAAGATAAAAACAGTGTGGAGAAAGTTAAAGAAATGTTGGAGTTTGCACGCTTTAGGGAGGCAAAACAATTACATTTGTAACATAAGACAGGGGACGGTTCCCTGTCTTATGTTAATTATTGGTAGTGCAAAAAGAACTGTCCCTGGCGCACTACAAGGATTTAGGCTTGTAGGAAACCGGAGAAAATATCCATATAGACTATATGTATAATTTTCTATATCTTATTAAATATCTTTATATCAGCATTTAATAATAAATTTCTATGCTATAATTTTAATTGTCATAAAAATATAAATAAATAGGAGGAATTTTGTATGAAAAGAAAAACTTATTTATCCATTACTTTAGTTTTAATTTTATGTCTCATTCAATTTGTACCAGCGTTTGCAGCTGATGAAGTAAAAATAGTTGTAGACGGAGAAGAAGCAGATGTAGATGCATTTATAAAAGATGGTTCTACCTACATACCTATACGTTTTTTTGTAGAACTATTTGGTGGAAAAGTAGATTACAAAGACAAAACTGTTTTTGTAGATACTGTGGATACTAATAAAAAATCACCTGTTAAAGTAACTACTTTAATAGAAAATTCTAATCTTTCAAATCCAGAGTTAACTCCAGAACATGGTATTTCAATGTATATTGAAACAGAAGAAGGAAATATTCTGTTTGATACAGGAAAGAGTGATAATTATATTGAAAATGCAAAAAAATTAGGTATTGATATGAAAAAAACTAATTACATGGTTCTTAGCCATGCCCACTATGATCACTGTGGTGGAGTAAAAGGTTTAATTGAAAAAGTTAAACCAGAAGATCTTACTCTTTATATAAGAGATAATTTCTTTAAATACAATGACAAATATCATTATCAAGAAAAACCAGGTCCAAAGCTTGATTTTACAGATGGAACACCTGGCTATACATTCATAGGAATTGATTTTGATGAAAAATATTTAAATGAAAAAAATGTAAAAGTTGAATATATTGATGTTGATGAATTGAAACTTACAGATCAAGTAAGCATTTTTTCTAATTTCGGTAAATCAGAAAAAGAAAAATTAAATCCTGCAATGAAAGTAAAAGTTGATGGTGAATATAAATTAGATGAATTTGTAGAAGAAGTAGCAATTGCTATAGATACAAATAATGGAATCGTTATATTAACAGGATGTTCTCATACTGGAATTATGAATATAGTTGATACAATCCACGAAAAAACAGGAAAAGATATATATGCTGTTATAGGTGGAACTCATCTAATAGAAGCAGATGATGCTAGAACTGAAGAAACAATAAAACATTTTAAAGAATTAGGAATTCAAAAAATAGGATTATCTCATTGTACTGGGGAAAAAGCTGTTAATATATTTGAACAAATGGCTCCAGATATTAGCTTTGTAAATTCTACAGGAACAGTATTAGAGTTTAAATAAAATAAATACTTTTTTGCAAAAATATGGCTGGAGGTTTTCTCCAGCTATATTTTTATATCTATATTTTTACCTATATGAGGGTTGACTGATTGTTCCATGGTTTGTGTATTTACTTCCAGCATCTTTACTAAGTCTATGGATTGCACCTTTGCTAGCTACATCCATTGCCATTTTCATTACAGATACACTAGCTTCCTGAGCTACTTCCATTTGACTTAAGTTCATTGATAGTGCTGCTATGTCCATGTGAGAAACCTCCTTATCTTCTGTCACCATTAATAAATATTTTATATATTCATACCTTCTTTTTTATAATATTTCTATAAATTTATAAGCTTATTTCAATCTTTTCATTCTCCAATTTATACCCTATATCTCTATTTCTCAACTTATAAGCTTCACTAATAAGTTCATTCTCACTTTTCTTATCTCCCAACACTTCAAAAATTGTTACTTGCATTCTGTCAGGAAAATACATATCCAGCAACCTCTTTTCAATATCCTCTTGTGTTTGAATATTACCATCTTCTAATATATTTTTTATTTCATATCCATTGTTATGAAATTTAAAAGCAACAAGTATATTTCTATGGCAATCAATAGGGTCTTTTTCAGTACACATAAGAGCTATATTGAACCCTTTATAAATCCCGTTTTCAACACGCTTAATTCCACTATTAAATAATTGAGTCCCTCTAACCTTTTCAAAATCTAAATATCCTTCCTTAGTATAAAGATTCTTGTCTTCCCAACGTGCTCCAAGCTCATTTCCCATAAATATATAATGGATGTCATTTTTATTTAGAACATTTTTTAATTGATTTGTATTAAACTCGGATGCGTATTTTGAATAGGGTGTACTTCTGACATCAACTATACAATTTATTTTATGAAGTTTTAACAGATATAGAAAATGTTCAATTGTATGAGTTGAATGGCCAATTGTATATATTTGTTTCATAATAATCATTCCTTTTTTTAAAAAATTCCACTAATTATATAATAACATATATTATTATCATAATGGAAATATTTTAGAAACTAGTTTGTAATGCTTATTATCCCAAAGTTCACCTAAACTTATTACAAGAGCATAATCTCCTGGCAATATATAAATATTATCTAATTTCCCCTTATAAATGCTTTCAAATCCATCAGTAATACGGAAATATTTATAAAATTTTAAATTGTATAAAAAATTTAAAGTTACCGATTTATTCCCTTCTTCCCATGTCTTAACATCTACTTGTGGATTAGTTACTTTGATTAAAATTAATGAATATTTATCATTTGAATCAATTTCCTTAACAAAATTCCCTGATATACTATAGCTAGTATCATAAAAAATAGTATTTCTATTTTCAAATGGGTGTATTTTTAAGACCTTATCTATAGTCGTATTTCCAATCTTATGCATCTTTGTAGAACTATCAAAAACATAATTCTCTGGCTGATAATAATTGGGATTGTACCCTGTACATTCTACTTCAATGATATCTAATATTTGTGCCATACCTCCATTGTCATATCTTAAATGTTCATCCAACATTTCATCAGAAATACATCCTTGCCCATCAGAAACTATTCTAATCCATTCACCGCTTTCTATATCTATTCCTGCAGTACAATAACCGCCTTTTTTTCTAGACTTAGTTAAAAGTATAATCCTTTTTTTCATACTACTTACCCCCATTAATTTTAACTAAATTTAAATGTGAATAATTTCAATGTCAAAATTATTTTTTAATTCTTCCCCAATATATTCTGCTACTAGTCTTCTATGGCACATATCAGCATTAGGTTCACTACATAATAAACATACCCCGTCTAAATTTTCTTTATATTTATCAATAATTTGATTATCCCTATTTCCCTCATCTAATATTTCTTTAAATAATTTTTCATATTCATCCCAAGTTATAACTTTCTTTTTATAATTCGAAAGTATTTCTTTAGTTGGCGCTAAATTTTTATCGTGTATATAGTTTATATTGCATAATTGTTTTAAGAAAAATTTTATATCTGGATATTTACTAAAACCTGAAAGTTGAGAAGTATTGTTAAGCCTTACATCAATTACGCTACTTACATTATTATCTCTTAATAATGTAAAAAACTCTTCTGCAGTTTTTTTAGTAAAACCAATAGTATATAATTTCATTTTACCACCTCCTGACTTTTTTGAATTCTTTGAAAACTATTTGTTATAATATATACAAGAAATTTTTTTGTAAATTTCTAGCTGGAGAAAATCTCCAGCTTACAATATCAGTATCAATCTATCAAAACCTTTGACATATTTTTTAATTTTGTCAATTAACCTAATAATTTTAACACCATTTCTGGATGATGATTAGCATTGATAAGAATCATCTGTGTGGCTTGTTGAAGTATTTGCTGCTTTGTAAATTCTAAAGTTTCTTTAGCTATATCTAAAGCCTAGATTGTTTTTAAAATAAAATTGTATGTCTTTTCCACTTAATTTATCATTTGAATCATCTATGGTAACCCTTTGGCTTAAATCTACACTTCCTACCAGTACTGCTGGAGTTTCTATTATCTCAATTGGACCTACTATTCCTTCTTTTTCTTCAATTATCTCTGTCTTGCCATCTTTATTTTCCAATACAGATAAATGTGATTCGCAAAATAAGTCTTTAAATCCATTGGAGTTCTGAGAAATTTCTATGCTCCCCTTTCCAACTTCATTATTGCTAATAGCTATGGCAGATTTGCTATTTCCAGATTGTTCTATTAGAATAGCATTTGCATTAAGACCACTATCTTTTAATTTAGAATTTATTTGATCAATTAAATTTTCCTTATTGTATTGGCGCCCTTCCAATACTATTTTTTGTGTGTTCCCATCTACAGTTATTTCTAAAGTATCATTAATCTCTTTTCTTATCTCAGTAATTTCATCTATTGCATATCTTCCCTTTATTGTAGCATTGGTTATTGCTCCATCTACTGCCCTGGGCCAAAGGGTAAGACATGGGACGGTTCCTTGTCTTATGTTAAAAATTAGTAGTGCAAAAAGAACTGTCCCTAGTGCATCCTAGGCGACTTTATTTTTTATTATCTTCTTTGTTCTTTTTCATGGCCATTAACAAATGAATATTTGCCATAGGTGTTTTTACTGGAGGATTCATACCAGCTAAAGAGGTTGCTGCTATTATATACGACCGACTTAAATGAGATAAAGTTGCTATGCCATTTAACTCCATTCTATTTTTAAAATCAGCTTCACTTAACTTTTTTTTGTTTCCAATAAAAATACCTTCCATAATAAGTTGTATTGTAAAGAAAGTTTCTTCATTTACATTTGCTCTAATATCTGTAATATATTCTAATTTTCCCACAAAATTATTTTCATCCTCGTTTATACTAAGAACATTATAATCTATATTATAATTAACTTTTGCCTTTTCATCTTTAACATCGATATCTGCTATTTCATAAGAAAATTTTGATACTCTATTTGCTATAAACTGAAAATCAGCAATTGCATTTTTTATATCCATTATGCACTCTCCCCTAATTTTTCTACACTTTCTTTAAGATTCATTGGGTTATATTCCTCAATAAAGTCTGGAAAATCCCATGTTTGCTGTTCACTATCTTTTTTGTTTTCTAGTATTACCTTAAATGTCCAGTTTAATTTTTTCGAAATTTTCCAAAGTTGTTCAACTGTTGGATTATAATCCCCACTTTCCAATTTTGATACCATAGCCTGAGATACTTCCAATTTTTCGGCTAATTTCTTTTGAGTTAAATTGTTATCTAGTCTATAATTAATTAGTTTTAAAGATATGTCCACTAATATATCATCTAATTCGAATTCTTCCATTAATTCTCCATTATCCATTGTCATACTATCAATTAAATCCCATGGACTTTTAAGTAATTCCTTATTTATCATTACAATCTCCCCTTCAATTAATTAATTCTTTCATTCTATCCATTGCAATACTTATAGCTGTTCCATAACTATGTTTACTTTTAGTTCTTCTATCCTTTTCTTCAAATGCATAAAGAAGTATAGCTACTTCTTTATCATAATAATCTATAAATGCAAATAAAATTCTTATGTTCTTATCTCCTTTAAGTCGCATAGAGTATATGTCTCCGTTTTTAACTAATCTTTCAAAATTTTTATGTGAAATACAATTCCTTTTTAATCCCTCTAAGAACAAGAGCATTTTTCTAAATTTTCTAGTAAATTCTTCCTTACATCCACTAAGCTCAATTAAATCCTCTAATTCTTCATTAAATTTATAATAAGTATAGATATAATTATTATTAAAAAAATCTGGATATAATACTCTAGAAACTTTACTATTTATCATAATAGTATCTCCTTACTTTCATATTATATAACTTATAGGTTATATTTTCAATAGTTTTTTAATTTAGTTTTTAAAATTCTATTATCCTATAAATAATTGTCCCTTTTGTTTAAAATTCGACATAATTTTGAAAAATCCTTCTTTTTTGGGATAAAATATAGCTGGAGAAAATCTCCAGCTATATTTTTATATCTATATTTTTTCCTATATGAGGATTGACTGATTGTTCCATAATCTTTGTATTAACTTTCAACATATCTGTTAGGTCTATAGATTGTCCCTTCATGCTATTCATAGCCATTTTTAGTACAGATACACTAGCCTCCTGTGCTACTTTCATTTGACTTAAGTTCATTGATAATGCTGCTAT
>CAZMBD010000018.1:0-14971 GCA_964564325.1 uncultured Clostridiaceae bacterium
CTAAATATATTATAATTAATCTGTTAATATAGATAAGGAGAAATGTTTATGAGTAGAAATGTATCTAGTAATGAAAATGCAATAATAAGAAAAAAGATATTATCTATGATATTGCCAATAACTATGGAAAACCTTCTTCAAATGTTAGCAGGATTTGTATCTATGGCTATGATAGGTAGGATAAGTACTATAGCCATAGGTTCACTCGGTATTAGTAGTAGAATGGTAAATATAGTATGGGCACTTTTCAAGGGGATTGCTACAGGTGCTTCAGTTTTTGTGGCTCAAGCTTATGGAGCTGGTGATTATGAAAAGATGAGAAAAGTAACTATACAGACACTTGTTTCTTCTCTTATTTTAGTTTGTATTTTGCAACAATTGATATTTTGGAATGCTCCATTTTTATTGAAAATATTTGATCCAAGTCCAGAACTTTTAGAAAATGCTACTATACATTTAAGGGCAGTTTCTTGGGGATTGCCGTTTTTAACTATAATTCTTATTGTGGCGGGAGTACTTCAAGGGACAGGGAATGCGAAAACTCCTATGCAAATTGCTTTAATAATGAATATTTTGAATGTGGCATTTAGCTATACTCTTATATTTGGAAATTTTGGATTTAAACCAATGGGTCTTAAGGGAGCAGCTATTTCCACAGTGTTATCACAAACTATTGCTGCTATAATAGGATTGTGGGTTTTGTTTAGTAGAGACGGAATTTTAAGTATTTCTCTTGGTTCGAATTCATTTAAATTAGATAAAAAAGAAGTAGTTTCCATATATAAAGTAGGACTACCTTCTTCATTTGAGTCGATTTTTTGGCAAATGGCAGCAATAATAATTACTAAAGTAATTCTTAGTTATGGTGAAGTTGCTTTTGCAGCTTATCAGCTAGGACTTCAAGCAGAATCTATTTCCTATATGCCAGCGGCAGGATTTGGTGTGGCAGCTACGACTTTTATAGGGCAAAGTTTAGGTTCTGGAGAAAAAGAGCTAGGGAAAAAATATTTAAAGCAATTAATAGTAGGGACTGTTATTATTACTATATTTACAGCTGGAATATTAATATTTTTCCCAGAACAAGTTATGAGAATATTAACTGATGAAGAGGAAGTTATAAAAATAGGTATTGGATATCTATTTGTCATGGGATTTGCTCAATTGCCTCTTAATATAGCGGGGGTAATTAATGGTGCGTTGAGAGGAGCAGGTTATACAAGAGTTCCTATGATAGTAGCTGGAATAGGTCTTTGGGGTATTAGAGTTCCATTTTCACTTTTGATGGCGTATTATTTCAAAAAGAGTATTATGGCATTGTGGATAATTATTGGAATAGATATGTCTACTAGATTAATAACGAGTTATTTAATTTATAGATCTAAAGATATATATGGTGGAGATTTGTTAATAGAGGAGAAGCAATAGCTTCTCTTTTTTTATTGGTAAAATTATGGCATAGGAATATTTTGGTTTGCCATCTGATAATAAATAGATATAGTTGTTATATTTATATCAAACTTATCTATAATTATAGACAATAGGTAATAATTATAGTAGTATATGAAATTGGTTGAAGGTAGTTAATATATTTTTAATAAAATAAAGGCATAAAAAATTAATAAAAAAGGTGATAAATTATGGATAAAATGACACCGAAAGAGAGAACAAAAGCATATTTTTGTGGAGAAGAGGTAGATAGATTACCTTGTCTACTTATGTTTGAGGAAACGGCAGCAGTATATGCAGGTATAAGTACTAGAGAATATTATTTTAATGCAGATAAGATGTTAGAAGCTGAAAAGTATACAGTAAAAGAATTAGGTGCAGAAAATGTAGGAATAAATGTAACTCTTAGGGGGATGGGTGAAGCACTTGGAAGTCAAATGGGATATAGCGATACCAGGGCTTCTTTTTTAATAGAACCAGTTTTAAAAGATTACAAAATGTTGGACAATATGAAAGTGGTAAATCCATATAAGGATGGTAGATTACCAATAATATTAGAAGCATTAGGTAAGATAACAAAAGAATTAGGAAATGAAGTTAATGTAGGTAGTGGAATATCAGGACCTATAAGTGCAGCTTGTATGGTTCGTGGTGTAAACAATATTATGAAAGATTTTATAAAGAACAAAGAAAACTTACATAGGCTATTGGATTTTATTACAGAATGTAATTTAGCATATGTAAAAGCTGTTTATAGAGAATATGGGTTAGTATGTGGAATTGGGGATCCGTTATCTTCTGAAAATTTAATAAGTCCAAAGCAATTCGAAGAAGTTGTAGAGCCATATCTTAGAAAAACTATAGATGGGATATACAAGATAACAGGTCAAAAGCCGTCATTACATATATGTGGCAAGACTAAAAGTATTTGGCCTAAATTAGCAGATATGAATATATCAACTTTTAGTGTTGACAATTGTGAAGACATGGGAGAGTTAAAAGAAGCAATGGGTGATAAGGTATGTATAGTAGGAAATATTGATCCTGTATCCATTATAAGAAATGGGACTATAGAGGATGTATATGCTTCAGTTAAATCGTGTATAGAAAAAGCAGCTGATAGTCCAAATGGTTATATGGTTGGTTCAGGTTGTGATATTCCTAGTGGTGCTCCAATTGAAAATATAAAAGCTGTTGTAGAAGCAACTAAAAAATATAGTAGTGGAATTAGATTAGGTGGAAAAATTTAATTGAAAGCATGATATTTTATGTAATCCCTCCCAGTTTTTAAGATAATTATAGAGGATATTAATGTAAAAATTAATATCCTCTATAATTGCTTTTGGGCTTAGAATTATTTTAGTATTTATAAATAGAATTAATATATACATGCAAGTTTATTGTTTATTTCTATAATCATTAAACTTTCTTTTTTAGGATGCTATAATTTTCATAGAATAGAAAAAATTTAGGGGTGATTTATATGTCTAATTTAAAAGAAGAACTTTTAAAAAAACTAGCTGAATCCGTAGTGGATATGGATGAAGACAAAGCTGAGGAGGTATCAAATACTTTTATAGAGAAAAAATATGACGCATATGATGGTATTGCCAAGGGTTTAGCAGTGGGAATGGATGAGGCTGGAAAACTTTATGAGGAGGAAGAGTACTATATTCCTGAACTTTTGATGTGTTCAGATGCTATGTATGCTGGTATGGATGTTCTAAAACCTCATTTAAAACATGATGAAACTGATGAAAGGTATAAAGCTGTAGTTGGAGTAGTGGAAGGAGATACTCATGATATAGGAAAGAATCTTTTCAAGATTATGATGGAGACTACAGGATTTGAAGTATATGATTTAGGAAGAGATGTACCTCCAATTGAATTTATAAAAAAAGCAAAGGAATTAGATGCTGATTTAATAGGACTTTCAACTTTAATGACGACTACAATGGATAATATGGAAATAGTTATAAATTTATTAAAAGAAGAAGGAATTAGAGATGATATAGTGGTTATGATTGGTGGGGGACCAATATCCCAAAGTTTTGCGGATAAGATAGGAGCAGATGGATATGCACCTGAGGCTTCAAGGGCTGCAAGATTAGCAAAAGAATTAGTAAGGGGGAAGAAGATAAATGCCGCTGTTTAAAGATGAAATGACACCTATGGAAAGAGCTATTGCCCTTTCAAAAGGAGAGGATGTAGATAGAATCCAGTGTAATCCAAATTTATCTAATGGTATTGCAAGAGTATTAGGGTGCAAGATTTCAGAATTTAACCATAGTGCTAGGACTTTAGCAGATGCAGTTATTGCAACTCATAGAAGATTTGGTGGAGATGGTGCGAAGGTATTTACAGATCTTTTTATTATTTCAGAAGCTATGGGAGCTAAGATGAAATATCCAGAGGATGAGACGGTGGATCTTTTAGAGCCAGCTATCAAGGATATTTCTGAAATATCTAAATTAGAACCTATAGATCCATATAAAGATGCTAGATTGCCAATTCATATTGAAGCTATGAAATATGTACAAGATGAAATAGGAGATGAGGTTCCTTGTACAGCTCTAATTGTTGGACCTTTTACATCTGCTTTCTTTTTGATTGGTGTAGAAACTATGACGAAGATGATGATAAAAGATCCAGAATCAGTTCACAAATTGTGTGAAATTTCTTTAGAAAACTGTATTAGATTTGCAGATGCTACTATTAAGCAAGGCATAGGTATAAGTATTGCAGAACCTATGTCATCTTGTACTGTAGTAAGTCCAAAGCATTTTAGAGAATTTTCTAAACCATATTTAAAGAGATTTATAGATTTTATTAAATCTAAAGGATCTGGAGCTTCCATACACATATGTGGAAAGACAGATAATATATGGGAAGATATAGTAGATATCGGCGTAGGAGCTTTGAGTATAGATAATATTGCAGATCTTAAAAATTGTACAGAAACTGTAGGAGATAGGATAAAGATAACTGGAAATGTAGATCCTTCTTCTATAATGTATGCAGGTACTAAAGAAGATGTTAGAAAGGCTACATTGCAATGCGTAAAAGATGGTTACAAATCTCCTAAGGGTTATGGTATTATGTCAGGATGTGGACTTCCAGTAGAAACACCTATAGAAAATATTGATGCTATGATGGATACAGCTAGAGAACTTGGATGGCCAATTACAGATGAGAAAATAGAAGAATTGATGAGTTTTAGTAGGTATGATAAATAAGTATAATGTAGAAATAAGAATTAGATCAAGGAGGAAGTTTTATGCCTGTGGAAACGTTATCTAAAAAGGAAAGATTGTTTCGAGCAATAAAGAGGGAAGAAGTTGATAGACCTCCCTGTATTTGTCCTGGTGGAATGATGAATATGATTGTAGAAGATGTGATGGATATTACGGGGGTGAAATGGCCAGAAGCCCACAATAATGCTGAAATGATGGCAAAGCTTACTATGGGAGTTTGTGAAAATGGAGGATTTGAAAATTTTGGAGTACCATTTTGTATGACTGTAGAAGCTGAATCTATGGGAGCTGTTGTAGGTTTAGGTACGAAAATAAATGAGCCTAGAGTTGTAGAGTATCCAATTAATTCTGTGACAGAGTGGAGAAATCTCAAGAGCTTAAGTTTAAATGAAGGTAGGACTAAAGTTGTTTTAGATGCTATAAAAATACTTAAAGATCAAAACTTAGATGTTCCTATTATAGCTAATTTAGTAGGACCAGTAAGTACAGCATCTTCTTTAATGGAACCTGTAGATTATTATAAGGAATTGAGGAGAAAACCTAAAGAAGCCCATGAATTTATGGAATTTGTTACAGAAAATCTTATATATTTTGCTAAAGCACAAATTGCAGCTGGAGCAGATATATTAGCTATTTCAGATCCGAGTGGAACTGGAGAAATCTTAGGGCCAAAAAGATTTGAAGAATTTGCTGTTCCTTATTTAAATAAGATAATCAATGCAGTAAAAGAAGATGCACCAGGAGGAACTATAATTCACATATGTGGAAGATTAAGAAGTGTTTATGGAATGCTTAATTTATTGGATAGCGATGTCATAAGTTTTGATGCTATAGCTAATGTGAAAGAAGTGGCAAGAAATGTAGAAAACAAAGCTATCATGGGAAATGTAAGTACTTTGGCTATTGAAAAAGGTTCTATAGATACTATAAAAAAACTAGGTAGAGGTTGTATAAAAAGTGGAGTAAATATATTATCTCCAGCATGTGGTATTGGTGCAAGGACAAAATTAGAAAATATACAGACATTGGTAGGAGTTGCTAAAGAAGCAACATCACAAAATATAATCAGCAAATCATCATAGACGGAGTGAAAAATTTATGAGTATATTAAAAATACATGGCAAAGATAAATCTTGTAATTATCAAGAAGGGAAAAGTCTTCTTGATATATTGCAGGAGAGTGGATTGAGTTTAGAAAGTCCTTGTGGTGGAAAAGGATATTGTGGAAAGTGTAAGGTGCAGATAATAGAGGGAAAACTAGATGAGCATACAGAAGATGAACTAAAACATCTTTCAAAAAAAGAAATAGAAGAAGGCATAAGGCTTAGTTGTCTTGTATATCCAAAAGGAGATATATGTGTAAAACTTTTGGATAAAGAAGAGAAAAACTATAAAGGATTGTCAGGGGGCTATATTCCTGATATAAAGTTAAATCCTATTATTCGTAAAGAAGTTATAAATTTAGAAAAACCTACTTTGGAAAACAATATTTCCTATGAGGAAGCATTAGAAAAAGCTATAAATAGAGAAATATGTCATGATAATACTGGATTTTTAAAGGCCTTATCAAATTTACACAAAGAAGAAGAATCTACTTTGGTATATTATGAAGATGAATTGATTGGAGTAGAGGCAGGAGATACAAAAGAAAAATTATATGGTGCTGCAGTAGATATTGGAACTACTACAGTGGTTGTATCTCTTATAGATTTAAATACTGGCAAAGAGATTGACTCAGAAACTTCTGTAAATCCTCAGAAGGAATATGGTCTTGATGTACTATCTCGTATAGATTTTGTAAAAAGGAAGGAAAATGGTCTTTATCTATTGCAAAAGGCCATAGTAGATTGTATAAATTCTCTATTAAAAAATCTATGCCATAAGAATGATATAGATATAGAAAATGTTTATGAGGTAGCTGTAGGGGCCAATGCTACTATGATGCACTTATTGTTAGGAATTGACACTATTACTATAGGGAAATCTCCTTATGCTACTATTTTTTCAAAAGAGAAAAATTTATGGGCGGAAAGTATTGGAATTAAAATATCACCATTTGGAAGGTTATACTGTTTACCAGGGGTTTCTAGTTTTATTGGTGCGGATATTGTAGCTGGAGCTGTAGTGGCTGGTTTGAAACATACTAAAGACAATGTGTTTTTTATTGATATTGGAACAAATGGAGAAATGATATTATCTAAGGGAGGCAAACTTGCATCATGTTCTTGTGCAGCAGGTCCAGCACTAGAGGGTGCTAATATAAGTTGTGGTATGAGAGCAGCAGAAGGGGCCATTGAAGGTATACAATTCAACGAAGATGGAGTTGACCTTCAAGTTATTGGAGATGATGCAAAACCTATAGGAATATGTGGCAGTGGTATAATGGAAGCTATGGCGGAGCTTAATCAAAAAGGACTTATAAAGAAATCAGGAAGATTGAAAAGAAAAGAAGATTTAGAGAAAGAAGAGCGTTATGTATTAGCTGAACACCTAATAGAAGAAGACAAGAAGAGAAAGATTATCATATATGAAGATAATGATAAAACTATATCTTTATCTCAAGAGGACATTCGACAAATTCAATTAGCTAAGGGAGCTATTTCTTCTGGATTTTATGCTCTTGTGGATTTTATGGGTATGGATATGGAGGAACTTGACAGTGTAGTTATAGCAGGGCAATTTGGAAGACATTTAAAGATAAGTAGTTTGACTGGAGTAGGAATTATACCAGAGAATTTGAGGGATAAGATAAATTATATAGGTAATTCCTCTAAAACTGGCGCTATGATGTGTCTACTTTCCAAGGATGCAAGAAAGGAAATGGAAGATGTAGCTAAAGACATAGAGTATTTTGAATTGTCGACAAAAGAAGGATATGAAAAACTATTTACTAAATGTTTGACTTTTAGATAGAATTGAAGGAAGAAGAAATAAAAATGCTTTTTAACTAGAATGGATAGGTGATAAAATGGATGAAGTGATGGATTTTAAATGTGTAAGTGATAAGATGGAAGAAATACCTGAGAGTATAGTGAAGAAAATGGGTATGAATTTTCCAGAAATCCATACAAAAGCTGAATATATGGCAACTTTATCAAAAGAATTAAAAGAATATAAAAAAGATATTCTATGTAGAGTTCCTTTTTGTAACACTGTAGAGGCAGAGGCATTAGGTGGGAATATTAAATTAGGAGATGCCAAGGCAGGCCCTAGGGTAGAAAGTTATGCTTTCAATTCTATAGATGAATTGATGGAAATTGGAGAAATAGATTTGACTCAAAGAAGAATAAATGAAGTTTTAAAAGCTGTAGAAATACTAAGTTCAAAGGGAGAAACTGTAGTTTTAAATGTGATAGGGCCTTTTACTATTATAACTTCTTTAGTGGATTCCAGGATATTTTATAAGGCTATGAGAAAGAACAAGGAAATGATTTATGATTTCTTAAAAATTATAGAAGACAATATTGTAAAATATATGGAAGAAGGAATAGCCAGAGGAGCCAAAATAATCTCCTATGCTGATCCAGTAGGGGCTAAAGATATTGTTGGTCCAAAGGTATATAAGGATTTTAGTGGAAAATCCTCTTATAATATATTAAAAAATATAGAAGGTAAATTAGGTAGTAGTATAATGCATATTTGTGGTAAAACATCTACTGCCCTTCAAAATATGAGATTTATAGAAGTTCATCCTATAAAGTTTGAAAAAAATGTAAGTTATGGTTATGCTATAGATTATATTTTGAAAAATAGAAAGGACATAAATATTATAGGACACAATTGTATCAAAAAAACTCCCTTGAAATTAAAAAATTCCACCCTTTGGTCTATAGAGTTTATGGGACAGTAGAGACGGTTCTTCTTGTCCCAAACGCTAGGGACAGTCCCTAGCGTTTGACATAAGAGAAGCAATTGCTTCTCTTTTTTTATTTTATAAAAGGGAATATATGGTATACTAAGAGTAAGTATTTAAAGGAAAGTAGGAGGATTTATGAAAAAAATATTAGCTTTAATGGGAAGTCCAAGACTCAATAAAAATACTGATGTATTACTAGATTTAATACTCAAAGGTGCAGATGATAAAGGGCATGAGATAAATAAGGTTTATATTTCTAAACAAAATATTTCTCCGTGTAAAGGTTGCAATTATTGTGGTAATACAGGGGAATGTATTATAAAGGATGATATGTTAAAAATATATGATTATTTTGATAATAGTGATATTTTTATATTAGCTTCTCCTTTGTACTTTAATTCTGTAAATGGCATTACAAAAAACCTAATAGATAGATGCCAAAAATATTGGTCAATTAAATATCAATTAGGTGGAGATTATAAAAGGTATTTTAAAAGAATGGGTATATTTTTAGCAGTTGGAGGTGCTAAATATTCTCATGAGCATTTTTCCTATGCTATTCCAACCATTGATTTATTTTTTAAGTCTATAAATGCAGAGTATATAGGAAACTATTTTGTATCGGGAACGGATGATATACCTATACAGAAAAGAGAAGATATTAGAGACGAATTATATAAAATAGGTTATAATATAAGCGATGTTAAAAACTTCTATATTCATAGATAGAATTTTCTACATAAGGAGGAGATGATTTTATGATTTTAATAAAGGAATTTGAATTTGATGCAGCTCATAATCTTGTTGATTATCATGGGAAATGTGAAAAATTGCATGGTCATACTTACAAGCTAGTAGTAAAATTGGAAGGAGAGCCAAATCATGAAGGAATGGTGTATGATTTTGTAGAACTTAAAAATTTAGTAAATGAAAAAATAATAAAGGAATTTGATCATTCTTATTTAAATAATATTATTCCCCAGCCAACAGCTGAGAATATAGCTATATATACTTGGGATACGCTTAAAGAACATATTGATAGGTATAATTGTAAACTTTATGAAGTTCAAGTATGGGAAACAAAAACTAGTGGTATAGTATACAGGGGTGAATAAGATGAAAGATATACAGAAAGAAATAGATACGAGAAATATCTCCCTTAAAAAAGTTGGTATTAAAGATTTTAAATGGCCTATATCAGTTTTAGACAAAGAAAATAAAAATCAAAGGACTATTGCTAATATAGATGCATCTGTAGGTCTTCATCAAAATATAAAGGGTACTCATATGAGTCGATTTGTTGAAATTATTAAAGAAATAGAAAGTGTTTCTCCTAGAAGTATTGAAGAAATTTTAGATAATATGATAGAAAAATTAGATTCCAAATCTGCTTATATGAAAATGGATTTTGACTATTTTATTAAAAAAGCTTCACCAGTTACTGAAATAGAAGCTTTAACAGATATAAAGTGTCGTTATGAAGCATCAAAACAATATGAATTTAAGTTTTTGATGGGAGTTTCTGTACCTGTTATTACATTGTGTCCTTGTTCTAAGGCTATAAGTGAATTTGGGGCTCATAATCAAAGAGCAATTGTAGATGTTTTGGTAGATATGAATAGTTTAGTTTGGATTGAAGAGATAGTTAAGATAGCTGAGGAAAGTGGTAGTTCTCCTGTTTATCCTCTTCTTAAGAGAAAAGATGAAAAATATGTTACAGAACAGTCCTATTTAAAACCAAGATTTGTAGAAGATGTGGCAAGAGAAGTAGCTTTAAGACTTGAAGAAAATGAAAAGATTAATTGGTATAGTGTAAAGGTAGAGAGTATAGAAAGCATTCATAATCATAGTGCTTTTGCTTATACAGAGAAAGGCTATATACTATAATTATATATATGGAGGAGGCTTAAAATGAGGTATATAGAATTAAAAGATGGAAGTGTTTATAAATTTGAAAATATGAAGGTAATGGGAATATTAAATGCTACTGATAATTCTTTTTATCCAACATCAAGGGTAAATAGTGTAGAAAATGCAGTAGATAGGGCTATGAAGATGATAGAAGATGGGGCGGATATTTTAGATATAGGTGGAGAATCTACTAGACCTGGATCTGATCCTGTAAGTGTTGAGAAAGAGGTAGACAGAGTAGTTCCTGTTATTGAAGGCATTAGAAAAAAGAATAAAGATATATTGATTTCTGTAGATACTTATAGAAGTCGAACTGCAGAAGAAGCTATAAAGGCTGGAGCAGATATTATTAATGATATATCAGCTATGACTTTTGATGAAAATATGGCAGATGTAGTTAAGAAATATAATGTACCTATTATACTTATGCATATAAAAGGTACACCTAAAAATATGCAAAAGGATCCTCATTATGATGATGTAGTGAAGGAAGTTGGGGCATTTTTTACAGAAAGAATAGAATATGCTAAAGGTAAGGGAATAAAGCAAGAAAAGATAATACTTGATCCAGGAATAGGTTTTGGGAAGAATTTTGAACATAATATGGAGCTTATAAGAAAAATAGATAGTTTCTTTGTATTTGATTTGCCAATACTTCTTGCGGTATCAAGAAAATCTTCTATAGGTGAGGCTTTAGGTGGTCTTCCAGTTGATGAACGTTTGGAAGGAACTATGGCAATTTCTTGTTATGCAGCTATGAAAGATGTGGATATGATAAGGGTTCATGATGTATTGGAAAATAAAAGGGCTATAAAGATGATAGAGGTATTGAAATGAATATAGTATATATTAGTTTTGGAAGTAATATTGGTGATAGAGAAAAGGCTATAGAGGATGCATTAAATTTAGTGAATCAAAATAGAATGAAAATAACTAAGAGATCAAATATAATAGAAACAGAACCTTATGGTTATACAGATCAACCTACTTTTTTAAATGGGGCGATAGAAGTAGAAACAGAATTAAGTTGTAGAGAAGTGTTGAAAAGGCTTTTGCAAATAGAGAAAGAAGTGGGACGAGTTAGGGAGTTTAAATGGGGACCAAGACTTATTGATTTGGATATTATATTTTTCAACGATGAGATATATGATGAGGAGGATTTAAAGGTTCCTCATCCAGATATGCAAAACAGAGATTTTGTTCTTAAACCTTTATGTGAAATATGTTCAGGTTTTACTCATCCTATTTTAAAAAAGAAAGTTAGTGAATTATAAGACAGGGGGACGGTTCTTCTTGACCCAAACACTAGGGACAGTCCCTAGCGTTTGACATAAGAGAAGCTATTGCTTCTTTTTTTTATTTTATGCTTCTTGACATAGCCAAACTGTAATGGTACTATTAAATTGTAATACATACAGTTTTAAAGTGTGATGAAAAATTAAAAAGGAGGGCTTATTTTGAAAAAACATATGATTATGACACCAGGACCAACTGAGATTCACGAGGATGTAAGGAAAGCTATGGCGTGTGATATAACAAATCCAGATTTGGATATTAATTTTTATGAGTATTATAGAGAAAGTTGCAATAAATTAAAAAAATTATTAAATACTAAAGAAGACGTACTTATATTAGATGGAGAAGGAATATTAGGTTTAGAAGCGGCATGTGCCTCTTTAATAGAAACAGGGGATAGAGTACTTTGTATAGATAATGGTATATTTGGCAAAGGTTTTGGAGATTTTGCTAAAATATACGGAGCTGAAGTAGTATATTTTGAGGGAGATTATAGAAAGGCCCTTGATGTAGGTGAATTAGAAAAATTTCTAGAAAAGGACAATGATTTTAAATTAGCTACTTTAGTTCATTGTGAAACTCCATCAGGTATTACTAATCCAGTAGATAAAATTTGTCCATTATTAAAGAAACATGGAATAATTTCAGTAGTAGATTCTGTTTCGGCTATTGGTGGAGAAAAGGTTGAAGTAGATAAATGGAAAATAGATATTATATTAGGAGGCAGTCAAAAATGTTTGTCTGCAGCACCTGGATTAACTTTTCTAAGTATTAGTAAAGATGCTTGGAATGTAATAGAAAATAGAGAAACTCCTATTGCATCTTTTTATTGTAATTTAGGTTTATGGAGAAATTATTATGAAGAAAAATGGTTTCCATATACTCAGCCTATAAGCGATATATATGGATTAAATTGTGCAGTAGATAGAATTTTAGATAAAGGAGACTATGTTGAAAGACATAAGAAAATTGCCAACGGAGTTAGAGAAGCTTTAACTCAAGCTGGACTAGAATTGTATCCTTTAGATGGATATTCTAATACAGTTACTACAGTTTTAATTCCAGAGGGAATAAGTTTTAATGAAATATATAATAGTATGTTAGAAGATCACAATATTATGATTGCAGGTGCCTTTGATTATTTAAAAGATAAAGTAATTAGAATTGGGCATATGGGTGAAAATTGCTATGAAGATAAGATATATATGACCTTAAAGGCATTAGATAATGTATTTAAAAAACATGGAATTAAATTAAATGGTAGTTTGCATAAATATTTTGTAGATATTATGTAGCTGCTTTTTGATAATAGGACAGTATGGATAATTTCTACTGTCCTATTATATTGAAAAATATAGTATAATAAAAATATGGTGAAGTGAGATTGAAAATGTAATTCAAATCAATAGTCTGAGGAGGATAACCATGGAAAAAAGAAGATTAGGGAAAACAAATTTTTTAGTATCAGTAATAGGATTTGGAGGCATTCCTATTCAAAGGGTAAATAAGGAAGAAGCCATAAAAATAATTGGTGCTGTTAAAAAAGCTGGTATTAACTTTATAGATACAGCTAGAGGCTATACTGTGAGTGAATCTTTAATAGGTTGTGGATTGGACGAGCATGGTAGAGAAAATTTTATTTTAGCTACTAAATCTGGCAAAAGAGATTATAATGGGATATTAGAAGAATTAAATGTTAGTCTAAAAAATTTAAATACAGATTATATTGATCTTTTTCAATTTCATAATATTAAGTCTTTAGAAGAGTTAGATTTTATAATGAGTGATGAAGGTGGTTTGAAAGCTTTAAAAGAAGCTAAGTCAAAGGGAATAATAAAAGAAATAGGAATAACTAGTCATATGCCAGAAGTATTGGATAAGGCCATAGACACAGGAGAATTTGCCACAATCCAATGTCCATATAATCCTGTGGAGAGACAGGCAGAGAAGGTATTTGAAAAAGCTAATAAATTAGGTATTGGAGTAATAGTTATGAAGCCATTAGCAGGAGGGGCAATTCAAAATGCAGATTTATCTTTAAGATTTATTACAAATAATCCTAATGTTACAGTAGCTATACCTGGTATGGATAGTGTAGAACAAGTAATGAAAAATGCTAAGATTGGTGAAAAAACTAGACCTTTAAACGAAGAAGAAAAGGCTATATTATTCCAAGAGGCAAAAGAATTAGGAACGGAATTTTGTAGGAGATGTGGTTACTGTATGCCTTGTCCTCAAGGGATAGACATACCTTCACAATTCTTAATGGAAGGATATTATAGACGATACAATTTAAAGGAATGGGCATTAGATAGGTATCATGCTATGGAATTTAGGGCAAAGGATTGTATAGAATGTGGAAGTTGCGAGAAAAAATGCCCCTATAATTTACCTATTAGAGAGATGCTAAAAAGAGTAGATATGTTATTAGAAAGATAGTATGCAGTTTATCATATTCATACTAAAAAAATATATATAAAATATTAATAACATTTATATATGTAGCTCAATATCCTGGTATGGAGGAGGGATATAATGAATTATCCTATTATTTTTGTACCAGGACTTTTTGGTTCCATGGGAGATGATGTAATAAAAGGGACAGGGAGTTTTTCCTTTGGACCTGCTGAAAAAGTTTATGGACCTTTTATTGAAATTTTAAATTCCATGGGGTATATTGAGGGCTTAAATTTATTTATTTCTTATTATGACTGGAAGCTGTCTGTATTAGAAGCAGTGGATAAATACTTATTTTCAGATATAGAGAAAATTAAAAGAAATTTAGGAACCGATAAAGTAATAATTATAGGTCATAGTTTAGGTGGTTTGTTGGGAAGGGCATATATGAGTTATTTTAGTCCTTCTTCTGTAGACAAATTAATTATGATAGGCACTCCAAATTTAGGAACAGTAAATGCCTATTATTTCTGGAGTGGTGGCAAACTTCCCTATTCAAAAGTAGAAGACGATATTCTTTACAATGGATTAAAGATGGCATTTATATTTTATTATAAAATGTTTAAAGATATAAATCATATAGAGGCCTTAAGAAATATGTTTCCAGTAGTGAAGGATTTGTTGCCTAGTTATAATTATGGCAATTACATATTTTATGAGGCAAATGGAAATAAGATAGAAATTCCTATAGAAAATATGACTGTAAAGAATAGCTTTTTAAATGATTTAGAAAGAAGAAATTTAGATCTAG
>CAZMBD010000018.1:15071-27301 GCA_964564325.1 uncultured Clostridiaceae bacterium
TGTCCCACTTTTGTCCCATCTATTATTCCATTATAATTTTACAATATCAGTGGCTACCTTCTCAATAAATTTTTTATCATGTTCTATAAGAATCATAGTGGGAGCATATTCTAATATCATATTTTCTATTTGAATTCTAGAAATAATATCAATATAATTTAAAGGTTCATCCCAAATATATACATGGGCCTCTTCACAAAGAGATTTTGCCAAAAGGACTTTTTTCTTTTGGCCACTACTATAGCTTTCCATAGGAATATCAAATTGTTCTCTTGAAATACCCATTTTTCTAAAGATAGTTAGAAATTGAGTTTTATCTATATTGGATTTATCAATGAATTCAAATAAACTACCTTTTAAAAAATCAAATTGCTGTGGTACATAAGAAATTATTAAATCTTTTGCTTTCCATAGATGTCCACTTTTTTGGATGTTCTTACCTAAAATAGCTTTAATAATACTAGATTTTCCACTGCCATTCTTACCTTGTAATACTAAACATTCTCCTTGATTTACAGTAAAGGATATAGGTTTAAATATTGGGATATTATCATAAGATAATATTAAATCCTCTGCTTCTATAAGAGTATCAGCATGATGTTCTAAAGAAGAAACTTGTAAATTTTCAATTTCTTCAATATTTTTTAATAGCTTTTGTTTTTCATTAATGGCAGTTTCATAGCGTTTCTCGATACTTTTAGATCTTTTCATCATTTTAGCTGCCATATGTCCAATATATCCCCTATCTGTAGGGCCACAACCAATTTTTGTAGCTTCTACTTTATCTGACCATTTTGCTTTTTCCCTAGCAGATTCTTTTAATCTACGTATTTCTTTTCTAAGTTTTTCATTTTTCTCTAATTCAAATTTATCCTCTAAATGTTTATTGCGTTGCCATGTATCATAATTGCCTTTCATAAGGATAATTTTGCTTTTTTCAATGGCCAATATACGATTGACAGAAGTATTTAAGAATTCTCTATCATGAGAAACTACTATAAATCCTTTTTTTCCTGCTAAATATTCAGCTACTTGCTTTCTGCCAAGAATATCTAAGTGATTAGTAGGTTCATCTATTAATAGAAAATTATTTTCAGAAATAAACATAGTTGCAAGGAGGATTTTTGTTTGTTCTCCATGGCTTAAGGTAGAAAAAGGGCGATATAAAATATCCTCTTTAAGTTCTAATAAATTCATTTCCTTTTGCAATTTCCACAGAGGAAAATTTCCTTTTAAAGTTTCAATAACTGCCATAGTGTTTTTCTCATAATTTTCTATTTCATAAGGGAAGTACTCAAAATCTACAGAAGTATGAATATTTCCATTGTATGGGTATTCCCCCATTAAAAGTTTCAAAAATGTAGATTTCCCGTAGCCGTTTCGACCAATAAGACCTAATTTCCAATTAGTATCTAATTCTAAATTCACATTATCAAAGATTGGCTCTAAGGCTCCAATATGTGTAAATGTTAAGTTTTTAATATCTATTAATGACAATTTATTTCACTCCTATATATAAAGTTTTAGTTTTCAAAAATTCTGTTCATTTCATTCACCTCCATAAAAAAACTGCCAAGAGAAAATTCTCTTGACAGCATAAAAAAAGGTACAAAAAAAGATGATGAAAATCATCTTAAAATGGTCCGAATATATTTAAAAGAGATTTCTCGCTAAAATTAGGTACCAAAAATAAAACTACAATATTTCCATAGTGTTTTTGGCCTATAAAGTTTTCTTATTTAGCAAGAAATAAAATCATTGGCAACCTCCCAAATTTACTACTAAATTAATTTTATCATATTTGGCGAGGGAGTTCAAGCTAAACATGATACAGTGGGGACGGTTCTACTTGTATCACGAAAATATTCAAGCTTGGAAATATAAATTTATGTTATAATAAGTTTAAAATAAGGCAAAGGGAGGAAACTATGGAGAACAATAATACATCAAAAAAAGCAAGAAATATATCTATAATATTATTAATTTTGTATTTAATATATTTTCGATTAGTTATTTCTTGGATAAGACATATGCATTCCCAAATTAATATATATAGTATAGCTGGAGTTTTTTTACCTTTTATTTTATTTCTTTTTATTATATATGGTTTATTTAAAACCTCAGGATTGACAAATAAAAAACATATCTGCATTAATTTTATACTAATTATTTTTCCTGTATTAGTTTCTTTTTGGATGTTAATGTTAAACGAATCTGAAAGCAAATTTAATTATGAAAATTGGATAGAAAAACAGGATAAAAGAGTTTGGATGGTAGATGATTTATTAGAAAAACATGAAATAGTGGGCATGTATAGAAATGAAATTATAGAATTATTAGGCGAATCTTCAGATACTGAGTATTTTAAGGAATCTGATAATATAGTATATTGGCTAGGAACTGAAAGGGGCTTAGTAAGAATTGATAGCGAGTGGTTAGTTATATGGTTTGATGATAAGGATATAGCAATAGATGTAAAAATAATGAGGGATTAATAATAAAAAGCCTAGTGATTTAAAATCATTAGGTATTTTTATTATTAAATATTTATAAAGTTTTGATAGATTTGGGGATCCTTTTACGAAGTATTAAGTGAGAGGGTCTTATTTATAAATGTGGAGAAGTGCGAAAGAAGGTGATTGTATTGAAAATAACTGAAGAAAATTTTGTAGAAGAGATGAAAAGAGGAAATGAGAAGGCTTTAGAATACGTTATTGATAATTATGCTTGGATTCTTAAAACAGTTATAAAAAAGCATTTATTTTATCTTCCAAATCTTTATGAAGAATGTATGAATGATTGCCTATTAGCTATTTGGGATAATATTGATTCTTATAATCCAGAAAAAAGCAGTTTTAAAAATTGGGTGGGAGGAATTGCAAAATATAAGTCTATAGACTATTCAAGAAAGTATTTAAGAGATTTGGAAAATCAAAATATAGAAGATGTAAATATAGCTATAGAAGATAATTCATTAAAGGAAATATTATCAAAGGAAATAAGTGCAGAAACTGAAAAAATGCTTAGTAGTCTATCTAAAGAAGATCAAAAAATATTTATAAAGTTATATTTTAAAGAAAAAAGTATGGATGAAATCTCTAAGGATACAGGTCTTAGTAAATCTATTTTATATAATAGGCTCTCTCGTGGAAAGAAAAAAATGCGTAAAGAGATTAGAGAAGAAGGAGGATTTGGAAATGGCTAATTCTAAAAATATTTATGAATTTTTAAATGAAGTGGATTTTAATATTGAGGATTATGAAAAAGAAGAGCTAACCGATATTGAAAAACAAAATCTAAAAAAGAATTTTAATAAAAATGTTAAGAAAAAATTTAACTTAAAAAAGTTTGGCAGTATAGCTGCAGCTTTAATCTTAACCATAGGTGTATTCGGTCAAACTAGCCTTGGTAAGAATGTATATGCTACTGCAGGGTCAAAGATTTCAGAAATATCCTATTCAGTAGGAAAGGCTCTAGGTATTGAGAGGAATATTGAGCCATATGCAAATGTAGTTAATAAAGTAGTAGAAATTAATGGTGTAGAAGTAAAATTAAATGATGTAATTATTGATAGAAATGAGCTAATATTTACTACAACTGTAAATACAAATAAGACTGTAGACGATGTCTATTTTGATTGTGATATTTATATTAATGGAAAAAAGTTAATTGACTATGGTGGATTTGGTATCTATGGAACAGTTGAAAGTGCTAAAACTTTATTTCACCAATTATATTCCTTTGAAATTAATGATATGGAAACAAAGGGCGATATAGATATAAGAATTGTATTAAGTAATCTTAATTATTATAGACGGGAATTAGAAAAAAGTGATATAAAAGAAGAAAAAATAAAAGGAAAATGGGAGTTTGAATTTACGGCAAGCGGCAGTGAATTAATGGCGAATACTCATACATTACCATTAGATTATTCCTTTAATATAGATAATACCGAATATATATTAGAGGAATTTAGATTTAATCCAATAAATAAAAAGATATATGGAAAAATAGAAGGTGAACATAAAGAATTAGAATATGTTATTATACTAAGGGGAGAAGATAATTTAGGGAATAAAATAGAATTTCCACTATTATCTGCAGATTGGGAAAAGATAATATTTAGATATAATAATTATTATAGAGATTTAGCTGAGGAAATTACATCTATAAATTTAACTCCTTATGCTTTAAGATATCCTGAGGAAGGCGGTAGAGTGGAGGAAGATGACTGGGAAAAGGTTGGAGAAGAGTTTACAATATATATAAATAAATAATAATGAATTGGGAGGGCACCTCCCAATTCATTATTTAGTTTGACGGGCATGTCATATGTCTAAGGTGAAAGTCCTAGGCAATAAAGTAGTAACAATAAATCACAAACGTTAGGGACTGTCCCTAACGTTTGTATATAATTTGCAGAGCTTTAGAATTGCTAAAAAAGAGGGTAAGATTAGGGGGCAAATGGAGATTTTGCTTGCCACCTATCCCTACTGTTCTAAATCTATTTTAATAGGTTTATCTAAAATGATGCTATTTTCCGCTACTATGGAATCATAGGCCAATATATGAACTCCATTTTCACTAGCAAATTTAACTGCCTTTGAAAAATTTTCATCCATTTTCCAATTTAATTTAAACAATTTTGGGCCCTTCATTTGTATAAGAAAGAAAATTATTCCCATATAGCCTTCCTTAACTGCCTCTACCATTTCTATTGCATGTTTTGTACCTCGTTCCGTGGGAGCATCTGGGAACATGGAAATAGAATTATTCTCTAAAGTTACGCCTTTTACTTCAATGAAACCCTTTTGTTCCTTTGATTCAAAATATATATCGAATCTGGAATTTTTAAAATTTACTTCTCTTTTTAAATTTATACTTCCAGCTAATTCTGGAATTTTATTTTCTTTGAGAGCTTGAAAAACTACTGTATTGGGTACTTGAGAATCTATATTTACTAGAATATTATCTTTCCAAACAGCTATAAGAGAATATTTTGTCTTCCTATTTAAATTATGAGAGCAATTTTCTAATATTACTTTGGTTCCCGGTATAAGCAATTCCTTACATCTGCCTGTATTTTTCACATGGGCTATTTCTTCTTTTCCATCTATTGTTACCTGTGCAATAAATCTATTAGGCCTTTTAATGAAAATACCTTCTACAATTTTGTTGTACTTCATTTTTTTCTCCTTCTTGTTATAATATATTGTTTATTATAATTGTAACATTATGATAGAATAGAAACAAGAAAGGTAGAAGAAAGAATTTTTAGCAAGGGGAATCTTCAGATACAGAATATTTTAAGGAATCAGACAATATAGTATATTGCCTAGGAGCTGAAAGGGGTTTAATAATGATAAATAGTTAATGGTTAGTTATATGGTTTGATAAGAAAGATATGGTATGTGAATTTAAAATAATGAGAGATTAAGGAGGTTTTTAATATGTCAAATAAAATTTCAAAAGAGAGAAAAGTATTATACTATATAGGCCGAGGCCTTACAATTTTAGGATTTATATTATTTATTTCTGTTTTTTTTACTTTTGGCAATGATGATATGTTTTTTGAAGGCACTTCATCTTTTATGGCAAGGCCAGTAGTAGGTATGATTTGTATGATAATAGGTTCTACCCTTATGAATATTGGAGAAAAGGGAACAGCTGGTTCAGGATTAATATTAGATCCAGAAAAGGCTAGAGATGATTTAAAACCTCATAATATTGCTAAGGGTAAAATGATTAATGATGCAGTGGAAAATATAGATATAGCAAAGGATATGGAGAAGGGTGAAGGTACAAAGGAAATAATAAAAATTAGATGCAGAAACTGTGGTGAACTTAATGATGAAGATGCAAAGTTTTGTAAATCTTGTGGTAAGGAAATATAAAAAAATGGGATAAAAAGTAGGGTGAGACAGAGAGAACCGTCCCCCTTGTCTCATCCAATTATATTAATTCAAATTCTACAACTGTATCAATATCATCTGGCAAGGAATATGTCAAATGTTCTGGTGTGCCAAAATTAATAAAAATATAATCATTATAGTCCATGGTATTCCACGGTTTAATTATTTTTAGTTCTGAACCATCAGAAAGTAATCTTGCTTTTTTAACTTTGCCATTTAAACCTTGAATTCCTAATGGTCCAATGCTTCCTTCAAATATATGGGCATAAAGTTTATTTTTATTTTGAGTAAAATAGCCCCATTCGGGTTTTGAAAGATTAGATTTTTCAGCATTATATATACTTTTTCCATTTTCACCTATCCAATTACCTATTTGATCTAAAATATCTAGGGATTCTTTAGGTATTTCACCTTTTGCATTAGGCCCTACATTAAGTAGAAGATTGCCATTTTTACTGACACATTCTACTAGTTTTCTAATAATCATTTTAGCTGATTTAAAATTCTTATCAGTAGAAGAATAACCCCAATGATTATTCATAGTAATGCAAGCTTCCCAAGGAATAGAATTCCCATCTTCGTCTACAATTCCTTCAGGAGGAATAATTTGTTCAGGAGATGCAAAATCCCCAGCAAAAAAACTAGGGTTTTTAGTCATAATACTTCCTGAGTTTTCTCCACTGGCTTCTAGCCTATTGTCAATAATTACATTAGGTTGTAATGAACGGACCATATTTATAAGTTCAGTAGCTTTCCACCTTTCTCCAACCATATCATCATAGGAAAAGTCAAACCATAGTATATCAATCTTCCCATAGTTTGTACATAATTCACGAACCTGGCCATGCATATATTCTAGATAATTTTCAAAATTATGCTCTACATCCTTAAACTCTTCATTATCCCTCATAGGATGATGTCTATCTCCATAATGAGGGAAATCCTTATGATGCCAATCAATAATAGAATAATAAAGACCTACTTTAAGACCTTCAGCCCTAAAGGCTTCTACATACTCTTTGATTAAGTCTCTTTTGGCTTTAGTATTAGTAGATTTATAATCAGTAAGTTTACTATCAAATAAGCAGAAACCATCATGATGTTTTGCAGTCATAACAGCATATTTCATTCCAGCATTTTTTGCAGCTTTAGCCCAGGATTTTGGGTCATAATTTATGGGATTAAATTCATCAAAGTATATTTTATATTCTTCTTTTGACATTTTTTCATTGGTCATTATCCATTCACCTCTTGCTGGAATAGAATACAATCCCCAGTGAATAAACATACCAAACCTATCTTGAAGGAACCATTCTGTTCGTCTATTTCTGTCTTCTATAAGATTCATTTTGTGCCTCCTATAACTATGTGTTTGATAATATTATATCATAGGAGAAACTGTTTGTTTATGGTATAATATTTTTGAATATATAAAAAAATTAAAATTGTACACTATTACTATAGCAAAATACAGATGAAAATGAAATAATAGACCTGTTTAAATCATTTAAAAAGGTTCATGCTTATAGGAGAAACTATATATATGATTTATATGATAATGAAGTCGTATCTAAGGTTTATGATATTGAATGTATTAAGTAAATAGGAGAATGATTATGGATAAAAAAACAAAAATTCATTTTGAAGAAATTACTCCTGATAATTGGAGAAAAATTAATGCTTTAGAAGTTAAGGAAGAACAAAAACATTTTGTAGCTTCAAATGTTGCTATATTAGCTAGAGCATTTGCATACCGTAAAGATAACAGTAAGGTTTTTGCAATATACAATAATGTTAATCCCATTGGATTAATTATGCAAAGTGATATTAAAGATGGGAATGATCTAATTTGTATTTTAGATCAATTTATGATTGATAAAAATTATCAAGACCAAGGATATGGTAAGGCATCAATGGAATTATGGTTGTCTATGATAAAAAAGGAAAAAGGATATAGTGCTATAGAATTATGCTATATAGAGGATAATTATATTGCTGAGAAATTATATAAGAGTTTAGGTTTTATTCGTACACCAGAAGAAGATGATGAAGATGAATTAATTATGAGATATGAATTATAATTTCCAAGTATTTATATAGTGAATTTATTTATAATTTTTTACATAGTATATGGTATAATATTGTTAAGTTGAGGACTTATATATGTGTATAATAAAGCCGGGAGGTGTATAAATTGAACACTGCTAAGGATAGGATAAAAAAGCTAGTGGATGAAATCCCTGAAACTAAAGCAGGAGAAGTATTGGATTTCTTATTGTTCATTAAATCAAAAAGCGAACAGGAATTATATTTAACACCTGAGGAAGAGGAAAAAATATGGCATAATATAAATAATGATCAAAGAATAAGTTCACAAGAGGCAAGAAAGCTATTGATTGGTGAGGAGAATGAGTAATGTTATTTATCTTAAATCCGCATTTAAATCTCTAGAAAGATGATAATTCTACTAGAAAAAGGATTATAAATGCAATTGAAAGAATACCTCAAGGAGATATTAAAAAGTTAAAGGGTGAAAAATATCCGCCACTCTATAGATTAAGGGTAGGTAAATATAGGATTATATATCATATTGAAGATGATAATATAGTAACTGCTGAAATTGATACAAGAGGAGATATTTATAAATAGGAAAATGGCCATTAAAACTAATGTAATTATATAAGTTAGTTTTAATGGCCATAGTAATAATTTATTTATACATTTTAATTTGTGTAGAAATTTTTCAAAAGGAGGATTCCAATGCTAACATATGAAAGAAACATAAGTTATTGGAATGATGTATTTAGCAAGGCAGATATAAATTCTATTACATCTAAAAGCATAGGGCATGATGATATAGATAAAGCCTTAGATTGGCTTTGTGAGGGTTCAGATTCTATACTTGATTTTGGGTGTGGTAGTGGAACTTGGTTGTTTAAGTGCCATTTAAGAGGATCAAAATTTCACAGAGGTATTGATATTTCCAAGGAAGGTATTGAAGTTGCTAAAAAAATTCAAAAAGAAAGTGAGAAAGAGAATTTTACTTTTACTGTAGGTGGGGTAGAAACATTAGAATCTATTCCCGAGAATTCCTTTGATGGTATAATACTTTCAAATATAATTGATAATTTAATTCCATTAGATACTATAAAAGCATTAGCAGAGGTAAAACGTATTCTTAAAATAGATGGTAAAGTGTTAATAAAATTAAATCCTTTTCTTACAGATGAACAAATTAAGGAATGGGATATTAAGATTATTGAGAAAAATTTTTTAGACGATGGGCTGTTTTTGTGGAATCAGACTACTGAAGAATGGACTAAATTATTAAAAAGTTATTTTAGTATTGTAAAGTATAAAGATATTTACTACCCTGAGCATGAGCAATACAATAGGTTATTTTTGCTCTGTAATGACAAGAAAGGGGAAAATCATGGATAAAACAAATAGTTTAATAGGAAAATGTGGTTTCTATTGTGGTAGCTGCCCTACTTATGTTGAAGGGGAGTGTACAGGTTGTAGAACAGCCCATAATAAAGGAGATTGTTATACATTTGATTGTGTAGATAATAAAAATATTGATTATTGTGGACTGTGTAAGGATTTTCCATGTAATGAGATAATGACAAGGGAAAAGGCGACAGTATTAGATTTACGATGGTTGCAGTGGAAAAAATCTGAAAGAGATAGTGGTTGAATACAAAAATAATAAATACAAGAGGTATTAAAATTGATTAATTTAATAATTAAAAACCAACAACTTACATTTAAAACATCTAAAGAAGTATTTTCTCCTAATAGAGTAGATAAAGGAACATTATCTATGCTTTCTGTTGTAGAATTTAGTAAAGGTGATAAAGTACTGGATCTAGGCTGTGGATATGGTGTTGTAGGCATTTTAGCAGCTAAATTTGTTGAACCTGAAAATGTTGTAATGGTTGATATTGATCCTAAGGCTTTAGAATTAGCAAGGGAAAATATATTAATTAATGACGTACTGGGAATACATGTATATCAAAGTGATGGGTTTAAGGATTTTAATGAAACAAATTTTGATTTAATTTTATCAAATCCTCCTTACCATACGGACTTTTCTGTACCTAAGCATTTCATTGAAAAAGGATTCAATCGTCTAAAAATTGGAGGAAAAATGTATCTAGTTACGAAACGGAAAGATTGGTATAAGAATAAAATGATAGCTATATTTGGAGGAGTAAGAATTTGGGAAGAAGATGGATATTATGTTTTTATGTCTATTAAAAATTCAAAAACTTATGTTAATAAGTCTAAGAGATAACTAATATAGGGGTGAGAAATTTGACAGAAATACGAACCTTTAAAGAAAAAGACAAAGAAGTTCTTATGGGCCTAATTGCAAATTTTAGAGTAGATCTGGCGAACCTAAAAGGAATTAAAAAAGAGCCTAATATAGATATGGCAAGGGAAGAATTACAGGATTATATAGATAATAAGTATCCTATATTTATTGCAGAAGATAAAGAAAACAAGCTAGTAGGATATTTGGTTTGTAAGGTGGAGGAAGGTATTATCTGGGTAGAGTCCCTTTATGTGCTACCAGAGTATAGGAGAAGGGGAGTAGCTTCATTGTTATTTAATGAAGCAGAAAGATTAGCAGAAAGGCTTGGAAGTGATACATTATATAATTGGGTTCACCCAAATAATGATAGGATAATTAAATTTTTAGGGAAAAGAGGGTATGATATTCTTAATCTTATCGAGATACGTAAACCCTGGAAAGGTGAAACTAACAAGGGAAAAATAAAAGTAGATAAACATGAGTTTAGGTATTGAGGAAATTACCTTCAAAAATGTAAATGTAAAAGATTATAAAAATATCCCTTTATCACGAATATTAAAATTTACGGCCTTCTTTCAAATATTTCTACCTTCTCCTTATTCTTAAAATCCTCAAGATTTTCAATACCTAATTTCAATAAAAATTCCTTCATTATTCTATTATCTGTAGATATATGTATTTTAGATTCGCTGCCAAATTTATTAACTATTTCTCTACCTTTTTCCTTTGATATAATGGCTTTCGGCCCTCCTACACATCCACCATCACAGCCCATTCCTTCCAAAAAATTTGCTTCTACTTTACCTTCAAGGGCATTTTTTAGCATTTCCTTACACTCTTTTATTCCACTAGCTTGCTCACTTGAAAACATATCAAATTTATCTGGAAACATTTCAAATAATGCATTTTTTATAGCCTCAGATACACCACCTATTCTGCCATAAATTCTACCTCCTCTAGAGGCATATTGTGTAGATAATACTTCATGAAGTTCCTCCAAATTTATATCAAAAACCTGAAAAATATCTTTTAATTCATTGAATGTTAAAACATAGTCTATTGCACCTTTTAAATCTTCAGATTTGGCCTCAGCTTTTTTTGCCACACAGGGACCTATAAATACAACTTTACATTTAGGGTCTAAAGTTTTAATAACTTTGCCAGCAGCAATCATTGGAGATATAGATGGAGAGGTGTATTTTATTAATTCATGAAATTTAGCTTTGATCATCCCAACCCATATAGGGCAGCAGCAAGAGGAAAGCATAAAATCTTTTTCTTTTTTTACAAACCTATTAAATTCCACAGCTTCTTTAATGGTAAGCATATCAGCAAAAAATGCTACTTCTACCATATCAGCAAAGCCAATTTTCTTTAGGCCTGCTCTTATTTGTCCCATAGATACATTTTCACCAAACTGTCCCACTATTGCTGGAGCAACAGCTGCTATAATCTTTTGCTTTTTTCTTAAATCTTCAATTAAAGGCATAAATTCTATTTTATCAATAAAATTTTTATTGTCACAGGATTCTACACAAATTCCACAATGCACACAAGTATCCATATTTATCTCTATATTAGACTTATTATTTCCTATGAGAATAGCATCAAAAGGACAAGCATTTTGGCATATAGTTTTACCATTAATTTGCACACAATTTTTTACGCATGTATGGGTATTTACTACTACTTTATTATCTTTCTTATAACTTTCTATAGCCTTTAACAAATCTTCAGAGAAATTATTAGAATAATCTACTTCAACCCCACATAGGGCAGATATAATCTTAGCAAAGTTTTCTTTATCTATATCACTATTTGAAAAAACTTCTTCTATAGTTTCTTCAAATACGTCCTCATAATAAGCTTTAAGTAGCTTTTTAAATAATTCTCTATATTCTTTTTCACTAATCATTAAAAAACTCCTTTCCATTAATTAAAGTATCCCCTATTTGTTAATAAAAATTTCATAAAAGTAAATATTTGAACCTGGCACTAAC
>CAZMBD010000019.1:0-26506 GCA_964564325.1 uncultured Clostridiaceae bacterium
TAGCTTAGAGGATATTATAGATGAGGATAATATTGATAAATATATAGATGTAGCTAAATCTCTTAGTAAAGCTAATGATACAGTAGTAGCAATTACTGGTCCTATAGACATAATCACTAATGGGGAAAAAGCTTATCTTATAAGAAATGGACATGAAAGTATGGGCAAAATAACTGGAACAGGTTGTATGTTATCAGGATTAATTGGTGCATATATAGGGGCAAATCCAGATAATATTTTAGAAAGTACAACCGCAGCTGTTGCATCAATGGGACTATGTGGGGAATTAGCAAATCATAAAGTAGTAGAAAAAGGCTTGGGTACTGGATCTTTAAGAACTTATTTAATAGATTTTATGAGTAATTTAGACGAGGAAACTTTAATGGGAGGAATTAAAATTGAAAGTAGGTAAAAAAAGATTAAGAAAACATCATATATATAGTAAAGATTTTAGTTAATTGGAGGTAGAGAAATTATGGAAAAATTATTAACTATAGCAGGAACAGACCCTAGTGGTGGAGCTGGTATACAGGCAGATTTAAAAACTTTTGCTGCCCATAAAACTTATGGAATGAGTGTTATTACTTCTGTAGTAGCCCAAAACACTACTGGTGTTAAAAATGTAGTAGATTTGCCACCTGAGTTTATAGGCGAACAGATAGATTCAGTTTTCACTGATATTTTTCCAGATGCAGTAAAGATTGGCATGATATCTAATGAAGAAATAATAAAAGTTATAGTAGAAAGATTAAAAAAATATAAAGCAAAAAATGTTGTAGTAGATCCAGTTATGGTAGCTACCAGTGGAAATTCTTTGATAAAATCTACTGCAGTTAAAACCTTAATTAAAGAATTATTGCCATTAGCAGATGTAGTTACACCTAATATGCCTGAGGCAGAAGTATTAAGTGGTGTAGAAATAAATGATAAAAAAGATATGGAAAAGGCAGCTAAAGTAATAGGGAATTCTATAAAAGCAGCTGTGTTAGTCAAGGGTGGACATTTAGAGGATTGTGCAGATGATTTATTATATATAAATGGTGAAAATCATTGGCTACAAGGCGAAAAAATAGACAATCCCAATACTCATGGTACAGGATGTACTCTATCATCAGCTATAGCAGTAAATCTTGCTAAAGGTATGAATATTTTAGAAGCAGTGGAAAAGTCCAAGGAATATTTAACTGGAGCAATAATGGCAGATTTAGATTTAGGAAAAGGTAGAGGACCTTTGGATCACTTATATAATATTTCTATTTAAGAAACCTTAAGCATCTACTAAAACTAGATGCTTTTTTTATTGGCAAATTTTATGAAATAAAGATATTTATTGTGTGAAAATTCTGTTATAATGAGTTTACTACAGATTCACTATATACAACAAAGAGAACTTCCTATGAAAAGCAAAGATTGTTAAAGACAAATGAAACATTAGCCCTATCCAGAAATTATTTTACAGGAAGATTTGCTTATAGCAAAGCTAAATAAGCAACTAGCTATTAATGATAATCTAGAAATAGATATAACTTACTTAAATACAATTGTAAATGATAAAAGATATGATAGACCAGTTAATTCAAGAATATGTATTATGGCTAATAGGGCTAATGGCATAATAATAGATCAATACATGCTTTTACCAGATGATGACGATATACAAGAAATCTTTAATATGACAATTAATTACATTCTTAATATTGGGAAACCCAAAACTATTTTTGTTAGAGATGAGTATATTATGGGCATTTTAAAAAAACTATGTGATAGAATCAATATTGAATTAAAAATAAAAGGTAGATTAAATGCTATTGATAATTTCGTGAAAGAATTTGCTAATTTCAAACGTTAGGCTATGTACACCCAGGAAAATAAGCCAAGATAGGGATAGCCTCTAATGTTTAGGGACTGTCCCTAACGTTTGTGTCAACGAACCAAAAAGGGAATATTTTAGGTATGAAGGAATGCTAACTTTACCATCCAAAAAGCCTTGCCCCTTGAGCAACTACAAAGCATACAACAATACCTGTAATTGTGGGAACTAAAAAAGATATCAAAGTCCATTTAAAGCTTTGGGTTTCTTTTCGTATTGTTAATAAAGTAGTGCCACAAGGCCAATGATTTAGTGTAAATAACATGGTACAAATAGCGGTTAACCAGGTCCACCCATTGTCTATAAATAGTTGTTTCATTTCAGCTAGACTATCTAATTCTAGCATAGCTCCTTTAGACATATAGCTCATAATTAAAATAGGGATTACTATCTCATTAGCTGGTAGACCTAGTATAAAGGCCATCATAATATAGCCATCCATTCCTAACAATTGAGCAAAGGGATTTAAAAACTTAGCACAATGGGTTAATAAACTTAAATCACCAATCATAATATTTGCCATAGCCCAGATAATCAGACCAGCAGGAGCGGCTACCATAATTGCACGAGCTAATACAAATAATGTACGGTCAAAAATAGAATGAACAATAATTTTACCCACCTGTGGTTTTCTATAGGGAGGCAATTCTAGTGTAAAGGAGGAAGGTAATCCCTTTAAGATTGTTCTCGATAGTAGCTTAGATATAAATAGAGTGATTATTACTCCTAGTACTATAGATGTAAGAATTGACAAAGTAGCGGTTAGGGAACGAAATATACCAGTGGAGCCAACAATAAATATGCTAGCGAGAGAAATTAGTATTGGAAAACGTCCATTGCAAGGTACGAAATTATTTGTAATAATAGCAATTAACCGCTCTCTCGGGGAATCAATAATTCTACAGGAAATAATTCCAGCAGCATTGCAACCAAAGCCCATACACATAGTTAGGGCCTGTTTGCCATGGGCCCCAGCTTTTTTAAAATAATAATCTAGGTTAAAGGCAATTCTAGGTAAATAACCCAAATCCTCTAACAGTGTAAATAGTGGAAAAAATATTGCCATTGGAGGAAGCATTACTGATACAACCCATGCTAATGTACGATAGACTCCTAATACTAACATATCATGTAGCCAATTCGGAGCACCTACAAATTTAAAAGCATCACTTAATTTTGCCTCTATCCAAAAGAGACCTTTTGCTAATAAATTAGAAGGAGCATTGGCACCTTCAATAGTAATCCAAAAAACAAGGCCTAAAAGAGCAAGCATTATGGGGATACCAAATATTTTTGAGGTAAGTATATTATCAATTTTACGATCTATTTCATTATGGTCTTTATTTTGAAATGTAACAACTTCTTTACCAATATTCTCTCCAGTTTTTATAATGCTAGACACTATAGAATCTTTTAAATCTTCTAGATTAATATTTTCTTCTTTAAAATTATTCTTAATATATTCCAGCTTTTCATTTAAAAACTCATCCGTTGATAAATCAAAATTTATATACTCATTTACTGATTTTAATAATTTATAATCCCCATCGATTAAACGAAGAGACATCCATCTGCTATTAATTTTATCTTCCACTAAAGATTGAACATAGGGTTCTATTTCCTTAACTGCATTTTCTAGTTTTTCTATATAAACTACTTTTCTAGGATTAGTTTTAATCTCTCCAAGTGCAAGCTTTTCTATGGTGTTTTTTAATTCCTCTAATCCCTCGCCATTTCTGGCTGCGGTTCCTACAACAGGCACACCTAAAAGTTTCTCTAATCTTTGTAAGTCAATACTAATATTTTTTCTTTTTGCCTCATCCATAAGATTTACACATACCACTACTTTATCGGTGATTTCCATTATTTGAAGAACCAAATTAAGGTTTCTTTCTAGAGAAGTAGCATCTGTAACAACTACAGTTACATGGGGGGCTCCAAAACAGATAAAATCCCTAGCTATTTCTTCTTCTACAGAATTAGATAATAGGGAATAAGTACCTGGTAAGTCTATTAATGCATATTGTTTTTCTCTATATATATATTTACCCTGAGCATTAGTGACAGTTTTACCCGGCCAATTCCCTGTATGCTGGTTAAGACCTGTAAGGCTATTAAAGACTGTGCTTTTCCCCGTATTAGGATTACCTGCTAGTGCAATAACTATATCACTAGAGGAATTTAATTCAATCTCAAATTTTTCTTTTAATAAATTTATGCCCGTAGATTGGCTTGTAAGACCCATTGACAAGCCCCCCTATTCCTTATGGAATATTGGTTCAACTAATATTTGAGATGACTCTTCTGAACGAAGGGCAATAGTGGCTCCTCTAATTTCATATGCTATAGGATCTCCTGATGGACTTTCACCTAAGGATTTTACATTTGTATTATAAATAAGGCCTAAATCTAATATCCTTCTGCGAATTGGTCCATCTAAAGTAAGTTCCTTTACTATACCAATAGAACCAATAGGTAGTTTATTTAGTGCAAGTAAATTTTCATTCATAATAAAACCTCCATTTCATTAATTTTTTGCTAACCTATTTCATAAGTTAGCTATGGGAAACTTTATTAGTTAAAGCTAATAATTAAGATATGCAAAAATGTTTAAATGTGTTACTAAAATTTTGGGAGGTAGGATAAATGAAAAGTAAAGATGAGTTTTATACAGTTCGGGGCTATAAGATGATGAATGCAGGCAAAAAGCTGCTAACTTCTAGCATGGAAGATTATTTAGAAATGATTTATCGAATATGTCAAGAGGAAGATTATGTGCGAATGAACCAATTAGCAAAGAATTTAAATGTTCGTCCGTCATCAGCAACTAAGATAGTTCAAAAATTAAAGGAATTAGGAATGGTAGATTATCAAAAATATGGTATAATTCAGCTTACAAAAGAAGGGAAAAGTTTAGGAAAGTTTCTTTTAAATAGACACAATATAATCGAAGAGTTCTTAAAAAATATTGGAACAGAAGATACTAGGCTTAAGGATACAGAAATAATGGAACACGGTGTAAGCCTTAATACTTTAAAAAATATATATGTATTGAACAAATTTTTATCAGAAAATCCTAGTATATTGGGACAGTTTGAAAGATATAAGGCCGATTATTATGATGATAGAGATTGGTATTGAAGATTTATGAATTTTACTATAATCTTAGTATATAGAATTGAAAAAATTTTCTCAGGTAAAGGGCGGATAATATGTCTAAACAAATCAAAATATCTGTAAGAAATTTAGTAGAATTTGTACTTCGTTCAGGAGATATAGACAATACTTTTGTAGGAAGCACTAGGGCAGTAGAAGGGACAAGAGCTCATCAAAAAGTTCAAAATTCTTATGGAGAAGAATATATCCCAGAAGTCACATTAAAAGATATCTTAGATTATGAAGACTTTACCATAGAAATAGAAGGCAGGGCAGATGGGATTTTAATAGAAAATGAAAATATAATAATAGATGAAATTAAAAGTACCATAAGGCCATTGGATGAAATAGATGAAGACTATAATCAGCTTCACTGGGCCCAGGGAAAATGCTATGGATATATGTATGCAAAGGAAAACAAAATAGAGAAATTAGAGATTCAACTTACTTATTTTAATATTGAAACTGAAGAAGCTAAGAAATTTATCAGAAGCTACGACTTTAAAGAATTAGAGGAATTCTTTCTAGGGTTAATTGGGGAATATATAGAGTGGGCAAATATGACTTTTTATTGGGAAGAGGTTAGGGATGCAGCTATAAAAGAACTTTCATTTCCTTTTAAAAACTATAGGAAAGGCCAAAGAAAATTGGCTGTTGCTGTTTATGAGACAATACTTAATGGGAAAAATCTTTTTGCTCAGGCTCCAACAGGTATAGGTAAGACTATTTCTACTATATTTCCCTCCATAAAAGCTATTGGTGAAGGTATTGCTTCTAAGGTTTTCTATTTAACTGCAAAGACTATTACAAGGCAGGTAGCTCTAAATTCTATAAGCCAGATGATGGACAAAGGACTTAGGATTAAATCCATTGTTATTACTGCAAAGGAAAAAATATGTTTAAATGAAGAGGTAAAATGTAACCCAAGGGACTGTCCCTATGCTAAAGGCCATTTTGATAGGGTAAATCAAGCTATAATGGATGTATTGGAGAAGGAAGATATGCTGACAAGGGACATTATAGTTGAATATGCAAAAAATCATAGGGTATGTCCCTTTGAATTTTCTCTAGATTTAAGTCTTTGGAGCGATGTAATTATATGTGATTATAATTATGTATTTGATCCAAATGTAAGTTTAAAAAGATTTTTTGAAGGAAATGGGGATGATTACATATTCTTAATAGATGAAGCTCATAATTTAGTAGACCGTTCTAGGGATATGTTTTCTGCAGAGATTACAAAAGAGCCATTTTTAAAATATAAAAGATTATTTAAAGAAGAATTTCCTAATATTTCAAAGGCATTTAATAGTTGTAATAATGCTATGAATAAAATAAAAAGGGCTTATATTTCTGATGAAGATTTCTACTACCAAAAGGAGGAAATAACAGATATTTATTCCCCAATAAATAGACTTATAAAGGAATTGGAGCAATGGCTTATAAATGAGAAAAACCATGAATTATATGAAGAAGTGCTGGAATTATATTTTGAACTCTTGAGATTTATAAAGATAGCAGATTTCTATGATGAAAGGTATGTAAGCTATATTGAGGAAATGGATAAGTATATGCTTTTAAAACTATTTTGCATAGATTCCTCTTATTTATTAAGTGAAACCTTAAAAAAAGGGAAAACAGCTATATTCTTTTCTGCTACATTAACACCCCTTGATTATTATAGGAATGTACTAGGTGGAGATGAAGAAGATTATATTATAAGATTCCCCTCACCATTTCCCAAGGAAAACCTATCTCTTTTAGTTGGGGATACTATTTCCACAAAATATAGGGATAGAAATAAAACCTATTTAGATATAGTGGAATACATAGAAGAATTTATTTCATATAAAAAGGGCAACTATTTTGTCTTTTTTCCTTCATATAAGTATATGGAGCAAATATATGAGTGCTTTTTAGAAAGAAATCCAAATATTAAATCTATAATTCAAGAGGCTTTTATGACAGAAGATGATAGGGAAAAATTTTTAGAGACATTTGATTCTGGAAAAGAGGATACAATGGTTGCTTTTGCAGTATTGGGAGGCATATTTTCAGAAGGAATAGATTTAATTGGAGACCAGCTTATTGGAGCTGTAATTGTAGGAGTAGGGCTACCACAGATATGTTTTGAAAGAGATATTATTAGGGAATATTTCCAAGTTAAAAATAATCTAGGGTATGAATATGCCTATATGTACCCTGGAATGAACAAAGTTCTTCAAGCAGCTGGTAGGGTTATAAGAAGTGAGAAGGATAGGGGAGTATTACTATTAATTGATGAAAGGTTTGGCACTATAAAATATAAAAGATTATATCCAAAGGAATGGTTTCATTATAAGAGGATAGTAGATTCTGAAACTATTGGTATAAATTTAATGAAGTTTTGGGGAGAGTAGGGATTATTTTTGTGCACCAGGGACAGTTCTTTTTGCAGTCCAATTTTTCCCAATTTACTACTGCTAATTATTTACTTCATAATGGTGGAATTTTTAATAAAGATTTATATATCCATAAATTAGGTTTGTTTACCATAGATGAATTAAATGAAATAAGGAAGAATTCGTTAGAAGTTGAAAAGCAAGGGGGATGAAATTTTGATGGAATCTTTTAATGAAATATCTGGATCTAATAATTGGAGTATAATAAAACTAATTGATAAAGGATGGTCAAATGATAAAAAGTACTATATTAAGACTGTAGAAGAAAAAGAACTATTACTTAGAATATCAGATATAACTCAGTATGAAAATAAGAAGAAAGAATTTGAAAACTTAAAATTACTTACTAGCACAGACATCTTAGTATCTCGTCCCATTGATTTTGGAATTTGCAATGGTGGCAAGTCAGTTTATTCTTTGCTTACTTGGATTAATGGAGAAGATTCTGAAGTTATTCTTCCACAACTTCATATCAAGGAACAGTATTATCTAGGTGTTAAGGCTGGAATATATCTTAAACAAATACATGGAATCCCTGCTCCAAAAGATTTACCTAACTGGTCAGAAAGGTTTAATCGTAAAATTGACATTAAAATAGCCAAATATAAAGACTGTCCTATTAAAATTAAGGGCGCTGAGAGAATGATAGAATATATTGAAGATAATCGTTTTCTTTTAGAAGACCGGCCCCAGTATTTCCAGCATGGAGATTATCATGTTGGAAATATGATTATAACACCAAAAAAGGAATTAGGAATAATTGATTTTAATAGAATGGACTATGGGGATCCATGGGAAGAATTCAATCGAATTACATTCTGTGTTAATACAAGTCCATCATTTGCATCAGGCTATATTAATGGATATTTTGATAATGAGGTACCAGATGTGTTTTTTAGATTAATGGCATTTTACATTGCAGTTAATCAGCTTTCATCTGTACCTTGGGCCATACCTTTTGGAGAGAAAGAGGTAAATACAATGCTTAAGCAGGCAGAAAATATTATGAAATGGTATGACGATTTTAATACATATATACCAAACTGGTAGGGTGCACCAGGGACAGTTCTCTCTGCAGTCCAGTACAATAGAGGGTGGACACATAGGTCCACCCCTACAATATAGAATATATCATGGTGTGCGTAGGGGCAGACCCATGTGTCTGCCATCTAATGATAGGATACATTTTTTCTATTGTATGAAATATTTTACATAAAAAGATGCGCCTTGACGATGAAAATATTTTCTTAGGGTTAATCAAATAATATCATTAGAATAGGAGCGAAAAAAAGGAGGAATTCAGATGGAAAAATGGGAATACACTAGCTTTAAGGTTGAAACAAAAGGTTTTTCAGGTGGCATATTAGATATTGAAAATTATAATTCTAAACTCAATGAACTTGGGGAACAAGGCTGGGAATTGGTATCCTGTATTTCAACAAATGCTGGATATGGGGGAACAAGAGAAATAATATCTGTTTTTAAAAGAAGAAAATAAATAAATATAATTTGGACATAATAACAGTGAAAATATATATTAGATAATATAAAAAGTGAATTGGAGGGTTGATATGGCAGTTGTTAAAGTTATAGAACTTCTTTCAGAATCAGCAAATGGTTGGGAAGCTGCAGCACAGGAAGCAGTTTCAGAGGCCTCAAAGACAATAGATAATATTCAAAGTGTTTATATAAGTAATATTCAGGCTATTGTTGAAAACGCTAAAATAGTAAATTATAGGTTAAATGTTAAGATTTCCTTTATAGTTAAATAGTAATAAAATAAAAAACTTACAAAGATAAGACAAGAAACAAATTCTTGTCTATTTTTGTGCCATATACCTGCTCAATAAATTAGTAAATTTGCCTTATTAAGCACTCCTATCAAAAACCTAAGTTAAGGTTGGTGTTGGGTTCCGATATTTCAAAGGTGGCAAACAAAACGTCCCCTTGCCATGTTTTCAATCTATTGTTAATTCCAATACCTAATGCTATAATAATATTTAGTTTAAGGAATAGGAAGGCTGATATAATGGAAAAGATAATATTGAAGGGATTAGAGGATACGAAAAAATTTGGAGAAAAATTAGGTAGTTTATTAAAATCAGGAGATATAATATGCTTAATGGGAGATTTAGGAGCTGGAAAGACTACTTTAACTAAATCTATAGGTATTGGTTTAGGGGTAGAGGATTATATAACTAGTCCTACTTTTACACTTATAAACGAATATAAAGGAAGGCTAAATTTATATCATTTTGATGTATATAGATTAGAAGGCATTTCTGATTTAGATGATTTAGGCTTTGAAGAATATTTTTATTCAGATGGGGTATGCATTATTGAATGGGGCGATAAAATAAAGGACTTTTTACCAGAAGATAGAATTAATATAAGTATAGAAAAAAGTAGTGAATTAGACGAAAGAATAATAAGCTTATCTGGAGAGGGAGATAGATTTAAAGAATTAATCGAGGAGTTGAATATAGATTGAAAACATTAGCTATAGATACATCAACTATGATGGCCACTTGTGCTGTATTAGATGAAAATTGTTTATTAGGAGAATTCGCATTAAATCAAGATATGAGTCATGCAGAAAATTTAATCCCCATGATTAAAGAGGTTTTGGATAATTTAAAATTAGAACCAAAAGATATAGATTTATATGGCGTAGCCATAGGACCAGGTTCTTTTACTGGATTAAGAATAGGAGTTGCCACAGTAAAATCTTTTGCTCATGTATTTGATAAACCCATAATAGGAGTATCTTCATTGGAAGGTTTGGCTTTTAATTTACCTTATAATGGAATAGTAGTTCCTATGATAGATGCTAGACGAGATAGGGTCTATACGGGAATATATGAATGGGAAGGGGATAATCTTATAAGTATAATGGAACCTTGTACTATGGATATAGAAGATTTACTAGACACACTTCAAGATTATGAGAATATAATAATTAATGGAAATGGAGTACATCTTCACAAAGATAGAATTTTAAATGAATTAGATGGAAAAGCAAAATTACCCCCTATAGGTTCAAATGAATGTAGGGCTTCAAGCATTGGGGAATTAGCAATGATAAAATATAATAAGGGTATAAGGGATAATTACTATACTTTAGTGCCAAATTATTTAAAAGAATCTCAAGCACAAAGAGATTTCAAAAAGAGAGAAGGGTAATTATGGATATTAGAATTCGGGAAATGAGAGAATCTGATTTAGATAGAATAATGGAAATAGAGAAAAGTACCTTTTCTACACCTTGGTCCAGAGAATCCTTTATAATGGAACTTACAAAAAATTTATTAGCTAAGTATATTGTGGCAGAAATAGATGATTATATAGTAGGCTATGGAGGTATTTGGCTTATAATAGATGAGGGACATATTACCAATATAGCAGTAGATGAGGAATACAGGGGATTAGGTGCTGGGGACAGACTATTAGAAGGCTTGGTTAATTTATGTATAGATAGAAATGTTAGAGCCATGACTTTAGAAGTAAGGCGTTCCAATGAAGTGGCGAAATCATTATATAAAAAATATGGATTTAAAGAATATGGTATTAGACCAAAATACTATGCAGATAATAATGAAGATGCAATTATAATGTGGAAAAGCATCCACTTTTAATGAGGTGATTAAATGACTGTAACTTTAGCAATAGAAACTTCTTGTGATGAAACTTCCTGTGCAGTTTTAGAAGGAGGTAGAAATGTACTATCCAATATAATTTCCTCCCAAATAGAAATTCATAGAAAATTTGGAGGAGTAGTACCAGAAGTAGCATCAAGAAAACATATTGAAAATATTAATTTAATAATTCAACAAGCATTAGATGAGGCAAATATTAGTTTTAATGATATAGATATAATAGGTGTAACTCAAGGACCTGGATTAGTAGGTGCATTATTAGTAGGTATATCAGCAGCAAAATCCATAGCTTATGCTTTAGATAAGCCCTTAATTGGAGTAAATCATATGCAGGGACATATTTCTGCTAATTATATAGCTCATAAAGATTTAGAGCCACCCTTTACTTGTCTAATAGTATCAGGAGGACATACCTATTTAGTACAGGCTAATTCTTATACTGATTATGAATTGGTAGGTAGAACTAGAGATGATGCAGCTGGGGAAGCTTTCGACAAAGTAGCCAGAGCATTAGGCCTATCTTATCCTGGAGGACCTATAATAGATAAACTTGCCAAAGTTGGCAACAAATCAGCTATAGACTTTCCTAGAGTATATTTAGAACCTGATTCCTATGATTTTAGTTTTAGTGGAATAAAAACAGCAGTACTAAATTATTTAAATCAAATGCAGCAAAAAGGCCAAGAAATAGTAGTAGAGGATGTGGCAGCCAGTTTTCAAGAAGCTGTCATAGAAGTATTAGTGGAGAAGGCTATAAAACTAGCCAAAGAGAGAAATTCTGATAAAATAGTTTTAGCTGGAGGAGTTGCGGCTAATGAAGGTTTGAGAAATATGCTTCAATATAGGGGAAAGGAAGAAAATATTGAGATACTTTATCCACCGACAATTCTTTGCACAGATAATGCAGCTATGGTAGGTTCGGCAGCATATTTTAATTATATAAATGGTAATATATCTGATTACCACTTAAATGTAGAGCCAAATTTACAATTAAAATGATAATTATCAACATTTTTTTCCACATTGTCTCCACAAAAAATTTAAATCGACAATGAATATCTGTGGACAATGTGGAAAAAAGCTTAAAAAGGCTTAAAAATGGACAAGTTCCTGTGGATAACTCTGTGGATTTTGTGTATATTTTGTGGATAATATGGGGATACTATTCTTCTGTCAAAAATATCCATTTGTCATAGAGCTTATCTAATTTTAGTTGTATTTCTTCTCTTTCTTGTGATAATTCTAGAGCTTTTTCTGGATTTTCATATATTTTAGGATTGCATAAAAGATTATCTAAATTTTCCAGTTCAATTTCATTTTTTTCTATTAAACTTTCTAAGTTTTCTATTTCTTTTTTCTTCTTTCTATACAGTTCTTGTTTTTCCCTTTCTTTTTTTCTTTCTAATTTTATTTGAGTTTTGGTTTTAAATTCCTCATCTTCCTCAACTATTATTTCATTCTTTTTTTCTAAATAATAATCATAATTTCCTAGATATTCGTTTATCCCATCTTCAGTCATTTCTAAAATCTTATTAGTAACTCTGTTTAGAAAATACCTATCGTGAGATATGACAAATAGGGTACCTTCATAATCTATTAATGCATCTTCTAAGACTTCTTTAGAGTCTATATCTAAATGATTAGTAGGCTCGTCCATTAATAGAAAGTTTGCATCGGAAAGCATCATCTTAAGTAACTGAAGCCTTCCTCTTTCTCCACCGCTTAATTCTTCTATTTCTTTAAATATATCATCTCCAATAAATAAAAAGCGACTGAGAATAGTACGAATTTCAAAATGGTTTAATTTAGGATTGTCATCCCAAATTTCATCTATAACCGTATTGTTTAAATTTAAATTTGTTTGTTCCTGATCAAAATAGCCAATATGCACATGTTGTCCAATTGTAACATTACCTTCTCCATAAGGAATTTCATTTAATATGGCTTTAAAAAGAGTAGTTTTTCCAATGCCATTAGGACCTATTAATCCAACTCTTTCGCCTCTATATATATTAAAATTAAGATCTTTAAAAAGTTCATAGTCTCCGAATTTTTTCCCCAGATTTTCTACTTGTAATACATCTCTACCAGATTTTATTTTAGGTTCAAAATTTATTTTTGCTTTTTTGTCGTCTATTGGCTTATCTAATAATTTCATTTTATCTAATAGTTTTTGCCTAGCTTGGGCCTGTTTTATATATCTTTTACCACCATAATTAGAAAATCTTTGGATAATTTCTTCTTGCCTTTTTATTTCCTTTTGTTGATTTTCATATTGTTTTTTTAATACTTCTAGATCTTTTTTTCTTTGTTCCATATATTTAGTGTAATTAGTATTGTAAATTTTTATATTTTTATTTTCCAAATGAAATATTTTAGAAACTACATTATTTAAAAAATATCTATCGTGAGATATAACTAGGACTGCTCCACTATATTCTTTTAAATAGTTTTCTAACCAATTTATAGCATCTATATCTAAATGATTGGTAGGCTCGTCTAATAATAAAATATCAGGTTTTTCTAATAACAATTTGGCTAATGAAAGTCTTGCTTTTTGTCCACCACTTAGTACATTTGTATCTCTCTTCATTTCTTCCTCAGAAAAACCTAAGCCTTTTAATACTCCTTTAATTTCAGATATATATCCATAGCCATTTTGGTTATTAAATTCCTCTAGCAAGAAGGAATATTCATTTAATAAATTATCAAGTTTTTTTGAATGACCATTATTTCCTTCTAAACTAATTTTTTGTTCTAAATTCCTTAGAACTTTTTCCATTTCAATTAATGGTTTAAATACTTCTAGACATTCATCAAAGACTGTAAAATTACTTTCTATATTAGTATGCTGCTTTAAATATCCGATTTTCAAATCTTTTTGAACATATATATTACCACTATCATTTAAACTTTCTCCAGCCAATATATTAAAAAGTGTGGTTTTGCCAGAGCCATTAAGACCTATTAAGCCTATTTTATCTCCATCTTCTATTGTAAAACTTATATTCTCTAATATGGAATTAATTCCATAGGATTTAGAAATATTACTACATGAAAGGACTATCATTTTAAATCTCCTACTTTCTCTATACTATATAATCTATTTTACCAAAAAAGATAGCCCTTTAAAAGTAAAGGCTATCTTTTTAAATCCAATTCCATAGCTAAACTTGAAAGAACTTTGTCAATTAAATTAATATCACACTTCCCATCTTTAGTAAAGTGGGAACAGTTTTCACAGCTTTCATATTTTTCTTCATATATATTGGAAGAAATATTTAAGGAATTTTCTTCTTTGGGATTATATGAATTACAATATATGGCAATTTTTCTCAATTGTTCTTTGCTGGCCATTTTAAAACCTCCTAAAAATATGCTAATTATATTATAAGTAATTTAAAGTTTAATATTCATAATTTTGGTTAAAATTGACTGATTGATATCCATTTGCTATAATAAAAACAAACAATGGAAATACTGTAAGCATAGTTTTATAATTAATTAGAGTTGGGAATTTCCTTAAGATATATAGATGGAGGTGGAAAATGTGGATAAAGACAATAAAGTATCGGTAACCGTTATTAGAAGGTTGCCTAAATACTATAGATATTTAGGAGAATTACTAAGAAGAGGAACAAATAGAATTTCATCTCAAGAATTGAGTAATATGACTGGATTTACAGCTTCTCAAATTAGACAAGATTTAAATAATTTTGGAGGATTTGGGCAACAAGGCTATGGATATAATGTGGAAGAACTACATAAGCAACTTGGAAAAATTCTAGGTTTAGATAAAACTTATAATACAGTAATTGCTGGTGCAGGAAATTTAGGGCAGGCAGTAGCAAATTATAAGGGATTTGCAGATGCGGGTTTTAAGGTTCTTTCTTTATTTGATAAAAATCCAAAATTAATAGGATTAAAGATTCGAGATTTAGAAATTAGAGATGTAGATGAACTGGGAGATTTTATAAAGAAAAATAATGTGGAAATAGGAATTATTACTACTCCAAAGGAAAATGCTCAAGATATAGCGAATATATATATGAAATCTGGAATAAAGGGAATTTGGAACTTTGCTCCAGCAGACCTAAAGGTTAATGATGATGTAGTTATTGAAAATGTTCATTTAAACGAATCTCTATTTACATTGTCCTATTTTTTAAATAATAAATCTGATTATATTCATTCTTAACATTAGATAAGGCTCCAATAATGTAATTGGGGTCTTTAAAAAACTGAATATTGTTAAATTTATGACAATATATATTTAAGAAATAGAGTATATAAAAGTAGAAATAAGATTAAATCTCTAATATTAACTATAAGAATAGAAAATATAAGGACTTTTAATATTTGAAAAAACTTAAAATTATGAAAACCATATTGTAACAAGTCAAAAGTTTAACAACTTTTGTGGAAGTTTTTATTTAAATATAATATAATATAAATTAAGTAAGAGCATAAATACTAGGAGGGAGATATATGGAATTCAAACTGTCAAAGGAACAGGAAATGGTAAGAGATGTAATGAGAGAATTTACAGAAAAAGAAGTAGAGCCTATAGCTAAAGAGATTGACGAAACAGGAAGATTTCCAAAGGAAACTGTGGAAAAAATGGCTAGATACAATATGTTAGGCATACCTTTTCCTGTAGAATATGGTGGAGCAGGTGGGGATGAAGTTGCTTATGCAATAGCAGTAGAGGAATTATCAAAGGCATGTGGTACTACAGGAGTTATTTGTTCAGCTCATACTTCCCTTGGTTGCTGGCCTATATTTAAATATGGTACAGAGGAACAAAAACAAAAATATTTAATTCCATTGGCAAAAGGTGAAAAATTAGGTGCTTTTGGATTAACAGAACCAAATGCTGGTACAGATGCAGCAGGGCAACAAACTGTAGCAGTATTAGATGGAGATAATTATATATTAAATGGTACAAAGATATTTATTACAAATGGTGGACAAGCGGATGTATATATAATATTTGCTATGACAGATAAATCAAAAGGAACTAGGGGTATTTCTGCTTTTATAGTGGAAAAAGATACACCTGGATTTAGTATAGGAAAAGTAGAAGATAAAATGGGAATTAGAGGTTCTTCTACCACAGAACTTATATTTACAGACTGTGTAATTCCAAAGGAAAATTTACTTGGAAAAGAAGGAAAAGGATTTGGAATAGCCATGTCTACATTAGATGGCGGTAGAATTGGAATTGCAGCTCAAGCATTAGGTATTGCGCAAGGAGCGCTAGATGAAACTATCCAATATATAAAAGAAAGAGAACAGTTTGGTCGCCCATTAGCTAAATTTCAAGGACTACAATGGATGATAGCAGATATGGCTACAGCAATTGAGGCGGCTAGATTTTTAGTATACAGAGCAGCTTATAACAAAGCTAATGGACTTCCATATAATAAGGAAGCAGCAATGGCTAAATTATTTGCAGCAAACACTGCCATGGACGTAACTACTAAATGTGTACAACTTCATGGTGGATACGGATTTACAAAGGATTATCCAGTAGAAAGAATGATGAGGGACGCAAAGATAACTGAAATATATGAAGGAACTTCTCAAGTACAACAAATGGTAATAGCAGCTAATTTATTAAGATAAATTAAGGAGGTAAAGATATGAATATTATAGTATGTCTAAAGCAGGTTCCTGATACAAATGAAGTAAAGATCGATCCAGTAAAGGGAACTTTAATTCGTGAAGGAGTACCAAGTATTATAAATCCAGATGATAGAAATGCTTTAGAAGAAGCATTGAGAATAAAAGATGAGAATGAAGATGTTAAAGTAACAGTATTAAGTATGGGACCACCACAAGCAGAAACTGCATTAGTAGAAGCAATTGCTATGGGAGCAGATGAAGCTATATTATTAAGTGATAGAGCTTTTGCTGGTTCAGATACTTGGGCTACTTCCACAGCATTAGCAGCAGGAATAAGGGCCATAGGAGATTATGATATGGTGTTTTGTGGTAGACAAGCAATAGATGGAGATACTGCTCAAGTAGGTCCACAAATTGCAGAACATTTAGATATACCTCAAATTACTTATGTTGAAGAATTAAAACTTGAAAATGGCAAAGTAAGAGCAAAAAGAGCATTAGAGGACGGATATTTTGTAGTGGAATCTGAAATGCCAGTTTTAATTACAGCTATAAAGGAATTAAATGAACCAAGATATCCATCTATTAGGGGAATTTATGAAGGATATACTGGTGAAAATATAAAAGTATTATCAGCTAAAGATGTAAATGCTGATATGGATAATATCGGATTAGATGGTTCACCTACTCAAGTAAATAAATCTTTTACACCTCCAGGAAGAGGCGGGGAATCTGAAATGTTAGAAGGAAATGCAAAAGAGCAAGCTAGACAATTAATAGTTAGATTAAAAGAAGAAAAAATTATATAGTTTGAAGGGAGGAATAATCATGGCAGTAAAAGTTATAAGTAAAGAATGTATAGGTTGTGGTACTTGTGTGGATTCATGTCCATTTGATGCTATAGATATGGTTGATGACAAGGCAGTTATAACAGATAAATGTACTGCTTGTGGTACTTGTGTAGACGTTTGCCCAGTAGATGCTATTATAAGAGAAGAAGAGGAAAAAGAAGATAATAATATAGATGAGTATAAAGGTGTTTGGGTATTTGCTGAGCAAAGAGATGGAGAACTTTTAAATGTTTCCATTGAATTATTAGGCGAAGGAAAGAAAATTGCTAATGAATTAGGTATAGAATTAACAGCTTTATTACTTGGAAAAGATGTAGATGATTTAGCAGAAACTTTAGTAAAATATGGTGCTGACAATGTACTATATGCAGATTCAGAACTTTTGAAAGTATATACTACTGAGGGATATACTAAAGTAATATGTGATTTAATAAAAGAAAGAAAACCTGAAATATTATTAATAGGTGCTACTAATATAGGTAGAGATTTAGGACCTAGAATTTCTTCTAGAATTCACACAGGGTTAACTGCGGACTGTACAAGACTAGAAGTAGATTTAGAAAATAGAAGACTAATGCAAACTCGTCCAGCTTTTGGTGGAAATTTAATGGCAACTATTATTTGTCCTAACCACAGACCTCAAATGTCTACAGTTAGACCAGGGGTTATGGAAAAAGCTGAATATGATGAAAATAGAACAGGAAATATTGAAAAATTCACTCCAGAGTTAAAAGCAGAAAATATAAGAGCTAAAGTTATTGAAACTGTAAAGGCTAAAAAGGCAGTTGTTAAACTAGAAGAAGCAAATATAATAGTATCTGGTGGTAGAGGTTTAGGAGATGCTGAAGGTTTTAAATTAGTAGAAGATTTGGCTGAAAAATTAGATGGAGTAGTAGGCGCAAGTAGAGCTACAGTAGATGCAGGTTGGATTGATCAAGATCATCAAGTAGGTCAAACAGGAAAAACAGTACGTCCAACAGTTTATATAGCTTGTGGTATTTCAGGGGCAATTCAACACTTAGCTGGTATGCAAGATTCAGATATCATAATAGCTATAAATAAAGATAAGGATGCACCTATATTTAAGGTAGCAGATTATGGTATTGTAGGAGATGTATATGAAGTAATACCAGAGTTAATAGAAGGATTAGACAATATAGACGAAATAATGGCGTCTTTAAATTCATAGGATTGATTGTAAGGATACTGTTAATACTCTTTGTAACTTGCACTCTATATAAAACAGTGTTAAAATATTCTTGCAGTCCTTTAGTGAAAACAATTTCACAAACAAAATAAGGGAGGTAATTATAAATGGCAAAAGAAAATTTAAATCCATTGGAATCAGCTCAAAAGCAAGTAAAGGTAGCATGTGATGCATTAGGCTTAGAACCTGCAGTATATGAAATATTAGCTGAGCCTCAAAGAATGGTTGAAATAGCTATTCCTGTTAAAATGGATGATGGTACAACAAAAGTATTTAAAGGATATAGAGCAGTACACAATGATGCAATAGGACCTGGTAAAGGTGGAGTAAGATTTCATCCAGGAGTAAATCCAGATGAAGTAAAAGCATTATCAGTTTGGATGACTTTCAAATGTGGAGTAATGGGTGTACCTTATGGTGGAGGTAAAGGTGGAATTACATGTGATCCATTAAGTTTATCTCAAGGTGAATTAGAAAGATTAGCCAGAGGTTATATACAAGGGCTTCATAAATACTTAGGAGAAAAAATAGATATACCTGCACCAGACGTAGGAACTAATGGTCAAGTAATGGCTTGGATGGTAGATGAATATATTAAATTAAATGGTGGAGAAGCTTCCCTTGGAGTTATAACTGGTAAACCAGTACCATGGGGCGGTTCAGAAGGTAGAAACGAAGCTACAGGATTTGGAGTTTCTGTAATAACAAGAGAAGCTGCAAAAAAAGTAGGAATTGAAATGAAAGGTGCAAAAGTTGCTATTCAAGGATTTGGTAATGTAGGATCCTTCACAGTTAAAAATGTTCAAAGACAAGGTGGTAAAGTAGTAGCTATTGGTGAATGGGCACCATCAGTTGGCACATATGCACTTTACAATGAAGATGGATTAGATTTTAAAGACTTAAAAGCTTATATGGATGAACACAAGAATTTAGTAGGCTATCCAAAAGCTAAACAAATTACACTTGATGAATTCTGGGAATTAGATGTAGACATACTAATACCAGCAGCATTAGAAAATGCAATTACAGCAGAAGTAGCAGAAAAAATAAATGCAAAATTAGTATGTGAAGCTGCAAATGGACCAACAACTCCAGATGCAGACGAAGTATTAAATAGAAGAGGTATCCCACTAACACCAGATATTTTAACAAATGCAGGTGGAGTAACAGTATCCTATTTTGAATGGGTACAAAACCTATATGGATACTATTGGAGTGAAAAAGAAGTAGAAGAAAAACAAGAAACTGAAATGGTAAATGCATTTAACGATGTATGGGCATTAAAAGAAGAATATGATGTTACAGTAAGACAAGCAGCATATATGCTATCTGTTAAGAAAATTGCAGATGTAATGAAACTTAGAGGATGGTATTAATAATAGTTTGGGATAGGGGGCAAATTCTCCTATCCCATTTTTGTGTCTCAAACGCTAGGGACAGTCCCTAGCGTTTGGCAAACAAAAGTACTCCTACTAAAGTAGGATGACACTGCTTTTTTATGACAATATAAATTTTTGGGGTATAATAACAATATATCTATTGAAAGGGGAGTACTATGGAATACAATATAAAAGACTTCGAACCAAAACATATATTTGAATGTGGTCAGGCCTTTAGATGGCGTAAAGAAGAGGATGATTCTTATACTTCAATACATAGAGGGAAAATTGTAAATGTAAAGAAAGATAATGGAAATATCTTATTCTCAAATACTAATGAAGAAGATTTTCAAAACATCTGGTATGATTATTTTGACTTAAAAACCGATTACAATAAAATAAAAAAAGAATTATCAAAGGACCCAATACTAGAAGAAGCTATAAAATTTGGTGAAGGTATTAGAATACTTAATCAGGATCCATATGAAACTACTATATCTTTCATAATCTCAGCTAATAATCAGATACCTAGAATTAAAAAATCTATAGAATTAATTAGTGAAAACTATGGGGAATTTATAGATGAATATAATGGCATAAAATATTATTCTTTTCCTGAACCTAAAATATTAGCCAATGTAGATGAAAAAGAATTAGAAGAAAAATGTAAAGTAGGCTATAGAGCAAAATATATAGTAAATACTTCTAAAATGATTTATAATAGAGAAGTAAATTTAGATGAAATAGCCACATTATCCACATCTAGTGCAAAGGAAATACTTATGAAACTTCCAGGAGTAGGTCCTAAGGTTTCTGATTGTATACTACTATTTTCCCTAAATAAAAATGATGCTTTCCCAGTAGATGTATGGGTTAAAAGAGTTATGGAACATTTTTATTTAAAAGAAGATACAAAATTAAAGGATATTTCCAAATATGCAGAAGAAAAATTTGGACCTCTGGCAGGTTTTGCTCAGCAATATTTATTTTATTATGCTAGAGAAATGGGAATAGGAAGGAAGAAAAAATAGGTGATTAAATGTATAAAATATTTATAATTGAAGATGATGAAAAAATCCTTAGTCTTATGAAGGATAAATTAGAAAGATATGATTATATTGTAAGAACAGTAGAGGATTATTCCAATATTAAAGCTGAATTTATAGAGTTTAATCCTCATTTAGTACTTCTGGATATTAATCTTCCTAATTATGATGGCTTTTTTTGGTGTAGAGAAATAAGGACTATTTCCAATGCACCTATTATATTTATTTCTGCTAGATTTTCAGACATGGATCAAGTTATGGCTATAGAAAATGGTGGAGACGATTATATAATAAAACCATTTTCATTTGATCTACTATTAGCAAAAACAAAAGGAATCATAAGAAGAACCTATGGAGAATATGCAGAAAACAGCTCCAAAGATATATACGAAGTAGATGGAGTATATCTATATAAAACCCAAAATATAGTTGAGTGGCAGAATGAGAAAATAGAACTTAGTAAAAAAGAATTTGCATTATTATATATTTTAATATCTAATTTAGACCAAATAGTATCTAGGGAAGTTCTTTTAGAAGAACTTTGGGATGATATGGATTTTGTAGATGACAATACACTATCTGTGAATATTGCTAGACTTAGAAAAAAATTAGAAGATATAGGCATATATAATTCCATAGAAACCAAACGTGGGCAAGGCTATTCTATGGTGAAGACTTGGTGATTATATGAATTTTAAAAAGTATTTAAAGGATAGATTATTATATATAGTATTTTATTTTATAAGTGTGAGTTTAGCCATAATTATTATGAGTTTAGACTTAATAATTAGAAAAGAAAGGCTTAGTATTTCCAATATAATTTATGCCTTTATATTATCATCTATATTTTTGATTATTTTAATAGTCGTAGATTATATGAAGAAAAATAAGTTTTATCAAGTAATTAATAAAGGATTAAAAGAAAATGAAAATCTAGAATATATATTTAATTTACCAGATAATATAGGTGAAGAGCAGGATGTTGTGAAGGAATTATTAATTAATAATTATATGATTTATGAAAATACTTTAGATAAATATAGAAAAATAAATAAGACTCAAATAGACTTTAATAATAGATGGATTCATCAGATGAAAACTCCTATTTCTGTTATTAAACTAATATTAGAAAATGAAAAGGAAAAGTCTATGAATGAACCTACTAAGAGAAGCTACGAAAGTATAGAAGAAGAAATCGAAAAATTATCTAGTGGGCTAGAAATGGCATTATATGCCCTTAGAGTAAATGATTTTAATCAGGATTTTAAAATAGAAGAAATAAATCCAATAGAGATTACAAGAGCTGTTATAAATGAAAATAAAAATACTTTTATACTAAATTCTGTATATCCAAAGCTAGTATCTGAAAAAGAAATAAGGGTAAAAAGTGATAAAAAGTGGCTAAAATTTATAATAAATCAGATTATATCTAATAGTATAAAATACACTAAGGTAAAGAATTCAGAAAACAAATTTATAAATATTATGCTTTGTGAAAAGGAAGATAAAGTTATACTTTCCATAGAAGACAATGGAATAGGTATACCTAAACAGGATATAGATAGAGTATTTAATCCATTTTTCACAGGTGAAAATGGCAGAAAACATTCAGAATCCACTGGAATGGGTCTTTATCTTTCTAATGATATAGTAAAAAAACTAGGGCACAATTTATATATAGAATCTACAGAAGGAATAGGCACTAAAGTTAGCATAGTTTTCCACCATGGAAAAAGTATTTATAATTTAAATGACAATATTGTAAGATAGAATATATTATTTGAAAGGGAAATCCATAGATAGATTTCCTTTATTTTTTTATACTATATATAGAAATTAAATAAGGAGGCAGAAAAAATGTCAGTACTTCAAACTAGAAATCTATCTAAAATATATGGTGGAAAAAATAAAGGTCTAACTGTTAAGGCCTTAGATGATTTTAATATGAATATAAAGGAAGGGGAATTTGTAGGGGTAATGGGGCCATCTGGTTCTGGTAAAACTACCTTATTAAATATACTAGCTACTATAGATTCTCCATCTTCAGGGGAAGTTTTTATCAATGGACAAAATCCTTATAGATTAGAAGAGGATCAATTGGCTATATTCAGAAGAAATAATCTAGGATTTATATTTCAAGATTTTAATTTATTAGATACATTATCAGTAAAGGAAAATATAATACTTCCTTTAGTATTAGAAGAAGTAAATAAAAAGGAAATAGATAAAAAAGTTAGTGATATGGCAGAAACACTTGGTATAAGTGATATTTTAAATAAGAGAACCTATGAAATATCAGGAGGACAACAGCAGAGAACTGCATGTGCTAGGGCTCTTATAAACAATCCTGCAATAATTTTAGCAGATGAGCCTACAGGAAATTTAGACTCTAAAGCATCTTTTGATTTAATGATATCCTTAAAGAAAATTAATGAAGAAAAGCAAGCAACCATAGTTATGGTAACTCATGATGCCTTTGCTGCAAGTTTTTGCAATAGGATAATAATGATTAAGGATGGAAAGTTCTTCACAGAATTAGTTAAAAAATCTAATAGACAGGCATTTTTTAATGAGATATTAGATGCACTATCACTTCTGGGAGGTGGTTATAATGAAAATATCTAATATGGCCATTAAAAATGTTAAGGGAAATTTATATAAATATATAATGTACTGTCTAAGCAATGCCTTTGCAGTTACAGCATTTTTTATATTTGCAAATTTTGTATTTCATCCATCTATAGATTTTCACCCTGAAGGAGTTCACGCAGTAGCAAGTATGGGTGCCGCTAACGGAATGAAAATTAGTCAGGTAATTATAATCATATTTTCTTTCTTATTTGTAGGATATTCCACTTCCATATTTTTAAAATCTAGAGGAAAAGAATTTGGTCTGCTTTCCCTATATGGAATGACTAGAAAACAAATAAAGAAATATGTATTTATGGAAAGTACTATATTGTCACTGTTGTCTATAGCTACAGGGATAGTTACGGGAGTTGTATTTTCAAAATTATTTTTTATGATAATGGAAGTTTTTTTGGATATTAGTATACCATTTAATATATCTCTAAAAGCTTTAGGACTTACATTTATATTGTTTTTCCTATTATTTGAGATAATTAGTTTGTTTATGTTATCCCAAATAAAAAACAAGGAAATAGTAGAGCAAATAAAGTCTAGTAAAGTACCCAAGGTCATACCTGAATTTTCTAAGCGTAAGGCTATATTAGGAGTAGTTCTAATGATAATAGGATATGCCACAGCTTGGTTTATAGAGGGTGTGCTAGTAACTTTGGCTATGATTCCTGTTACACTAATAGTAATAGTTGGAACTTACTTTTTATTTACTCAATTTAGTGTAGCAGTAGCAAATAAAATATTAAAAAATCAAGATATATTATATAAGAAAAGTAATTTAGTAGCTTATTCTCAAATGATTTTTAAACTACAGGATACAGCCAAAGTATTGTTTTTAGCTTCTATATTAGGGGCAATAACTTTTACAACTACAGAAACTATATTTTCCTTCTACACATATCTTTCGGATGATGTAGATTCAGAAAGCTATGCAGATATAGCAATAGCTCAGGAAGGGGAAAACTTAGATGATACAAATTCTTTAGATAAAGTAAAGAAAATATTAGAAAAAGATGGGTTGAAGATAGAAGGAATTGATCAGGCTCAGGTTATAAAGGTTATAAGCAAGGCCTCAGCATCTGATAGTGTAGATGAAGAGGCAGTCATCATATCCAATTCCCAATATAATAAAATAGCCGCATCTCAAGACAAAGAAACAGTAGTAGTTAAAGAGGGTGAAGTAATATATAATTATCCTTATATAAGATATGATGCATATGGAAATATAGATACAAGTAGGCAGTTTCCATTTGATAAAGTATCTTTAAACTTAAATGATTACAAGAGAGAATATAATGTATCAGAAAAGGAAACCCAAGGAGAAGTACTATCCTTAAAAAGAATAGGTTATCGGGATATGTTTATATTAAATGATAGAGATTTTGAAAATGAGTTAAATTTGGCTAAAGAAAAAGATTTAGTAGTATACAATAGTATCAAATTAGATAAATGGAAGAAATCCTATAACTCCTCTATGGAAATAGAAAAAGCCTTGGGAAGTAAATATGATGGAAAATATTTTTCTAAGATAATTCCATATAAACAAGTAAGTAAAGTTTATGGTTTGATTTTATTTATAGGATTTTTCATAGCGTTTTTATTCTTTATAGCTTCAGGAAGTATAATATATTTCAAATTATTTAATGAAATAAAACAGGATGGCATAGAATACAATATTCTTAAAAAAATAGGGACTACAAATAAAGAGATAAATAAAATTATCACTAAGCAAATAGGTATTATATTTTTCTTGCCATTTATAGTAAGTACATCTCATTCCTTATTTGCATTAAAATCCCTTTCAAATCTTCTAAGGAGTAACTTATTGTCAAATGGGATTATAGTTATGTTTGGATATTTAGTATTTCAAATAATATATTTTGTAATAATTAGAAGAGTATATATAAATAAAATAAGATATAATTAAGTGGGAAATAACTTCACTTTTATAAGCCAGGCTTGCAAAAGTGAAGTTATTTTTAAAACAGGAGACATTCAAAGATATTTAGTGAAAAACAAAGGAAACATACAATAATTATAATTTTAAATCGAATACATTAAAATATAATAAAATTTAAGACTTGATACTATTATTTTTATTGGATAATATATAAATTGTACATATTAGCACTCAGTGCCACTGAGTGCTAATAAAATGGAAAAGAATTAAATTAAAATATAAGGAGGCATATAGTATGAACCTTAAACCATTAGGTGACAGAGTTATAATTAAAAAACTTGAAGCTGAAGAAAAAACTAAATCTGGAATAGTTCTTCCAAGTAGTGCAAAGGAAGAACCACATATGGCAGAAGTTGTTGCTATAGGTGATGGAATTTTAAATGATGAGAAAAAGAAAGACGAAATTAAATTAGGAGATACAGTTATATTCTCCCAATATGCTGGAACAGAAGTTAAAATAGATGGGGAAGAATATACAATACTTAAATTAACTGATATTTTAGCAGTAGTAAAATAACAATTGACGGTTGAAAGTAGTAGGGGCGACCTTTGGTCGCCAGAATGCAAACGGAGGGACCCGTCCCTAGTGTTTGGTTGTCAGAATGAATTTTGAAAACAAAAAAGGGAGTGTGAATATAATGGCTAAAGAAATAAAATTTGGTGAAGACGCTC
>CAZMBD010000020.1:0-25922 GCA_964564325.1 uncultured Clostridiaceae bacterium
TACCTCCTAAATATATAGCATAATCGGGGCATCTTAATTCACATTGGCCACATTGAATACATGCATCTCTATTTTCTATTTCTACTTTTCCATCCTTAATAATCAAAACATTTTTTGGACAAAAAGCAACACATATACCGCAGCCTTTACATAATTCTTTTTCCACATAAAGTGTCTTCAATGTTTTATTAGACAAAACCTCTTCCCCCTTATTGTGATATTTTCTACTTTAATGATAACAAAGATATTTTGTTTATGCAAGATTTATTTCATATTTTTTGTATATTTATTAAATATGCAAGATTTGTTTCATTTATAGGTGAAAATGTGTAAAATAAAACAAGCCCTAGGGCTTGTTTTAAACTTATTATAAAATTTTAAATAGGATAAGTCTTGAATTCTTCGTTTAATAAATTATTATCTATTTTATACTTTTCTGCTTGCCTATATTTAAAATAATCTATAGATACCTGTGGGAATAATGCATAGGTTAATACATCTTCCTCTTGCTCAATATATTCTTTTATTTCATCTCTTAATTTATCTAATTCAGGTTCCATTAAATCTGCTGGCCTTCCTGTATAAACTTCTTCATCTCCTATTATTTTCTGTTTTATTTCATCTTTAATAGGAACAGTAGGTTTCCCATATAGGCCCTTAACATAATTTTTTGCCTCTTTTGGAACCATTTTATATCTTTCACCTAATAATACATTAAATACTGCTGTAGTACCTACCATTTGGCTCATAGGTGTTACTAATGGTGGATAACCTAAATCTTCCCTTACTTTAGGTACTTCTTCTAATACTTCTTCAAATTTATCTAATGCACCTTGGGCAGATAATTGTGACACTAAATTAGATAGCATTCCCCCAGGAACTTGATATTTTAATGTTCTTACATCTACATTTAGTACTTTTGTACTTAATAGTCCCTCTTCTAAGTATCTATCACGAAGTCCTCTAAAATATTCAGATATTTCTAATAACAAATCCATATCTAATTCTGGATCATATGGTGAACCTTTTAAAGATGCTACCATAGATTCAGTGGCTGGTTGACTTGTCCCCATTCCTAAAGGAGACATGGCTGTATCTATTATATCTGCTCCCGCCTCTATAGCTTTCATATAGGTTTGATTAGCTATTCCACTAGTAAAATGTGAGTGAATTTGAATTGGAATTTTTATATTTTCTTTTAGTCCTCTAACTAATTTTTCTGCTTCATAAGGTAGTAATATTCCAGACATATCCTTTATACATATGGAATCTGCTCCCATTTTCTCTAATTCCTTAGATAAATTAATATAATATTCATTATTATGAGCTGGGCTGGTAGTATAGGAAATAGCAATCTGAGCATGCCCACCATATTTTTTAGTTGCCTCTAAGGATTTTCTAATATTCCGTGGATCATTTAAAGCATCAAATATCCTAATTATATCTATTCCATTTTCAATAGATTTTTTTACAAATTCCTCTACTACATCATCAGAATAATGTCTATATCCTAGAAGATTTTGTCCCCTTAATAACATTTGAAGCTTAGTATTTTTAAATGCTTTTCTAAGTGCTCTCAACCTTTCCCATGGATCTTCATTTAAAAATCTTAAGCTGGCATCAAAGGTTGCCCCTCCCCAAACCTCTAAAGAATGAAAGCCAACTTGATCTAATTTTTCTGCTATTGGCAGCATATCCTCTGTTTTCATTCTAGTAGCTATTAGAGATTGATGAGCATCTCTTAATATTGTATCTGTAATTCGTACACCTGCCATTACTATCCCTCCTATTATAATTTTTCTACGCCATAAAGTATTGGCGGATTGTTTTTTTGATTTATAAAATTAAATTCTAAAACATTCGCATATTTTTGATCTAGGGATTTTAAATAGGATTCTAATTCTTCCTTTTCCTCTTTACCCCCTTCATGACCAGTATAAGATATAATTAATAATAGTCCATTACTTTTAAGTAATTTCAAAGCCTTTTTAACGCTTTTAACAGTAGTAATAGAATTTGTTTTAATACTTTTATCCCCACCTGGCAAATATCCTAAATTATAAATTATTAAATCAAGTTCTCCACATATATATTTATCAATATATTCATGACTATCTTTAATAAGTAATACCCTGTTTTCTAAGCCTTCTTTTCTTAATTTATTTTGAGTTATTTTAAGTGCCACAGATTGTATATCAAAGCCATAAACTTTGCCATTATCTCCTACTAACTTTGCCAAATCTAATGTATCATTTCCATTTCCAACAGTACAATCTAAAACCTTATATCCCTCTTTTACATAATCTGTTATAATTTTTTTTGTAATATCCACTGGATTAATAAAATATTTATACATATTTATATCACCATACTAAATTTGTTATTAAAAACACATATTTCTATATTCATTATAATGGATAATTATCAAAAAATAAAGGGCAATAAATGATATTATAGTTATTTACATCACTATGACATTAAAGTTCCTTTAAATATCTAATCTCTTTTTCTGTTAAATATCTCCATTGTCCCAATTGTAAATCTCCTAATCTTAAATCTCCCATACCTATTCTTTTTAATTCTATTACAGGATGTCGAATATATTCACACATTTTTCTAACTTGCCTATTTCTCCCCTCATGAATAGATATTTCTAAGACTGAAGAATCCTTTTGCTTTCTTAAAATTCTTACATAAGCCTTAGATGTAATTCTCCCATCTATTCTCAAACCTTTTCTAAATCTATTTAACTTTTTGCTATTTGGAACTCCTTCTACTAAAGCAATATATTTTTTTGTTACTTCATTGCTGGGATGAGTTAATTTATGAGCCAAATCTCCATCATTAGTCATAAGTAATAAGCCAGTAGTATCTTTATCTAATCTTCCAATTGGAAATATCCTTTCTTCAATTCCTTGTATTAAATCTAATACTATTTTTTCACCATGTTCATCCTTCAATGTAGTAACATATCCTTTAGGTTTATTTAACATAATATAAACTTTTTTATCTTCTAAACTAATTATCTTCCCATCCACTTTAACTATATCTCTTTCTGGATCTACTTTTGTTCCTAATTCTTTTACTACTATATCATTTACTTTTACCCTACCCTCTAATATTATTTCCTCTGATTTCCTCCTAGAAGCAATTCCTGATTGGGCCATGTATTTTTGTAATCTCATAATCTTCATCCTTCCAAGTATTTTATACTTATATTTTATTATATATCCCTAATAGACCTACCTTTTCAACTCTATTTTTTATTTGATGAGAATCTGTACTATACAATCCTTTTTTAACCATTCTATTAAAATAATTCCCTCCTGAAAAAGTATATCTATCTCTTAAACCTTCTTCATCTTCTATCATGATATTTGCATAACTAATTAAATCTCCAACTGCCAATTCTTTTGGTAATTCTAATAAAGATTTTCCTTCTATATATTTTACACTATTATATCCAGCTAAACTTCCAGTAGAAATAGCTTCAGTATGACCAACAAATAGGCCTGATTTTTCTCCTCCACAAAAGAGATTCTCTACTCCCTTTACCTTCATAGTATTTTCCCTAGGTGCTATAGATAAATATCGAATTGAATTTCCTAAGCCACCAGAATAAGGGTCCTCATACCTTGCTTTTTCTAAACCTTCTATTTTTCTTAATTTTTCTAATGGATAATAAGAAGTCATCATTTTTGCATGACCTGTATCTAATAAAATAATCTTTTCTGCATATTCTTTTAATGCATATTGTTGGCAAACTTTTTTTGCCAATTTATCCATTTGAATATCTTCATCTGGTATTTTTAATATAACTACCCCCTCTTTTTCCAATTTGTCTTTGATTTCAGGGCTTAAAGAATCCTTATTTAACTTACAGGAACCACTAAATGCACCATAAGACCCGTCCTGTCTTAAACCTATTATATCCTTTACACCAGCCTTTTGACTAATACTAATCCTAGGACCAAAAGAAGGACATCTCAATATGCACATAGCACAACCATTTCCATATTTTAAGCAATTACCCATGGGACCTGTAGAACCAGTAGTATCTATAAATACATCTCCATATATTATCTTACCATCATTTAAAACTATGCCTTTTATCGTATCCTCTTCCATGATTACGTCTACAACTCTTGTTTCTAATATTATATCAATTTTCATAGATAATAAAAGAGATTTAACCTCTGGTTCTATTTTTGTAACATCATATAAATATGCATGTTTATGCCCTGGAAAATTAATATTCCTATGAATAGATAATCTATCTGTTATCTCAAATAATTCATTTGCACCTAAAAATATATTTTCCTCACAAGCAGTAAATCGACCATTGTTTCTCATTATCCCTCCTACATTTCCAAGACCTAGTAGCATATCTGTTTTTTCTATTAAAGTAACATTTGCACCTTGTTTCTTAGCCACTATACTAGCAGCACATCCAGCCCAACCTCCACCTACAATAATCACATTTTTCATTATACCATCCCCCTAATAAAAATTCATTGGATCAATAATAGTTTTGCAAGTTTTAATTCTATCCCCATTATTAGTCTTTCTGATACAAGACCCACATATCCCCTCGCCACAGCAAAGTATATTGTTATTAGTAGTAAACCATTCAACCTGACTTTCTAATTCATCTAATAGGCATTTTAATTCTCTATGAGCCATTTCAGCACCAGCACTAATTACTATATCTATTGGATTTACTTTCATAAAATCCAATAACATTTTTTTACCTAATTCAGTAAATAAATTTATTTCTTCTATTTCTAAAGAAAAGCCTTTGATAAAATTTAAACAATATAAAGACTTAGTCTTTCCTTTATCTAAAAATAAAACAATTTTATTTTTAGCCTTAAGTTTCTTTATAGGAATAACTATAGATGATTGACCTATACCCCTTGCATATATTAATATAGAAGAATTTTCAACATCTGATAATTTGCTTTTCCCAATTATCCCGTTCCAATATGGGCCTTTAATTTTTATTTTTTCGTCCTTGTTAATTCCCTTAGTTTTAGGTCCCATTTCATAATAGACTATATATATTGAATCTTTATCTATATCTAAAACAGACATAGGTGCATTATAATGAGAAGTATTAAACTTATTAATAAAAACATAAGAACCCATATTGTTTAATTCCTTTACTAATTCTTCTTCAGTTTTTATTTTTAACAAAAATAAATTATCTTCTATTTTACTTTTATCTATTATTAATCCATCATAAACTTGTCTAAATCCACGACTTTTCATATTATTCATATAGTACTCATATAAAATACAAACTCCATTCCAATTACAGTCGCAAGAGTCTTCTCCTCTTAAATGGGAACAGGAAATACAGTCTAAAGTATTTGCCAAATCACATGGACAAAATCTACTACCTGAATCTATACAATTGTATAGTTTCTCCAATAATACCACCTCCACAAAAATAATATCTAATATATAATATATTTATTTTAAAAGCATAGGTTACAAAATAAAAAAGCCCGTAGGCTTTTTTGAATTTTTTAATCTTTAATTTTGTTTAATATTTTTTCGATAGTATTTAGTTTGTTTACATTTTCTTTAGCTATTAGAACTTCTTCATGAATTAACTTTCCATTTAAAAAAACATTAATCTTGCCAACAATATTCCCTTTCTTTATAGGAGCTTCTATAAACTCAGGGACTTCTATATGAATTTTAATCTTTTCTAACTCTTCCTCCATCAATGGATAAAAAAAAGAATTCTCTGCTACTACATGTATATAACTTTTATTTCCTCCTAAAACTGGTATCTTACCAAAATATTGTCCTTTATCTAAAATCACATAAGATTTATATTTTTCAAATCCATAATCCATCAAAGCATAGCAATCTTCAAACCAATTTCTATCATTTAATACAACTGAAATAAGCTGTCTACCATTTCTAGTAGCACTTGTTACTAAACATCTACCTGCTCTTATGGTATATCCAGTTTTGACTCCATCTCCTCCATCATATTCCCAAAGGGTTTTGTTTTTATTATAGAACAAATCATTTTTATCCCTTTTAGATTTCCAAGTTTTAGCTTTAGATATATTTCTAAACTCCTCTATTTCCATAGCATTTTTTGTAATTAATGCTAAATCATAAGCAGTTGTATAGTGACTTCCATCAGGAAGTCCATGAGGATTTGTGAAATTGCTATTATTTGCACCAATTTTTCTGGCTTTATTATTCATCATAGAACTAAAATTTTCTAAATCTCCAGCAATATATTCTGCTATTGCCACTGCAGAATCATTTCCAGATCTTAATATTAAACCATATAATAAATCTTCTAAAGATATATTTTCACCCTCATATAAGTAAATACTTGAACCCTCAATACCTACTGCATTTTTCCCTATTTTTACATCACCTTCTAAGTTTCCATTTTCTAATGCTATTAAAGCAGTCATAATCTTTGTAGTACTTGCCATTGGTAGTTTAATATGTGGATTATATTCTAACAAAACTCTTCCAGATTCCCTATCTAATAGCAAAGCAGATTGGGCAGAAATAGAAGGCTTTTCGCCAAAAGAAAAACTGCTTATAAATAGCACTAAAATTAAAACGATTAATATTGTCATTTTTTTCAATTCTGTCCCTCATTTCATGACAAGCCCATATCACCATCTATATCTGCCCTATTTTTTTCATTAGATTTTCCAACAGCTTCAGATACATTGTCTGCAATTTTAGTCATAAAATCAAATAAACTACTTAGAGCTGTATTTCCTTCATCTACAGTTAATAGCTTTATCTGATTATTTCCGACTACTATAAAGCCAACAGGTTGAACCGACACACCTGCACCACTTCCACCACCAAAAGGAAGTTTATCATCAGTAGCAATATTTTCCTTATTATTTTTGGGTTTATTAAACTCTGTACCTCCAGAAGCAAAGCCAAAACATATTTTAGATACTGGTATTATAACCAATCCGTCTGCAGACTGAACTGGATCTCCAATAATGGTATTTACATCTACCATTTCTTTTAAACTACTCATTGTAGCTTTCATCAATCCTTCTATTGGATGTTCTGACATTCTTTACACCACCTTTATATAATTTTATTAACTTTATCCATGTATTTATAATATAAACAATTTTTATTTTTATTATACAATGAAATTTAATATCTAAACGATTTTCTTCAAATACCGGTAATACATCTATGTCCAACTCTTCTATACTTTTATACATTGATAAATAGCCTATGATATTTCCTACAATATTCCATAACAATCCATATAATATAACACTAATAAATGGATCTATAGAACCTATTATAGTCTTAAATTCTATTTTTTCTATATTGAGCTTATTCCAAATATATTTTATCAATTCCATATATTCTAATTCTCTAATAATATTTTTAAAAGCTTTGAAATCTTTAAAATTAGATTTTTTGCTTTTATTCTTCTTATCTAAGGGGTAGAACTCTGGGCTAAAAATTCCAAATAAATATGATGAAGATATTTTAAAATACATTTCATTTTCTATTAAAGTATATTCAAATCTAAATCTTACAGGTAATATCAATAATAATATAAAAATAGCTGGTATTAAAATAAAAAAATATTTCATTCACTCACCTCTAATTTCTTCCTTTATTTCTTGCTATTAATATCTTCCCAAAAAAAAGAAGAATAATACAAATTATTTGTATTATTCTTCCATATTATTTAAATTTTCATCTATTGTTTCAAATTCCTTAAGTTCTGGTAAATCTGCTAGAGACGCTAAACCAAAATACTTTAAAAATTCATCCGTTGTACCATAGATTATAGGCCTACCTGTTCTTTCTAATCTACCTTTTTCTTCTATTAACTCTCTATTTATTAGAGTTTCTATTGCCTTATCAGATCTAACTCCTCTAACTGCATCTATTTCATTTTTTGTAATAGGCTGTCTATATGCTATTATAGATAAAGTTTCAAGGGCTGCAGTAGAAAGACTTTTGCTATCTTTTTGCTGAGATAATTTAGATATCCATGGATAATGTTCAGGTCTTGTACAAAGTTGATAATTGTTTTTTATCCGTATTATTTTAATCCCTCTTCTATTAAAATCAAATTCATCCATCATTTCTTTTAATATGGTTTCAGCCTTTTTTTCACTAATATCTAATATATTAGAAATATCTTTTAAAGACAAAGGGTCTCCCCAAATAAACAATAGTGCTTCAATTACCGCCTTGATTTCATTTTCCTCTAGCATTTCAGCCATTTTACCTACCCCTTTTACTTATTATAATTTCTGAAAAATTGCCCTCTTGAAATATTTTTATATATTTTGTCCTAATCAATTCTAATATAGATAAAAATACAGTTACAATCTCATTTTTACTAGAATTTATATTAAACAAATCACTAAACTTTATTTCTCCTTTTTCATCTAATTCTACTTTTATTCTCTCCATACTCTCTTCTAGGGTGTATTCTTCTTTTTGAATTTCGTCTATATTTATAGAAATTGGAGTACTCTTATTTTTTTTAAGTAAATCATTTAATGCTTTAACTAATTCTTCCAAATCCATTTCCTCTAGTTCTTCTTTTTCTACAAAAACTGTCAAGTCCTCCTTAGGCTTATAATACACTTTTTTTTGAATTTGTTCGAAATGCTGTAACTCTTGAGATACAGATTTATATTTTTTATATTCTACTAATCGTTGCACTAATTCTAATCTAGGATCTATTTCCTCCATTTCTAGCTGTTCAGTTTCAGATTTGGTACTAGGTAGTAGCATTTTAGATTTTATTTCTAATAATGTAGCCGCCATCACTAGAAATTCACTAGTTACTTCCAAATCTAAATGTTCCATTTCCCTAATATAATCAATATATTGCTCAGTTATTTCATTAATAGGTATATCATATATATCTATTTCTGCCCTATCTATTAAATGTAATAATAAATCCATAGGCCCTTCAAAAGATTCTAAAACAATTTTATATTCCATATACATACTCCTAGCTACCCTATTATTTTAATTTTATAGGCAATCTGTTTTTAGAATTAGCATAACCTCGACTAAATCGCCGAGGTTTAAAACATACTCTATTATATTTTATAGCTTTTTTGAGAAAAATTCAAACATAAATCTCATTATTTACTTATTTATTAATCAATAAAGATTTTATTACCTTTTTAAACATTTCTTTAAACTTTGCTTTTTCTATACTCTGCTTAGATACTAAATTTACTCTATCTATTTCTCTTTGATTAATTCTAACTATTAATTCACCTATTTTTTCACCTTCAGCTATGGGACTTTCTATAAATTCAGGTAACAATACCTCCTTATTTAAGTTGCTACCTTCGCCTTTAGGGATTAAAATATATGAGTCCCTTTCTAATACAACTTCTGCATATTCTAAACTTCCTTTATGAATTGGCACCTTGGCTAATACATCTCCCTTTCTACCTATAGGAATTGAATCATAGTTGGCAAAACCGTAGTCTAATAATCGCACACTTTCATCAAATCTTATTTTAGAAGTCTCAGCTCCCATAATGACAGCTATTAAATGTAAATTGCCTCTTTTAGCTGAAGCTGCAAGACAAAAACCTGCTTCTTGAGTAGAACCAGTTTTTATACCTGTAGTACCTTCATATTCCTTTACTAATCTATTAGTATTAACTAATCCTGCTATTTTATCTTTCTTCTTTCCTACAGTCATTTCATCCATATAAATTGTAAGCCAGTCGTGAATCTTTTTATGTTTTAATAGTTCCTGACTCATTTTAGACACATCACTAGCAGATACATAATGATTTTCATTGGGAATTCCCGTAGCATTAGCAAAATTAGAATCATTCATATTTAATTCTTTTGCTCTTTCATTCATCATTTTTACAAATACATCTTCACTACCTGCAATATATTCTGCCAAAGCTACAGATGCATCATTAGCAGATCTTAAAACTATTGCTTTAAATAAATCCTCTACAGTTTGAATTTCTCCTTCTTCTAACCATAATTGACTTCCACCCATTCCCGCAGCATGATTAGATATCCTTACTTTGTCTGTCAATTTAATTTTACCACTTTCTAAAGCTTCCATACCTAAAAGTAAAGTCATTATCTTGCTAATACTAGCAGGTGGCAATTTATCATTGGAGTTTTTCTCATATATTATCTCACCAGTGTAAGAATCTATAAGTATAGCGGATTTTGCTTTAATATCTAAACTATCTTCTGCATATACAACTGTTATAAATTGAAATAACATAGTAAACACTAATAGCAATATAAGCTTCTTTTTCAAAATATTACCTCCCATATGTATATTTATCTTTATATTCTCCAATTCGCCATTACTTATACAATCTATTACATACAAAAAAGTTTCCAGCATCTAGTAAATACTGGAAACTTTTTTCTTAAAATAATTGTACTCCATCTATTGAAACCATGCCATAAATCAATTTTTTAGTTTCTTTATTTTTTTCTCCTAATATATATATATCTTTAATTCTTTCTTCTGCCACCCTAGCTTTTTCTAAATTATTGCTATGAATATAAACTAATGTATCTCCAATTTTAACTTTATCATCTACTTTTTTATTTAAAACTATGCCAGCAGATAAGTCAATTTTAGAATCTAAAGTTTCTCTACCTGCACCTAGAGACAAAGCTACTTTCCCAATTTCCTCAGCATTTAAAGCTTTTACATATCCTTCTTTATTACTTTTAACCTCAATTATATATTTTGCCTTAGGTAATAATTCTGGATTTTTAATATATTCTATATCTCCATCTTGGTATTCTACCAATTCCAATAATTTTTTATAAGCAGCACCAGATTTTATTGATTTTTCTAGTAATAATCTACCTTCTGCTTCGTTTCCAACCCTTTCAGCTAATAATAACAAGCTAGAACCTAATTGTATGCAAAGTTCGTGCAAATCTTCTGGTCCTTCTCCTTTTATAGTTTCTATAGCCTCTTTAATTTCCAGTGCATTTCCAACGGCTCTTCCTAAAGGCTCGTCCATATTAGTAACTAATGCAATAGTCTCCCTACCATATCCAGTTCCTATTTCCACCATTTCCCTAGCCAAAGCTATTGCTTCATCTATATCCTTCATAAATGCTCCACTACCTACCTTAACATCTAATACTATAGCATCTGAACCTATGGCAAGTTTTTTGCTCATAATACTAGATGCAATAAGTGATAAATTTTCCACTGTAGCAGTTACATCTCGAAGTGCATAAAACTTTTTATCTGCAGGAGTAATATTTGCTGTTTGACTACAAATACTAAGCTTAATCTCATTAGAATTTCTCATAAATTCCTCTGTAGTAAGTTCTACCCTAAAATCCTTAATAGACTCCAATTTGTCTAAAGTACCACCAGTATGACCCAGTCCCCTTCCAGACATTTTTACAAACGGTACATCACAAGCTGCAATCATAGGTCCTAGTACTATAGTTGTGGTATCTCCTACTCCACCTGTAGAATGCTTGTCTACTTTTATTCCATCTATATCAGATAAATCTACAATATCTCCAGAATTAACCATAGCCCTAGTCAAATCTAAAGTTTCTCTTTTATTCATCTTGTTTAAAAAAATCGCCATAAACAGTGCAGAAATTTGATAATCTGGAATATTTCCATTTGTATAATTAGTTACAAAATAATTTATTTCTTCTGTTGATAGTTCTCCCCCATCCCTCTTTTTCTTAATAATATCATATATTCTCATATCTTCACCCCAATTTAAATTACATATTAGATATTATTTCAATAATTAATTTTTCAAATTTATCCTTAACCATTAAGGAAGTCTCTATAACTTCTTCATGATTTAATGGTTTCTCTAATATTCCTGCTGCCATATTAGTTATACAAGATATTCCTAATACTCTAATGTCTTCATGTCTAGCAATTATAACCTCAGGTACCGTAGACATACCTACAGCAGATGCACCTAAAGTTCTTGCCATTCTAATCTCAGCTGGTGTTTCATAAGTAGGTCCTGTAAGCCACATATATATCCCTTTTTTTAGTTGAATATTTAAATCTTCAGCTGTATTTATAGCCAATTTCTTAAGATCCTTATCATATGCATTAGTCATATCTACAAATCTAGGTCCTAATTCATCTATATTTTTTCCTATTAAAGGGTTTTTTCCAGTAAAATTTATATGATCTTCAATAAGCATTAAATCTCCAGGAACAAAACTTTCATCTACGCCTCCTGCTGCATTGGTAACTATCAGAGTTTTAATTTCCAAACCCAATATAGTACGAATGGGAAATACTACTTCTTCTAATGGATAGCCTTCATAATAGTGAAATCTCCCTTGCATAGCTATTACATTTTTACCACCTAATTGACCTATTATTAACTGTCCCTTATGGCCTTCAACAGTAGACAATGGAAAGTTTGGAATAACCCCATAGGGAATCGCTATAGGGTTTTCAATTCTTTCCCCTAAACCCCCAAGTCCTGAACCTAATACTATAGCTATATCTAAATCACCACTATACTTACTTTTAATATAATCTACTGATGTTTTTACTTTATCTAAATAATTCATGTTTTCCCTCCTAAGCTCTAGGATGAGTTTTTTCATACACATCCTTTAATTCTTTATTGTCTGTTGCAAAATAATACATTTGAGTTGTAGATATATCTGAATGGCCTAACATCTCCTGTACAGTTTTGATATCAGCTCCATTTTGTAATAAATGAACTGCAAAAGAATGCCTTAATGTATGGGGAGTTATTTTTTTATCTATATTAGATTCTTTAGTATATTCTTTTATTATCTTCCAAAACCCTTGTCTAGTTAATCTTCCACCATTATAATTTAAAAACAAAGCCATTTCTTCCTTATCTTTTAACACCTCATTTCTGTAATTATTAATATAATTAATCAAATATTTTAATGCAAAACTTCCTATAGGAACAACTCTCTCACTAGTATCTGAATCTTTTATATGAAGATACCCTAAACCTAAATCTAAATTATCCAAGTCTAAAGCAACTATTTCTGAAACTCTTATTCCAGTAGCATATAATAATTCTAACATAGCTTTATCTCTCGCTCCTTTAAAATTATCTTGATTTGGTTGGGAAAGCAAAAGATTTACTTCTTCCTTAGTTAGAATATCTGGAATTTTTTTTTCTACTTTTGGAGAACGAAGATTATGAGTAGGGTCTTCTTTTATTAAATTATTATTAAGTAAATATTGATAAAAGCATCTAATAGATGCTAAATTTCTCGAAATAGTAGAACTAGCCTTGCCAGTCTTTTGTAAATGAAGTAAATATGTAATAATAATTGTTTTGTTTACTTTTATTAAATTAGGTATATTATTATTATTTAAATAATCCATAAATTGTTCTATATCCCTAGTGTATGCCTCTAATGTACTAGGAGTCAATCCCTTTTCTTCCCTAATATAATCTGAGTATTCTCTTATAATTAAATTAGACATATGTGTTCTCCTTTTTTTATTCTTAACTTATAAATCTATTTAAGATAATTCCATAAAAACCCTAAAAAAATTGGTGAAATATAAGCCTCTATTAAAGTTCCCATGAATACAATTATTGAAAAAAATAATATTAAAATTGAGTAGTTAATTATATTAGAGCCAATTCTATTATTTCTCAATCTATTTTTTTTACTTTTAATACTATTAATAGAAAATGCTATTCCTGTAGCAGATATAGCTATTATACCCGGTATTATAAATAAATTCTGAGGTAATATACCTAGTATAGAAAATAAAAATCCCTTTATGCCATATTCGTTTACTAAAAAGCCTACTGTAAAACCTAGTGCAAAACCTCTAAATATTATGACTATAGGAATAATAGGTATTCCTATAATTATCAATCCTGTTATCCATACAAGCCCAATAGTTTTAAAATTATCTATAATTGATTGTTTTAATACAGATAAATTGTCAAGTCCACTGCTATCCATAGTTTTAAAAAAAGAATTCAGGAATATAATTATATCATTTTTTTGCTCTATATTTAATACTTTAATAGTAATAGCTCCTATAATTATACCAATTGCAAATATAGTTGTAAGACTAAAATATATGAGAAAATTATCTTGACAATGTTTCAATAACCACCTTTTTATTCTATAAAATAATGACATATAGATCCTCCCCCCAAAATAAAACAAGCCTTATATAAAATAATATGTCCTAGGGAAGGATATTATCACTAGCTATTTATTTTGTTTTACATATATTTCCCCATAGTATATTCCAATTATAGTTTTACTATCTGTTATTTCCCCTCGTAAAACCATATCCATCAAATCTTTTAAGTCAATTTTTACAGTTTCTATATATTCATCATTTTCAGGTTCTGCCTCTCCTTCTACTAATTCAGTAGCTAAAAACAAATACATTTTTTCATTAGAAAAACCAGGAGAAGTATAAAATTCAAACAAATAATCTATTTTACCTGCACTATAACCTGTTTCCTCATACAATTCCCTTAGGGCAGTCTCCCTAGGTTCTTCATTTATTTCAATTTTTCCTGCAGGTATTTCCAATAAATTCTTTTCAACAGGTTTTCTAAATTGTTTTACTAAAACCATATCTCCATCATCAGTTATAGCTACAATTCCTACCGAACCAGGATGTTCTACAATCTCCCTTTTAGAGTATTTTTTATCTGGCAATTCCACAGTATCAACTCTTAAATTAATCATTTTCCCTTCATAAATTTTCTCTGATTTCATGGTCTTTTCCTCATAATTCATAAAATTGATCCTCCTCTAAATCAATGTTTTATTGTATAATTTCCCACTGCCCCTAAAGTCAAGAAAAATTCCCTATCTTCTTCAAAACCTCTTCCCATAGTTTTAATATTTAAATCAAAATTATCCATAGCCTTAGCTATATCATCGCCCGATTCATATACAATATTATGCTTTTCATTTAAATTTAAAGATTCAATTTGTTTATTTATTAAGTCCATTTTATCTCTATCTAATAAAGGGAAAACTACAGTTCCAGAAGTTTTGGCTATTTCTGATAATACAGTTTTAGTATGATGAGAAACCCCATTATGTCTTTCTCTAGAATCTTTAAAACTAATTCTTGGAACTAAAATAGCTTTTCCACCTAAAGTATTTACAGCATCTAAAATATTTCCCTGTTCAATACCACTAAATCCATATTTAGTTCCAGTTCCTACTATTCCTGGTCCCATAGTTATTATGGTTACATCTCCTTTTAATATTTCCTTCGCTGCAATTAAGCCTGTATAAATATTAGTACATTCTAAATCTCCACCAAAGGCATGACCTATAGTTATGGTTTTCTCGATTAATCCTCTATATTTCAAGTCTCTTACTGTATTGCTAAAATCTATTGGAAGAGCTCCTCCATCGGTCATTATATAGTTTATCTTAATATCTTTATTCATATATTTTAGCATAGCTACTATAGGCGCTAACATACTATGTAATGTTCCTATAATAAATCTATGATTCTCTAGAGATTTAAAATTCAAAAAAACATCATGATAAGGACTTTCTTCTTCCTCTACTACTAAACATTTAATTTGATGAGGAGTATATCTAAGTTTCATTATATGTCCCTTGCCTTCAAAACTTTTTCTTTCATTATTATAATTAAATATTACAAAATGCATTCCTCCTGTACCCAAAGACAATTCTACTGCTGTTGTATTTACAACAACCTCATCTCCTGTTTTTATATTACCAGTTAATTTATTGTAATTAATAGCCTTGTAAATAATTCCATCCAATTCTACACCTACCAAAGCCCTACTTTCATCTTCCTCATATATCTCTATTACTTTAGCCTTTCTATAACTTAACAGTGTACTCACTCCTATCGTCCCAAATTATCTATAAAATTTAGAAACTTATTTTTTTCAATAATTTTAGAAAATGACACTTTTTCAGCCATTACATGCAAAAATATTAAAATGAACAAATAAATCAATTTTCCAATTAAACTATGGGTTAATCCACAATATATTCCCAATGTCATACCTAAAACATTTGAACCTACATCTCCCATCATAGCCATAGCTTTTAAATCCAATGGCAAATATATACATAAGATACCATAAAATGAATAAATAATAAAATTATATTCATTAATTTGATTTGAAAATAACATTATTAAAGAAATTAATATAAAAACCTTTAAGGCCCTGCCAGGCCTTAAATCAAAAAGATTAGTTAAATTAGTAAATAAGGCAATAAGCAGAGTATTTACTACAATATCAATAAAATTATCCGATATCATAATAGAAATAAATAAAGCTATTAAAAATCCTACTCCCGCCTTCATACCTCCTGTAGTCAATACACCTTTAAAAAAGGATTTAATATGACCTTTAAAACCTTTTATATCTTCCTCTCCAGTTAAATCATCTAATAAACCTATCATACCTATTAAAGTTATAGCAAATAAATAAGAAATTATATATTGAAAATTTTTATTGCATAAGATTATAATTATTCCTAAACTAATAAATTGAATTAATACAAACAACAAACCCATGCCTATTGGAATATCTTCATTTCTATAATTTAATTTTGTACTTCCACCTCTTTTAAGCATATCTAATATCAGAGGGCTACCAATATAAGATAAAAGCAAACTAATTATAAAAACAATCAAATTAATATAATTCATCTTTTCACCTCTTAAAGAACATAACAATTAAAGTTTTAAATATATTAAAAAATTGTTTCCCCCTATGTTTAAAGCCCTTCAAGTTTCTTTCAGAATATCTGTGAGTCATATTAACCGGTACTTCTTTAAATGTAAAACCTCCATTTAATGCCTGTATAGTCATGGCTACTTCTATACCATATCTATTAGGAATATAATCCATAAAATTCATTATTTCCCTTCTATAAACCCTTTGCCCAGATAGAGAAGTATTTATTTCTTTTTTAGTATAAAAATAAACCCCTCTTTTTGCTAGCCTTTTTACAAAACCAAAGCCACCTTTCGCATCAGTCATAGTACTTCTATCTGGAAATTTTGCAATGCTAAAATCTACTTCACCAGATATAACAGGGATAATTAGTTTTTCCATTTCTACAGATGTTAATCCTAAGTCTCCATCTACAAAAGCAATATAATCATATTCGCATTCTTTTATAGCATAATGCATAGCATATCCTTTACCATAATTTTTATCTAAATTTATAATACTAGTATTTAAATTTTCAATAATCTCCTTTGTATTATCCGTTGAACCATCATTTACTATAACTATTTCATCTATTAAATCTATTTTTTTTAGTCCTGCTATAGTATCCTCTATTTTATCTCCTTCATTATAAACAGGCACCACAACCAATAATTTCCCTGCCTTCATTTTATCTCCCCTTAGAATATTCTGTTAAAGACATTTTCAAATTTGGAATAAGTTCTTCTGCCGTTATTTTAGTTCCATAATGTCCTGGCCTACCTTCCATAGCCAAAACAAGTGAAACCTTTCCAATTATAGTATCCACATTGTCAACTGTACTTATTTTAAATCCTTTATAGCTTTCCATATAAGAAAAGCCTATTTTAGTTTTTTCAATCCCAATTATATTTTTTTCCATATCCTTAGTAGTTTGAACTATAGTTTTATCTATTAAAGTCAGTCTTTCCTTATCTTCTTTTATACTTCCTCCTGCAATTATAATATAATCTACAGGTTCATTAATGATACCTACTATACTTATAATATGGTTCTCCTCTAATTTCTTTATGAAATTAGAACTTTCTCCACTTAAAATTTCCATGGTCATTTCTTTCACAGCTTTTGGTATCAAATCCGTATTTTCTGTAGGTATTCCTATTTGTTCATAAATTCTTCCTAAAAGTCCTTCATCCATTATATTATCATTAATAGTAACAACATTAACTACATTTGCTCCTGCTGCCTCTAATATTTGTCCTATACCAGAATACATATAATCATCTTTTGTTTCAATAATTGCTACTGATTTTCCCGACAATCTATTCTTTACCATTTCCTCATAAGTAGATGTCATATAAGTCTTACAATTTTCATTTTCTAATTCTAATTCTTCTAATTCTAATTTTAAATCTTGATTTTCTGCTTTTAGAAAATCAAACTTTTCCTCTAGTTTTTGGATTATATCTTCCCTTTGTTCTACTACAAAAGACTGTGTGTCAAAAGCAAAACCTATATATATTCCAATGCCTAAAGCGGCAAAAATAGCAACAATAGATATTACATAAAACTTCATATTTGGTATCAATGTTTTTCCTCCTTTAAAAACCTAGAATCATCCTAATTCTAATTCGAAATAAATTCATAATTTCTCTAAACAATGGATGTCTAGAAGTTAGTACTACTATTGGAAATAGTGCGGCAATAGCTATTCCTATGACATATTTTAATTTAAAAGTACTATGATATAGTTTATTTACACCCTTTGCATCTACTAATTTACTTCCAACTTTTAGTCTTACTAAAAAAGTACTGGACATTCCAGATCGCCCTTTTTCTAGAAAATCTATCATATTAGTATGTGTACCAACAGCTACTATTAAATCAGCTCCATTTCCGTAAGCAAGTAAAAATGCAATATCCTCACTAGTACCTGGAGCAGGGAATATTGTAGCATCCAAACCTAATTGTTTTACCCTTTCTAATCCTGGTGCACGACCATCAGAATAAGCATGAACAATTATTTCATGAGCCTTCTTTAAACATTTATCTGAAATACTATCCATATCTCCAACTACAATATGAGGAGTATACCCAAAATCTAATAATGCATCTCCCCCACCGTCTACCCCAATAAGTATAGGATTTACTTCATCTATATAAGATCTTATTGCCTCTAAATCTGCTTTATAATCCTTCCCCCTTACTACTACTAATGCATGTTTTCCTTTTAAATTTATTTTAGTTCTAGGTATTGGAATTTTACCCGTCACTAGACCCTTTTCTTTTTTCGCATATTCAAGGGTGTTTTCAATAAAATTTTCTAGCTCTTTTTCTAAATTTTTATAACCAATTTCCAACAACTCATTTACACTTTCTTCATCTAATAATTTACAATCTCCAATAGTTTTATCTTTGTATATAATAGAATTATCTACTATTTCTATCATATCTCCTTCTCTTATTATTTTAAATATATCCTGATTTTCAGTTTCAAACATTGGTATATTGGCATCTAATAAAATTGAAGGTCCCTGATTTGGATATCTGCCGCTTATAGTTTCTTCAATATTTATAATAGCAGACACTTTTTTTTCTACTAAAGATAGTGCAGCAACTTCATCTAAATCCCTATGTGCTATCAATGCAATATCACCTGGTTTCAATCTTGTTACCAAATTTTTTGTTTTCTTATCTTTTTTTAGCTTCCCTTTAATGTACATGAAGATCCTCCAATTTATACTATTATAATATTGTTTCCAAAGTTTAACAAATTAATAACTCACCATCTTTATTATTATAACATAAAAATATTTAGCCCACAAAGATAAATCTTTGTGGGCTAAATATCATATACTTCCTTCCACCATTTCCATCTCTAATCTTAATTTATCAGCCACCATGGCGATAAATTCTGAATTAGTAGGCTTACCTTTGTCTGTATCTATAGTATAACCAAAAATGTTCTCTATAGTATCCATTCTTCCTCTAGTCCAAGCTACTTCAATAGCATGTCTAATAGCCCTTTCAACCCTAGATGGAGTCGTATTATGCTTTTCTGCAATCCTTGGATACAGTTCTTTCGTAACAGCACTCAATAGTCCTATATCCTCCACAACCATAGTAATAGCATCCCTTAGATAATGATAACCTTTTATATGAGCAGGAACTCCTATTTCATGTATAATATTTGTAATTCTAGCTTCTAGAGATTTTGATGAATCAACATATTGTTTTTTTGGTGTTGGAATATTAATATATTTCTTTTTAGAGCTAAATTCTTCACTTGTCTCGAAACCTGTAATTTGTTTTAGACGTTTAACAAATATTTTAAAATCAAAAGGTTTAACCACATAATAATCTGCACCTAATTCAATTGCTTTTTGAGTAATCTGATCTTGTCCTACAGCCGATAAAACTACTACCTTAGGAAAGAAATCTAAGTCCATCCTATGTAGGCTCTCCAATACCCCTAAACCATCTAAATGAGGCATAATAATGTCTAATATTAATATATCTGGTTTTCCCTTTTCTATTTTATCTAATGCCTCCAATCCATCTTTTGCTATCCCCATGACCTCAAAATCCTCTTCCATTGTTAAAAACTTACTTAAAATATCGCAGAATTCTCTATTATCATCTGCAATTAAAATTTTGGTTTTTCCCAATCTAATCCCCCCTGTTTTTTATTTATTTCTATATTTATCTATTCGACAAACAGTTTCAGTTTCCTTCTATTTTTTGAAAAATTTCTATTTTTATTTTGATTATTTTAAAAAAGATAGGCTATATAGCCTATCTTTTTATACTATTTGCAAATTTCCCACCAAAATTATCACTAAATTTAATCTGATCCAACATCCATTCTATATATATACCATAACCTTTGGTCGGATCGTTAACAAATACATGAGTTATTGCTCCAATTAATTTTCCATCTTGTATTATGGGGCTTCCACTCATTCCTTGCACAATACCACCAGTTTTTTGCAATAATCTTTTATCTTTAACTTTTATAATCATACTTTTTTGATTTGGGTATTGTTGGGGTTGTGCCTTTAATATTTCAATTTCAAATTTTTCAACATTATTACCATCTATGGTAGCTAATATATAAGCCTTCCCTTCTTTTACTTCTTCTTTAAAACCTATAGGTATAGGCTTTACACTATTAGCCTTAAAAGATTCATCTTCTATTATCCCATATATTCCATAAGGAGAATTTCTAACTATTTCACCTAATATCTTTTCTGTTTCATAAAATATCCCTTTAATCTCCCCTGGATTACCTTTTTTCCCTTGCTCAATATTAGATATCTTGGCATTCATTATCTTGCCATATTCCACATTTAACAAATTCCCAGTATCCATATCTGTTATTCCATGACCTAAAGCTCCAAATATTTTACTTTCTTCATCATAAAAGGTAAGAGTTCCTATACCTGCAGTTTTATCTCTTACCCATATACCCATTCTATAACAATTGTCTTGCATAGATTTAATAGGTTTAACTTTTGTTTCATATCTTATTTTATTTCTTTCTATTAATATTTTTATTTCCCTATCCTGAATTTTATTTAATAATTCTACCACATGGCTAGCATCTCTAACTTTAATATCATCTATCTCTAAAATACTATCCCCGTTTTTTATTCCTGCATCTCGGGCTGGATTATATCTTTTTCCATCTACACCTATTACATCTGTAACTGCAACCACTAATACACCTTTTGTATTTAATCTAACACCTATAGCATTCCCACCAGGCACTAAATATTGTCTATTTACTACATTTACATCTAGTTTCTTTACAGGAATTAAGCCTAAGAATCTTAATTGAAACTTTGCCTCTCCTGCATCTATTCCATCTATTTTATAAGTCTTTTTAAATCCGCCAGTAGAACTTTCATTATAAATTGATTGTACTACAGTATCTTCATTGTTCAATGCAATTAATGAAAATGGAAATAATACTTCGAGATTCTTATTCTCTCCTATGGGTATTTTAATTTCAGTAGGGTAGCTTGATAGGCTTATAATTTGTATTACATAAAAAAAAGTCACTAATAAAACTAATAAGGAGAATACTTTTTTACTATTATCATATCTGCCCAAGCACAATCACTCCCCTATTTTGCCTTTTGAATTTTCACCTCCTAAAAAATATTTTCCCGTAAATATAATTTAGCCTTTTTTCATCATATTTATTCTTTAAAAATTTATTTAATATGCCATTAAGTTCAATTTAAATTTTCTAATTAAAATAAAAAAGTGACCAAAATCTGGTCACTTGATATAGTAAATATTTCTATTTTTTAAATTTCCAATTTTTTTGACATCTCCAGCATTTCTTTTGCATGAAGTCTTGTAGTATTTGTTAAATCAACACCACCTAAAAGTCTAGCTAGTTCATCTATTCTTTCATCATTATCTAATTTTCTAACTATGGTTTTAGTATGATTTTTTGAAATCTTTTTTTCAATCACAAAATGAGTATCTGCCAATGCAGCTATTTGAGGTAGATGAGATATGGAAATAACTTGATGGTTTTTTGAAATCATTTTAATTTTTTCGCCTACTATTTGTGCTGTCCTACCACTAATTCCACTATCTATTTCATCGAATATTATACAAGGTATATTATCTGCATCTGCCAATATACTTTTAAATGCTAACATTATTCTAGACATTTCTCCACCAGATATTATTTTGTGCAAAGGTTTTAAGTCTTCACCTTTATTTGTAGAAATAAGAAATTCTATTTTATCCCAACCATTAGGACTAAAATAATCTAATTTATTATGACTTATTTTAAATACAACATTATTCATATTTAATTCTTGCAATTCCTTAGTGACTAATACTTCCAAATTCTTTCCTAACGTTTTCCTAATATTTGTTAATCCTGTACAATATTTCATAAGTTCTTTTTCAATAAATGATATTTGCTTTTCTGTCTTTTTTATTTCTTCTTCAATATTTGTTAAAATTTCTAATCTGTTTTTTATTCTTTCTTTATATTGAAGTATTTCCTCTACTGTATTTCCATATTTCTTTTTCAAATTATTAACTATATTTAATCTATCTTCTAAAAAAACTAATCTTTCTTCATTAAATTCTAAACCATCAATATAATTCATCATATCTCTAGAAAGATCTTCTAATTGAAAAACAATATCTTCTAATATATTAACATACCTTTCCAATTCGTTGTCAAAATCTTTAATTTCATCTATTTTAGAAATAGTTTTATTTATACTATCTAAAACTGATATATGATTATAATCATCACTATTTATTATTTCCTTAACTTCAGCTAAATTATATCTAATTTCGTTAACATTAGATATGATTGTATATTCCTTAATACATTCTTCTTCATTATAATCCAATAAATTAGCAGACTCTATTTCATCTAATTGGTATCTTAGTAAATCTATTTCCCTATCTCTTTCCATATTATTTAGAGAAAGTTCCTTAAGTTTCTTCTTCTCACTATTTAATTTCTTATAATTTTTATTAATTTCATCTAGTAAGCTAGTTAATTTCTTATCTCCAAAACTATCAATTAATTTTATATGATTATCTACATTTAATAAGGATTGATGTTCATGTTGGCCATGTATATCTACGAGATTGGACGTAATATCATTTAACATAGTTAAAGTTACTACTCTGCCATTTAATCTAGATATAGAACGACCATTTGCATGTATTTCTCTAGATATCAATAAATAATTATTAGGATCAGCATCAATACCATAATTATTTAATAAAATATTTATTTTATCAGGATCTTCTAAATAAAACAATCCCTCTAAACTAGCCTTGTCCCTTCCCGTTCTTATCAAATCTCTACTGGCTCGTCCACCTAAAATCAGACCAATTCCCTCTACTATTATAGATTTACCAGCCCCTGTTTCTCCAGTTAAAACATTGAATCCACTTGTAAAATTAATTTTTAAATCATCTATAATAGCGAAATTACTTATATTTAATTCGACTATCATAACAATACCCCCAGATTATTTTAGTAATTCTTTAATATCTGATATTACGAAATCTATCATACCTTTTCTATTAATAGCTATAAATACAGTATCGTCCCCTGCTATAGTCCCTACTACACTTTCAATGTTTAAACTATCAATGGTCATTGCACATAGCTTAGCTGCTCCAGGTAAAGTTTTTAAAACTATCATACTTTCTGTCTTTTCTACAGATAAAACAGTAGAATTAAAAATATTATTTAATCTTCCATCTACTCCCTCATATTGGCTATCCATAGTTGCATATTTATATTTTCCTTTAGGAGTTAAAACTTTAATCAATCTTAATTCCTTAATATCTCTTGAAATAGTAGCCTGTGTTATATCTATTTTTCTATCTAATAGATATTCTGCTAATTCTTCTTGGGTTTCTATTTCGTTTTCTTTTATTATATCTAGTATTACTCTTTGTCTAGTGTGTTTTTTCATTCTCAATTCTCCTCATATTTAACAAAATATATTTAATCCTTTAGAGATTTATGAGCATTATTTACAATTTCTATAATGTCCTTGTGATTAATTTCGGTAGAAGCTTTGGATTTCGATATATAGGCTAAAAATTCTATATTGCCAGTCCCACCTGTAATAGGTGAAAAATCTAAATTTATTAAACTAAGTTCCTCTTTATTGCAAAGCTTGGCAACCTTTTCTATAACCTCGATATGAGTATTTTTGTCTCTTACAATACCTTTTTTGCCTACCTTTTCTCTGCCCGCTTCAAATTGCGGCTTTATTAAAGCCATGATTTTCCCATCTTTTGATAAAAATGTTTTGGCAACAGGTAAAACTAGTTCTAAAGAAATAAATGATACATCTATAGAAATAAAATCTATAATATCATCAATATCCTCTTTTTCTACATAGCGAATATTTGTTCGTTCCATTACTATTACCCTTGGATCATTTCGAATTTTCCAATCTAATTGACCATAACCTACATCAATAGCATAAACTTTCTTGGCACCTTCCATTAGCATACAATCTGTAAAGCCTCCAGTGGATGCACCTATATCCATGCAAATTTTATTTTTTATATCTATATTAAAACTGTCTATTGCTTTTTCTAGCTTTAATCCCCCCCTACTGACATAAATAATGGGATTTTCCTTAATCATAATGGGAATATTTACTTCTACCTTTTCTCCAGGCTTATCTATTCGCCTATCCCCTGTAAAAACTATTCCTTCCATAATTAGTGTTTTAGCCTTTTCTCGTGATTCTGCCAATCCCTTTTCAAACAACAAAACATCAGCTCTTTTTTTCTCCATATAATCTCCCCTATTTATCATTATTTTTCTTCTTATCTGGCAATATATCTAATCCAAATTTTTTTTCTAAAAAATTAAATACTTTAGCAGTCTGAAAAATAATCTTTTCTGAATTTAATATTGCAATAGACTTTCCAAGGGCCTTCCCACCTACTGTAAAAGAAGCTATTAACGAGGTAATCACTATGCTTAATATAGTAGCATTTTTTAAATCATAAGTATCTACTAATTTAAAAATAATTGTAGCACCAACAGAACCACTTACAATTCCAGATATATCACCTATAACATCATTGCAAAAATTAGAAACTTGTGATGCATTTTTTACCAATTTAATAGCATATTTTGCCTCTTCAATTTTATTAGCAGCCATAGCATGAAATGGCATTTCCTTTGCTGTAGTTACAGCAATTCCAATAATATCAAAGAAAATCCCAATTAATATAACTATGATTAATATAATAAATGCCATAAATATATCTAAGTTTTTCACTAAAGACTCAGTTATTATACTAAAAACCACTGCCATAATAAAAGTCCATACAGTAATAGCCACTACCCATTTCATATTATGTTTATCTGAAAAGCTAATATCATCCTTTTTATTCATTTAAGAATAAAACCTCCATAATTTATTATATATAAAAAGCTGATAGCATAATGCTATCAGCCCAAAAGTGGCAATATATTAGGTAAATCTTACGGCTTAAGGTCCAGCAGGATTTCCCTGATAAAAACTGCATGTCACCATAACAGTGGTTTCCCTTTAATTCTATCACTATCATGTCGCCATAAATAGAACTGGATTACCATTTAGTCCGCACTGTAATCCCCAATATACTTCTCTCTAGAACAGTCTAGGAGTTTTCCTCTACAACCAGTCTAATCCTTAGCCTCTTTTGCAA
>CAZMBD010000021.1:0-25345 GCA_964564325.1 uncultured Clostridiaceae bacterium
CAAGTAGGTAGAATAATTATTCAAAATGAGTTGACAAAAGATATTACTCCTGCTATGCCTTTTGATGTATGTGGTGCTATGAGTCAAGGTATGTTAGGCTATCATATACAACAGGCTATAGGTGATGAGTTAAGAAAAAGAAAAATTTATAAATCTGTTGCTACAGTAGTGACTCAAGTAATTGTAGATAAGAAAGATGAAGGGTTTAAAAATCCTACAAAACCCATAGGACCTTTTTATTCAGAAGAAGAAGGTAAGGCACTAAAAGAAAAAGGGTATACTATGGTAGAAGATTCGGGAAGAGGCTATAGGAGAGTAGTTCCATCTCCAGAACCTAAGAAAATAGTAGAGTTAGAAACTATAAAAGCTTTAATTGAAAATGACAATATAGTAATAGCAGTAGGGGGTGGAGGTATACCTGTAATAGAAGAGGATGAAAAACTTAAGGGAGTAGCAGCAGTAATAGATAAGGATTTAGCTTCTGAAAAATTAGCAGAAGATATAGATGCAGATACTTTAATAATCTTAACTCAAGTGGAAAAAGTAGCTTTAAATTTTGGAAAATCAAATCAAATAGAATTAGATAGAGTAAATATAAAAGATATGAAAAGATATGTTGAAGAAGGACATTTTGCACCTGGTAGTATGTTGCCAAAAGTATTAGCTGGGATTAGATTTGTAGAATCTAAAGAAGGGAGAAAGACCATAATTACGTCTTTAGATATGGCTAATGAGGCATTGGAGGGTTTATCTGGAACAATTATTGAGTAAGATTACAATACTTAATATTGATAATTATTCCTATTTCTTCAAAACAGTAGATATTAATATATTGTGGGTATATAATATGATGACAAGGAAAATATAAGTAAAAAAATTGTTTTGGGGGAATTTTTATGGATGGATATAAAAAAGCTGTTAAAGCTAATTGGCTAACTATATTTATAAATTTAATCTTATCAATATTTAAAATAATAGCTGGAGTAATTGGTAAATCTAATGCCATGTTGGCAGATGGAGTTCATACGGTGTCTGATGTTTTAACTACTTTTGTAGTTCTTTTAGGATTAAAAGTTTCTAATAAAGAAGCAGATGAAAATCATCCGTATGGGCATGAAAAATATGAACCTATTTTTGCTAAGCTTTTAAGTATACTTTTAATTCTAACTGGAATTTTTATCGGAATTGAGGGAATAAAGGTAATTAAATCTGGAGATATTAAAATACCAGGAAGAATTGCCTTAGTTGCAGCTTTTATATCTATTATAGCTAAGGAAGGCATGTATTGGTATACCATAAAGGTAGCTAAAGAAATAAGATCATTGTCTATGGAGGCAGATGCTTGGCATCATAGATCAGATGCGCTATCCTCTGTAGGTAGTTTTATTGGAATATTTGGAGCTAGACTAGGGCTTAAAATATTAGATCCTATAGTAGCAATTATTGTGAGTTTAGTAATTATTAAAGTTGGCGTAGATTTATACTTACAATCTATTAAAGGTTTAGTAGATGAATCTGCAGATGATGAGACCATAAAAAAGATTGAGGAATTATCTTTATCAATTGAGGGAGTTTATGGAATAAAAAACTTGAAAACTAGAAATTTTGGTAGTAGAATATATGTAGATATAGATATATATGTAGATGGCAATATTTCTGTAGTTGAAGGGCATAATATAGCAGAAAAAGTCCATGACATAATAGAAGAGAAAGTTATAGATGTAAAACATTGTATGGTACATGTAGAACCTTATTTAGAAATTATAGATTAGAATTAAGTCGTGAATATTGTCGTGGATATATTCTATTTAAAAAATTTATATTAGGAGGGGTTTGGATGAAAGCAGTAGTAGATAAAGATGTATGCATAGGCTGCGAATTATGCACAAGCATTTGTCCAGAAGTATTTAGTATGGATGATGATGGTTTAGCAGTAGCTATAGAAGATGAATTAGATGAAAATCTAGTAGAATCAGCCAAGGAAGCTGAAGACTCTTGTCCTACAGAAGCAATAACAGTAGAATAAATTTTCAAAAAGGCCATATAGATTTTATCTAGGGCCTTTTTTATGTGAATTTGTTACAATAATTTAATTAATTTTTGTAATAATTTTGTAACTTTTAATTGATAGTTTAATAATATTATAATATAATAATACTAAATAGTTTCAAAAACCAATTAAAGGAGTGTTGAAATTGTTTAAAAAGGGGATGTCCATCTTGGGTAGTATCTTAATCATAAGTCTAATAGGATTTCTAGGCTTTAAAGATACGGGGATATTTGTGAAAGATTATTTGGCTCAAGAAGAGGACAATGCTGAGATCTCTTTTAAAGAAGGGGAATCAGTAAATATTTTGGCAGAAAGAGATAGAGAGTATATTTTAGAAAGAGATTCTAAAAAGTACTATGTGCCAAAAGATGTAGTTTTAAAGGTAGAAACAGATTTGGAAGATGGTGAAAGCGAAAAGGCAATTACTATTGGTATAGTACAAGTAGATAAAACTGTAAAGGGGGATAATAATACCTATTACGTTCTTTTAAAAGGTGAACCTGTGCTAGTTACAAATTTTTATAAAGGAAATTTTACTATAATAGATGAAGATGGGCAAGAGTTCAAGGTTCCTAGAGATTATATTAGCTTGAAAAGCAGTAGACATGTTGCTTCTAGAGCTGGTAATATAACAGGTAGGACATCTAAGATAAATGCAGTTGTATCAGGTGCGTATAAGGCCTTAGGTGCGCCTTACAGATCTGGTGGTACTGGTAAGGGTGGATATGATTGTTCGGGACTTACTTATTCATTGTATTTAAATCATGCTGGGATTAAACTAAATAGATCTTCTGGAGGTCAAGCGAAGAATGGAGTAGCAGTTAAAAAATCTGAATTAGTTCCAGGAGATATAGTGCTATTTAGAGCTTCTGGTAAAGGTATTGGCCATGCAGGACTATATATAGGAGATGGAAATATGATTCATGCCTCATCAGGACGAAGAAAAGTAATAATAACTCCAATAGATCAAGCTTGGTATAAAAAAAGATATGTAACTGCAAGAAGAATAATTAAATAATATAATATATATTAAGGGATGATCAAAATATGAAAGAAAAAATAGCTAAAGTAATTAGTCTAGTAACAGTAGTGCCAATAATGGCACTTTTTACTGTGGTATTGTCTTTTATTTATAAAGGACAATGTTTTAATGGTATTGGATGGTTTATATATACAATTGTATTTTTAACAGTATTACCTTTATTGGCCTATCCATTACATATTATTATACCATCATCTAGAGTTAAAGGGAGAGATGGCGAAAGAAAAATGGCATTTATATTGGCTGTAATTAGCTATATTTTAGGAACTTTAATTACCTTTATTTTAGATGCTCCGTTAATAGTAAAGAAAATATTTATGGCGTATTTATTATCAGGAGTATTTTTAGCCTTTGTAAACCACGTATTAAAATTTAAAGCTTCTGGACATGCCTGTGGAGTTTCAGGCCCTATTACATTGTTGGCTCATTTGCTTGGCACAAATTTTTTATGGCTGTTTTTACTTATTCCAGTGGTGTTTTGGTCTAGGGTTAATTTAGACAGACATACAATTAAAGAATTGATTACAGGCACATTTGTAGGCATTATTTCTACAATTGTTGCAGTAAGTATAATTTAGAGCTGTTAGAAATTCTAACGGTTCTTTGTTTTATTATAAGCTTATGTTATAATCAAATTGTATGTAATTATAAATTTTGGAGAAATATTTTTAAAATATAAATAAAATATGAAGGAGGAGTTTTAATGGCAGATATTTTAAAAGGAAATGTGGTAGCAAATAAAATCAAGGGAAAAATGACAGAAGATATTGAAACATTAGCAAAAGAAAATAAAGTTCCTACTCTTGGTATAGTAAGGTTAGGAAGTAATCCTGGGGACATTTCCTATGAAAAAAGTATTATTAAAAATTGTGATAAAATTGGAATTAAATCTCAAGTTTTTGAAAAGGATGAAAATATTAGCACAGAAGAATTGGTAGAATTAATTGAGAAATTAAATAATGATACTAATATTTCAGGAATATTAGTATTTAGACCATTACCAAAACATATTGATGAAGAAGTTATTAGAAACGCAATATCCCCTCTAAAAGATGTGGATTGTATGCATCCACTAAATCTAGAAAAAATATTTGAAGGAGATATGAGTGGATTTGCACCATGTACTCCTAAAGCCGCCATGGAAGTACTTAAATATTATGATATTCCACTGGAAGGAAAAAATGTAGTAGTTGTAAATAGGTCCATGGTAGTAGGAAAACCTCTAGTTATGATGTTACTTGAAAAAAATGCTACAGTTACTATTTGCCACTCCAGAACAAAAAAATTAAATGAAATAACAAAAAATGCGGATATAGTAATAGTTGCATTAGGAAGGGCTAAGTTTTTTGATGAGTCTTATTTCAATGAAAAATCCATAATAATTGATGTGGGAGTAAGTTTAGATGAGGATGGGAAATTAAGCGGTGATGCAGATTATGATAAATTATTGCCATTAGTAGACAAGATAACTCCAGTACCAGGTGGTGTAGGTAGTGTAACTACTTCCATATTATTATCTCAAGTAGTATTAGCTTGCAAAAACATATAGATATATATTTTTGAAAAAGAGTCTTTAATTTTTAGACTCTTTTTTTGTTTTTATTACAAAACTAGTGCTTTTTCTTTGAAGGAGAAATGATACATAAATAGAATCTATATATTAAAATAATTTAGGAGGGGATATTTTGAGATTTTCAACGGAAATTTACAATAATTATCTAATTGTTCATTTAGAAGGAGAATTAGATCATCATAGTGCGGAGGAGGTAAGAAGAAAAATAGATAGTGAATATTATGATAAAGGTTTAACCAATATGGTATTAAACTTTAGAGGATTAAAATTTATGGACAGTTCAGGTATAGGATTGGTAATGGGACGATATAAAAATTGCAAGGAACAAGGCGGTAAAGTATCTATTGTAAATATTGAGGCAAATGTGGAGAAAATTTTACAAATGTCTGGATTAATGAAAATAATAAATATATATCCAAGTATAGAAGAAGCTATAAAGGATTAGGGGGGAATATGATGGAAAAGAATTATATGAAATTGGAATTTTTATCTAAATCTAGCAATGAGTCCTTTGCTAGGGTAGTAGTAGCTGCTTTTGCGTCACAATTGGATCCTACTATTGAAGAATTATCTGATATTAAAACTGCAGTATCGGAGGCGGTGACCAATGCTATTATACATGGTTATGAGTACAATGAAGGAATTGTAATAATTGAGGGTATTATAGATGAAAATAAAGTGGAGATAATTGTTACAGATAAAGGAAAGGGAATTGATGATATAGATAGAGCCATGGAACCTTTTTATACCTCTCGACCAGAACTAGAAAGATCTGGAATGGGCTTTACAGTTATGGAAACTTTTATGGATGATTTAAGTGTAGAAAGCCATCCTGGCCATGGGACTATAGTAAAAATGGTAAAAATTTTCAAATCTGTTCCAATTAAGGAGTAATACTATGGATAAGGGAAATAGGGATTATATATTGCTGTCCCATGAAGAAACTTTAGAATTAATTCTTATGGCACAGGAAGGGGATAAAGAAGCAAAAGAAAAATTAGTGAAACATAATATAGGATTAGTAAAGTCTGTATTGAGAGGATTTTCAAATAGAGGATATGATATGGAAGATTTATTTCAAATAGGCAGTATTGGCTTATTAAAGGCAATAGATAAATTCGATCCATCTTTTGATGTAAAGTTTTCAACTTATGCAGTGCCTATGATTTCAGGAGAAATTAAAAGATTCTTAAGAGATGATGGAATGATAAAAGTAAGTAGATCTTTAAAACAAACTGCTAATAGAGTAAAATATGCACAAGAAAACTTATCCAAAATATTAGGCAGGGAGCCTACTATTCAGGAAATTTCAGATGAACTAAATGTGGAGAAAGAAGATATAGTTATGGCATTAGAATCATCATATCAATTAGACTATTTATATGATGTAGTGCATCAAGATGATGGTAATCCATTGAAGGTGATAGATAAGATAAGTCTTGATGAGAATAGTGAGGATGAAATTATTGATAATATTGTTTTAAAGGAAGTATTATCTCATTTAAAGGAAAGAGATAGAAAGGTTATAATATTAAGGTATTTTAAAGATAAAACCCAAGTAGAGGTAGCGGAGCTACTAGGTATATCTCAAGTACAGGTATCTAGGATAGAGAAGAGAATAATTGAAGAAATAAAGAATAAACTAGCTGAGGCATGAAATCATGCCTTTATTTTTTTGAATTAAAATTTCATATAAGAGAATAATAAATATAGATTGGAGTGATTATATGATTACTAGAATAAAATTTAAAAGAAATATAATAATAATTTTAATAATAATGCTTCTGATAACTATTGGCTTTATTTGGTATGGGGAGCTAGGTATAAATAAAGAAATACCTAAAAGAGCAAGATATGTGAATAATTTTAATTAAGAGGTGATAAAAATCGAAAAGGAACAAGTATACATAAATCTTGAAACTAAGTATTCACTAGATTTAAATACTCATGTATATGTAAAAGACTTGGGAGAAGTGTATTGTAATAATAATGGAATTAAAAAAAGGGTAGAGGATATTAGGGTCTATAATGGGCAGAATAAGGAAAGCTATGATTATATATCCGGCACTGAAATTACAACGAAAGTATTAGATTCAGTTGAAAATATAGATTTAAATATAATAGGTGGTCCAGATGTATTATTAGAAATAAAAGGACAAGAAAATGAGAATAAATTATTTAATGTGGTAAAAATAGTTTTTGTTGCAATAATACTATTTTTAGGTGCAGCAATGGCTATTATCTACTTTTATGAGGATGTGAACATGAAGGGTACATTGGAGAAAATATATTTAATAATAACTGGCGAAAAGAAAAATGATCCTCTAGCTTTAAACATACCTTTTTCTTTAGGAATTGGTCTAGGTATGTTTGCGTTTTTTAGTCGGATATTTAGTTTTAGTAAAAGAAGAAGACAAGAACCTGGGCCTATGGAGTTGGAACTATATTTATATGATAAGGATATAGAAGATAATATACTTCATGAATTAAAGCAAAAGGATAAATCATAATATTTGGTGGTGAGCCTTTGAAAGGTATATTATTATTTTTAATTGGAATTTCTGGAGGAATTACAGTGGGAAGTGCCATTGCTGCATTTTTCACATTACTTAAATTTGTAGCAAGAGTTGCGCAGACTACTGAAACATGGAATAAAATTGTATTCTATGAATATTCTATGGTTCTAGGGGCTAGCGTGGGTTCTATTTTATGTTATTCAGATTTTAATTTTAGATTAAATAAATTTATAGTTATTGTAATAGGTGCATTATCAGGGGTTTTTTTAGGATTATTTACATCAGCTTTAGCAGAGGTATTAAATGTAATACCTGTTTTTGCAAAAAAATTTAAGATAAAATTTGAATTGATTTATGTTATAGTAGCTTTAATATTAGGGAAAGTAGTAGGTTCTTTATTTTATTTCTTAGTATTTTTGAAATCTTAGGAGAGTGATTATATGGATAAAATGAATAAAAAGGAATATCAAAAATATGCAGAAAGAAAAGTGCCAAAGCCTACTTATTTTAAGAATATATTATATGCTTTTTTAGTAGGAGGAGGAATTTGTACTTTAGGACAAATAATTAGAAATGGTTTATTTAAACTGGGCTTAGAAGAGAAGTTAGTGGCAACAGGTACTTCCATAATATTGATCTTTATTGGTGCTTTTTTAACTGGAATTGGTGTTTATGACAAAATTGGAAAGATTGGAGGAGCAGGGGCAACCATACCTATTACAGGTTTTGCTAATTCTATAGTATCACCTGCTATGGAATTTAAAAAGGAAGGGTATATTTTTGGAGTTGCTGCTAGGATGTTTAGTATAGCAGGGCCTGTACTAGTTTATGGCACTGGTTCTTCTATTATAGTAGGCTTATTGTATTTAATATTTAAAAAAGGAAGGTGAATATAGTGGGCATAAAGCGAATTGGTTCCCAAACCGTAAAATTAGAAAGTCCCGTATCCATTGTTGGAACTGCTTCCATAGTAGGTCCAAAAGAGGGAGAAGGGCCTTTAAAAAATTATTTTGATATGATTTTAGAAGATGATCTATGGGGGCAGGAGTCTTTTGAAAAGGCAGAGTCTAAAATTCAAGAGGAAAGTATAAAATTAGCCATTGCTAATGCAAATTTATCTCCTAAGGATATAGAATTTTTATTTTCTGGAGATTTATTAAATCAGATTACTAGTTCCTCCTATACAGCTAGGCAATTGGAAATTCCTCATTTTGGATTATATGGGGCTTGTTCTACTATGACTGAATCTTTAAGTTTAGGAGCCATGATAGTAGATGGAGGTTTTGCTAATTATGTAGTTTGTGCCACATCTAGTCATTTTTCATCGGCAGAAAGGCAGTTTAGATTTCCATTAGAATATGGGAATCAAAGAAATTTTTCTTCTCAATGGACTGTAACAGGTGCTGGGGCTACTGTGCTTTCATCTACTGGAAATGGTCCCTATATTACCTATATAACCACTGGGAAAATTTTGGATCTAGGTATAAAAGATGTAAGTAATATGGGAGGTGCTATGGCACCAGCTGCAATTGATACTATAAGTCAACATTTTAAAGATACAGGTTATACTCCAGATGATTATGATTTAATTATTACTGGTGATTTAGGATTAGTAGGAAAGAAAATATTATTAGATCTAATGAGGAAAGACGGATTTGATCTTTCAAAAAATTATTCAGATTGTGGTATAAAAATATTTGATGGAGTTGAGCAAGACACCCATGCAGGTGGCTCCGGTTGTGGTTGTGCTGCAGTTGTTTTTAATGGTTATATATACAAGGAAATGATGAAGAGAAATTTAAATAGAGTACTATTAGTAGCAACAGGGGCATTGCATTCCCCAATTATGACATTTCAAGGAGAATCAATTCCAGGAATTGCCCATGCAGTAACTATAGATAGTTTAATGTAATAGGAGGAGATAATATGGAGTATTTAAAGGTTTTTGTAGTAGGAGGGTTAATATGCGTAATAGGTCAGATTATATTGGATACAACTAAATTAACACCTGCTCATATTTTAGTTATATTTCTAACTGGTGGGGTGTTTCTTGGTGCCATAGGAGTATATGAACCTTTAGTGAAATTTGGGGAAGCTGGAGCTACAGTTCCTATTTCCGGTTTTGGATATGCATTAAGTAAAGGTGCTATTGAAGGAGCCAAATCTAAAGGAGTAATAGGAGCTTTTTCTGGCGGATTAGAAGCTGCAGGTGGAGGAATAGCAGCAGCCATACTATTTGGCTATATAATGTCAATAGTTTCAGAACCTAAAACAAAATAACTACCTTTTATATAAAAGGTAGTTATAAGTTTTAATAATCGTCATTAGAATCAGTATTATTTTCACCATTATCTTCATTTCCATTATTTCCATCATCATTATCTTCTTCTTCAGTTGGAGGAAGATCTATATTAATATCAGTTTCTCTTTCTCCTTCATTATCATCATTTTCATTATCATTATCATCATCATTATCATCATCTTCATCTAATATAGTATCCTCATTATGCATATCACATATTTCTGTTGGTACAGTATATTGGTAATCTGTTGGTACTATGCCATTGTGCTCTTTTGGATTATAAGGTGGATCTCTTCTTACAAATACTCTAGTTTCAATATTATCCTCTGGACAAAATTCACTAGCAAGTTTTCCAGTTTCTTTATCTATTTCTACTTCCACGTGGGCATCACAAAATTCTGTAGGTTGAGTACCTGGTGCAAATATTTCTGTTATAATTGTATTACCCCTTGGATCACGACTACATAATTCTGTAGGTATTTTCCCAGATTGAGAACATACAGACATAGTAATTATATTATCTGGTCTATCAAATTGCTTTGCTTCTAATCCCTCATGGGTTCTAGTCATAATTATTTTCCATAATTGAGCTGCCATAGCACTACCTTGATTTAATTTAATTTGGGGCGTATCATTTCCAATCCATACTCCAGCTACATAATAAGGAGTATAACCTACAAACCAAGCATCAGATTTATCTTGAGTAGTACCAGTTTTACCAGCTGTAGGCATATTTGGAATTTGTGCTCTACCTGCAATACCATTTGCTACAGTTGTTCTCAATATATCAGACATTATAAAAGCTATTTCTTTTGAAACTACAGTATTTTTATTAGGTGTATTATCTAATAAAACATTATCATCTTTATCTAATATTTTAGTAAAGGCAATAGGTTTTATATAGGTTCCACTATTAGCGATAGATCCATAGGCTGCTGTCATTTCCAAAGGTGTAAGACCTTTTGTCATTCCACCTAATCCCAATGCAGCTAAATTTTCATCATTATTAGCGGGATTTTCAGCTGATGTAACAAAATTATCTTTGGATGGATCATCTCTATTGATAATGCCCATTCTAGCTAAATATTCTAAAGATTTACTTACTCCTATAGTTTCCACGACTTTAACTGAGTTTACATTTACAGATTGTTCTACAGATTTTCTTAAAGTGTGAATTCCCTTATAGCCTGAGTACCAGTTTTTAGGCCATAATTCTCCATTATGATTATAAAATGGTATATCATCAATTGGAGTTGCAGCTGTAAATCCATTATCTAAAGCTGGTAAATAAGCAGATAATGGCTTAATAGTAGAACCAGGTTGTCTAGGAGAAGAGGTAGCACGGTTTAATATACGCGCTCCTTCCACATCTCTACCACCAACCAAAGCCTTAAGCTGTCCTGTTTTGTAATCCATTATAACTGTAGCTGATTGAGGCTGTACTATACCCTCCTTATGTCTATAAAAATATTTTTCATTTATTTTAAGATTTCCTTCTTCACTTATTGTATAAAAATCTGGATTATCCTTTATAAAATTATTAGATATAATAATATTTTTTTCCTCAGTTATAGTAAATCCATTTTCAGGTAATGCCAATGTGCCAATTCTGTGAGTTACTAAATTTTTACGTTCATCTATGGTATAATAATCTGATATATCTAAATTGCTCTGATATGGAGTAATTTTTTTACTATTTAATATTAATTTACCTTCGGCTAATTCGAAATCGCCATTTTCAATTATTAAATTGTAATTATCATCAAGTAGATTTTCTTGTTTATAAAATATTATTTTATTTTTTTCATCTACAATATTACCTTCATTATTTAATTTCCAACTAACAAAGGCGGGGCCTTTAATTTTTTCGGTATTCCCTAAGAGTATTTCGGTAAAATTATTATATACATCCTCTAATTCTTTTTGCAATTCTAAATCCATGGTGGAGTATATTTTAAGTCCACCAGTATATAGCTCCCTTTCTGCTTCTTCTCTAGAATATCCTAATTCATCCATTAAAGCTTCTATAACTTGGACTTTTATATAATCATTAAAATATGAGGATATGCCCTTTATTTTTTTCTGCCCAGGTTTTAAGTTAGCTTGAATATCTTCTTCCAATGCAGCATTGTATTCTTCCTCAGTTATTTTACCTAGTTCTAACATTTTTTTCAATACAAGTTTTTGACGATTTACTGCTTCTGGATTGAAAATTGCAATATATTGTTCCCCTAATATATCTATCCTTGCAACTTCAATATGTTTTTCACTATCAAAGTCTTCTGGTTTAATGGTTCGATAAGGGGAATATTTAGTAGGAGATTTAACTATAGCTGCAAAGGCAGCAGATTCTCTTAAAGTTAAATCTTCTACATTTTTTGAAAAATAAGTTTGAGCAGCTTCTTGAACCCCATAAGCCCCTTGACCTAAAGATATCCTGTTTAAATAGGCCTCTAAAATTTGGTCCTTAGTTAAAGCTTTTTCTATTTGTAGTGCTAAATATGCTTCTTTAATTTTTCTATCTAATTTTACATCATCATTTAAATAAAGATTTCTAGCTAATTGCTGAGTTATGGTACTGGCTCCTCTTACGGTGTGACCAGCTTTAATATTATCCCATAATGCACTCATAATTCCTCTTGGGTCTACTCCAATATGAGAATTAAATCTCTCATCCTCTATAGAAATAAAGGCATCCCTTAAATGTTTTGGCATTTTATCTAATTCTACTATAGTTCTGTATTCATAATCTTCATTTTGAACTTTTTCTATAGGATTTCCATTTTGATCTACTATAAAAGATGTTTGGCTTAATAAAGAATATATATTAGTAGGATCAATTTCAGGAGCTTCTTTTGCAATTCCTATTACAACCCCAACAGTTGCACCTGCAGCAACTACTATTAACATAAGTAGTACTAATAGAAATATTTTTAGTCCTTTCTTATTTTTTTTCTTTTTCTTATTTTCTTTTTTATTCTCTGATTTATTTTTATGATTTTCTGACATTATAATACCTCCTTAATTAAGAAAAAGGTAGTAAACAAATTAATTATACCATACAAATACTAAAGATAACAATAAAGAATATTTAATACATATATTATATACTAGGGGTGATAATTAGTGAAATATTATTTTTATTTGGCTAAAAGAAAAAAAGCTATGATTTGGATTATTATTATAATTTTATTTATAATTTATATGTTTCGATATATAGATAAAAATATTAAACCTACTGTAGTTGCTATATCAGAAATTAGAGCTAGATCCGTTACAACACAAACCATTAATGACACTATAAAATTAAAAATAAAAAGAGATATAAATTATAATGATCTCATTTTTGTAAAATATGATAATGAAGGGAAGGTAACCTTAATGCAAGCCAATACTATATTGATGAATAGTATCGCGGCAGAGGTAGCAATAGAAGTTCAAGAACAATTAAAACAAATGTCCAAGACTAAAATCAAAGTGCCCTTAAGCAACGCTTTTAATACACAAATTATAAGGTTACCTAGTATTAATGTACAGATACTTCCACAAGGGGCCGTAGCCGTAGACTTTGCTACAGAATTTGAATCTTCAGGGATAAATCAAACTAGGCATAGAATATATATAATTGTAGTTACAGATATTAAGATGATAGTACCTTTGGTCCAAGAAAATTTAAGAATTACTACTAATATTCCTATTGCTGAGACTATTATTGTTGGAGATGTGCCAGAACAATATTTAAATTTTCCAAGTGATAAAATGTTAAAAATAATTAGATAAATTTAAAAAAAGATGGTATAATAGTATCATGGAAGTATCCTTTAATTAACGAGGTGATATATTGTTAGAGAAAGATACAGCGAGGGAAAGAGCTTTAATCGTCGGAGTAGAGCTACCAACAGACACTGTTGACATAGATAATTCTATGGTTGAGTTAGAAGAATTAGTTTATGCAGCTGGTGGAGAAGTGATATCTAGGATTATTCAGAGAAAATCTTCTATTGATCCTGCCTATTTTATTGGCAGAGGAAAGGCACAAGAAATTAAAAATTATTGTGAAGAATTAGATATAGACTTCGTAGTATTTAATGATGAACTATCAGGGGCACAGCTTCGAAATTTAGAAAAAATTATTGACAAGAAAATAGTAGATAGGACTAATTTGATATTAGATATATTTGCTAATAGAGCCAGTTCCAAGGAAGGAAAATTACAGGTAAAATTGGCTCAACTTAAATATAGACTGCCTAGGCTAGTAGGTTTTAGAGACTATTTATCTAGAGAAGGTGGAGGTATTGGCACTAGGGGTCCTGGTGAGCAAAAATTAGAAACAGATAGAAGGCATATTTTAAGAGAAATAGACAATATTGAAGAATCTCTAAGAGAAGCTGAAAAGTCTAGATCTATTAAACGAAAGAGAAGAGAAGATTCCAATCTTCCAATAGTAGCATTAGTAGGTTATACTAATGCGGGAAAATCTACATTATTAAATAAATTAATTGAGACAAATGAAGATTTTAAAGAGGATAAAAAAGTATTTGTATATGATATGTTATTTGCAACTTTAGATACATCTCTTAGGGGAGCCAGGCTACCTAATGGGCAGAAGTTTTTAATAACGGACACTGTTGGTTTTGTTAGTAAACTACCTACTCATTTAGTAGAGGCATTTAAAGGAACTTTAGAAGAAGTACAATATGCAGATTTACTATTACATGTAGTAGATGTATCAAATGAAGATTTAGACATTCAAATTGAAACTACTTATAATATATTAAAAGAACTGGAAGTATTAGATAAACCTATTATTACTGTGTTTAATAAAATAGACAAGGTAGAAATAGAAAACTTAGTATACAATAATAAATATGTAGACAAAAAAATTTTCATATCCAGTAAAAATTCTACTAATTTAGATAAGCTTCTACTTATGATAGAAGAAAGTTTACCTCAAGAATATAGAAAAGTAAAATTAAAAATACCTTATGATAAACAGGAATTAGTTAATTATTTTTTAGAAAGCTATAATGTAGATTATTTAGAATACAGAACTGATGGTACTGAATTAAGGCTTAATATTAATAAAATAGACTATGAAAGGTATTTAGAATTTATTTTATAATTAAAAATATTGAATAATATCTTTAATTTGGGTATATTAATAATAAGAATATAAAGGAGGCTGGTTCTAATGATTGTAAGAAACTGTGCAGGTGGCGTGGTTTTCCATGGTGATAAGGTCTTTATTTTAAAAAATGAAAAAAATGAATGGGTACTTCCTAAGGGGAAAATTCGTAACGATTCTCTTCCAACAGATACGGCCATAAGTCGTGTAAAGTATGAAACAGGCGTAGATGCCAAAATTGTTTCTACTGCTGGTGAGACTAGTTACGAATTTTTTTCTTTAACTAGGAAACAAGAAGTTTATAACAAAATCATATGGTATGTAATGGAAGCTGAAAGTGGAGACTATTTAGTTAATGAAGAAGAAGGTTTTAAAGATGGTGGTTTTTACCCTATAAACAAGGCTATTGATATGATAACTTATAATCAAGATAAATCTTTAGCTAGTCTATCCTATAAGAAGTACTTAGAATTTAAAGATTTTGAAATAGATGAAAAATATGCTTAATAAAAAATGAGCCTTGGAGTAAATCCTCGGCTTATTTTTTATGCTATAATATGTAAGAGGTGAAAAATCATGAATAATATATATAGAACTATATATAAATGTGGAGAAGATGAAATTATAATAAATAAATCTAAATTTATAGGGTATGCAATGCCTATTAAGTCAGAAGAAGAGGCTTTGGATTTTATAGAAAAAATCAAAACAAAACATAGAGATGCAACACATAATGTTTATGCCTATGTAGTTGGGGAAAATAGCAATATTCAAAGATTTAGTGATGATGGTGAACCTTCAGGAACTGCGGGAATACCAGCTTTAGAAGTGATAAAAAAGGAAGATTTAAGAAATGTAGTGGTAGTAGTCACTAGATATTTTGGAGGAACAAAACTTGGGGCCGGTGGCCTTATTAGAGCTTATACTAAGGGTGCAAAAATTGGTTTAGAATCTGGAATAATAATAGAACAGATATTACATCATAAATTAAAGATAAGAATAGACTATACACTATATGGCATGGTAGAAAATTATTTAATTACAAAAGGATTTATAATAGATGATATTGTTTATGATGATGCAGTAAATATATATGTTTACATAAAATTTTCTGATGTAGATAGTTTTACAAAATCCATAATAGATTTAACTAGCGGAGATGGGATTGTAGAATATATAACTGAAAAGCACTTGCCAATTAAAAACAATAAGTTGTTAAAGTGATAGAGGTTCTAAAAGAATAGGTTTTTCCCTATTCTTTTTTTAGCAGTTCATAAATGCCTATAAATAAAAGAAATATACCAAAATATTTTTTTAGAGAATTTGGTTTTATTTTCATTGCAAATAAAGAACCTATAATGGCTCCAAAGATTCCTCCTAAAATAATCCATTTGCTAGTTTTAGTTTCTATATTACCTTCTTTAAAATGAACAATAAGTGCTACAATGGCTATTGGTATAAATACTATTAAATTAATTCCCTGAGCTTCTTTTTGATTTAATTCAGTAAAAAGCACTAAAGAAGGTATAAGTATAGTGCCTCCACCTATTCCCATACCACTGATTATTCCAGATATTAATCCTATTATAAATAATATCATTTTACTATCATCCTTAATGCAGTTATTATAATAATTATTCCAAATATTTTTCTAAGTATTAAATTTGGAATTTTCTTCAGAAATTTTGCTCCAATAAAACTACCTATTATTCCACCTAATACTATTATAAATGTAATATCGAACTTAATTATATTGGATTTTAAATATATAATAGTACTTATTATAGATAAGGGTAATATAATAGAAATAGCTGTAGCATGGGCTTTGAAATCTTCCATCCCAATTAGAAATACAAGAGCAGGAACTATAATAGTTCCACCACCTGAACCAAAAAGACCATTTATAATTCCAGTTAAAAATCCAATTCCAATTAGTTTTAAAACTATAGTATCCATAACACCCCTCTTTATGATATAATAATTAGGAAAATATCCATTATTACTAATTATTAATTTTACCAAAACAAGACAATATATACTTAAATAGATTATTATGGAGGTAATAAAGTGGATAATATAGAATTAATTATTGATGAATTAGTTGTTTGGCTAAGAAATAAAGTAAATGAGGCAGGGGGGGAAGGTGTAGTTTTTGGCTTAAGTGGAGGAGTGGATTCTGCTGTAGTAGCAGGAATATCTAAACAGGCTTTTCCAGATACTTCACTTGGAATAATTATGCCTTGTCATTCAAATCCAATAGATGAAGAACATGGTATGCTAGTAGCAGAGAGTTTGAATCTTAAAACCAAAAAGGTAGATTTAACTCCTGTTTATGATGTATTTATTAAAACAGCTGAAATTAAAACTACCAATGATTTGGCAAAGGCCAATATAAAGCCTAGACTTAGGATGACTACATTATATTATTATGCTCAGTCTTATAACTATTTAGTATTAGGTGGTAGCAATAAATCAGAATTTACTATTGGATATTTTACAAAACATGGAGATAGTGGTGTAGATTTACTTCCCATAGCGTCTTTTGTGAAAAGGGATATTTGGCATATGGCAAAGGCTTTAAATATACCAGATATAATAATAGAAAAGCCACCTACGGCAGGACTATGGGAAGGACAAACAGACGAGGAAGAAATGGGTTTTAATTACGATATATTAGATGAATATATTTTAAATAAAAATGGGCCAAGTGAAATCGTAGAAAGAATTGAGGGGATGAGTAGGAGAAGTGAACATAAAAGAAACTTTCCTCCCATATTTATCCCAAAAGGAAAAATTTAAAAATATATTTAGGAGGTTTTAGTTATGGCAGGTCATTCTAAATGGAATAATATAAAAAACAAAAAAGGTAAGGAAGATGCCAGAAGAGGCAAGGAGTTTACAAAATTAGCAAGATATATTATGGTGGCTGCAAAAGAAGGTGGCGGCGATATGGAATATAATCCTGCGCTAAAAGCAGCTGTGGAAAAGGCTAAAGCTGCAAATATGCCTAATGATAATATAGATAGAGCCATCAAAAAGGGCACTGGTGAATTAGGTGGAGAAACTTATGAAGAAATTAATTATGAAGGCTATGGACCAGGCGGAGTTGCAGTATATGTTAATTGTCTAACAGATAATAGAAATAGGACAGCTTCTGATGTAAGACATGCTTTTGATAAATTTGGTGGAAATTTAGGCCAAACTGGTTGTGTATCTTTTATGTTTGATAGAAAAGGGCTATTAGCCATTGAAAAAAATGATAGTATAGATGAAGATGAACTAATGTTACTGGCAATTGATTTAGGTGCAGAAGACTTTGAAGCTGATGAATATGGTTATGAAATTACAACTAGTCCAGAAGATTTTAACAATTTGAGAGATTCTCTAAGTGAACAAGGCTATGAATTTCAAATGGCGGAAGTAGGTTTTATTCCCCAAAACACGACAGAACTTAAAGATGAAAACGACATCCAAAATATGGTAAAACTAATAGAAGTATTAGAGGATAATGATGATATTCAAGAAATTTACCATTCATGGGAAATCCCAGATGATTTAGAAATATAATGTTCTATATAAAACTAGGATTAGATATTAATATTTAATCCTAGTTTTTTTGTGGTATAAATCCATAGAATTGAAACATAATAAAAATATATAAATAGATGAAAAAAGGAGTGTAAAATTAATATGAATGAAAACTTCCAAGAGATAAAAGAAAAATTTAATGCAGCAGATGTGGATAAAAAAATTGAGATATACACTACAGTACGAGGTTTAACTGTAGAACAATATAAAGAGTTACTTAGAATGTTTCCAATCAAATATTTAGATAGATTAGAAAAAGCAATGGGATAGCGACCATTTATTTGGTCGCTTTTTATTTGAAAAACATATAAATTGTGGTAGATTATAACTAAAGGTGGATGGGATTATGAAAAAGTTTTTTTTAATTTTATTAATAATATTTTTGCCTCTATATATTTTTTTAAAGATAATGGAGATAAATGTATTTAATAAAAGTTTTTATATAAAATCCTATGAGAAATATAATGTAGAAGAGATTTCAGGTAAAAATCTAAAAGAATTGGGTACTATTACTGAGGAAATATTTATCTATTTGAAGGACAAAGGAGATGAAGAAGTACTTAAACCTTATTTTAATACACGAGAAATAAAGCATATGGAAGATGTAAAGGTACTGTTTAAAAAAGGCCATACACTAAAATATATATCTTTTATATTGTCTATAATTACAATACTAATCTCAATTAAAAACAGAGAATGGAAAATGGCAAAAGGAATTTTTTATAGGATATTTATATGGTGGGGACTTATAGGCTTACTATTATTATTTGTTTTAATAGATTTTAACAAGTATTTTACTTATTTTCATTTAATATTTTTTAGAAATGATTTATGGTTACTAGATCCAAATACAGATTTATTAATTCAAATGCTACCAGAACAATTTTTTATATTCATATTTAGTAGGATTTTGTTATTCTTTTTCATAGTATTGGCAATAATACAAATGTCTTGCTATATAATTATGAGGAAGGAAGAGGATAATAGTGGATGGATTAATAAATTTTAAAGATTATTTTAAAAAAATTAAGAGAAATATAATCTTAAGTAATTATTATAGTAAAGAAATAAAAGATGGAAAGACTGTAAGAGCCAGTGCTTTAGATTGGGCTTTTCTTGCTATTATAGTAATGATGTTTTTTATAACAACTACTTTTAATACTATTAAAAGTATAAAAGTATCTATTATATTGACGATTATATTAATGGGAGTTTATTTTTTTGTATTTATTAATTTTAGGAATAGGAAAAGAACTAGAAAAGTCTTTGAGGTTAAAGAAAATTTAAGTAATGAAAGAATATTAAAGCGAATTGAAAAATTAAATGATGAGGAATATTTATTATATATTAAAGAATTATTAGAGGAATATTATAATACTAAATTTGTAGAATATGAAGCTTATATAGATTTTGTAGGGGATATAAATGGAGAATTTTATGGAGTAAAATGTTTTAGAAATTTATCAGAAGATAGTATTACAAAAAAAGATATTGAAAACTACAAAAAAACTATGAAATTAAATAAAATAGAATATGGGATTATAGTAACAAATACAGATTTTCAAGAAGGCTTAAAAGAGGATTTAGATTATCTGTTAATAGATTTCAATTGTATGAAAAACATCTTAAAAGAAACAGGAAAATACCCTACTGATGAGGAAATTGAAGAATTTATATTATCTAAATATAGAGAAAAAAAGGAAGGCTTAAAAAAGGATTTAAAAGCAATTAGAAAGGATAAAGTATATAAATTTATAATACTAGGAGTTATATTGTATTTAATATCTTCTTTTACAGCTTATACTCTATACTATAAAATAATAGGTATCATATTAATTAGCATTGGAGCTATTTTAGGAACAAATAAATTAATTCAATATTTAAAATTAAATGTTGAAAATAAGATATAATATTTTTGAACGAGGTGATTAGATGATACGTTTTTTAACAAGTGGCGAATCTCATGGTCAAAGTTTAGTAGGGATTTTAGAAGGGTTTCCAGCAGGAATGTATTTAGATGAAGATTATATAAACAATGAATTAAGAAGAAGGCAACAAGGTTATGGTAGGTCTAATAGAATGCAAATAGAAAAAGATGAAATTAAGATATTATCTGGGGTAAATAATGGCTATACTACAGGGAATCCCATAGGCATTATGATTAAAAATAGAGGGACTAATATAGATTTACTAGAGATTACAAAACCTCGACCAGGTCATGGAGATTTAGCAGGAAGTTTAAAATATAATCATAAGGAAGCTAGAAATATTTTAGAAAGAGCCAGTGCTAGGGAAACTGCAATGAAGGTTGCATTAGGTAGTTTATGCAAATTGTTTTTAAGAGAGTTTCATATTGAAGTTTATAGTCATATAATTCAAATTGGCAATATTAAATCCAATATAAATTATTATAACAATTTATCCATAGAAGATTTAAAGGAAGTGGACAAGTCTCCTATACGAGTGTTGGATAAATTTCAAGAAAGCAAAATGATAGAAGAAATTGAAAGTGCAAAAGCTAAAGGGGATACATTAGGTGGAATAATGGAGGTAATAGGAATTAATATTCCTGTTGGTCTAGGTAGTCATGCCCATTGGGATAGGAAATTAGATGGTAAAATAGCTTGGGGAATACTTGCTATTCCAGGGATTAAAGGTATAGAATTTGGATTAGGCTTTAGTGGTGCTGAAAAAATGGGCTCTGAATATCATGATGAAATATATTATGATAAAAATTTCTATAGAAAGACCAATAATGCTGGAGGAATTGAAGCAGGTATTTCTAATGGGGAGGATATAGTTTTTAAGGCTATAATGAAACCCATCCCAACACTAAAAAAAGCTTTAAAAACAGTAGATTTAGTGACTAAAGAGGAAACAGTAGCACAATTTGAAAGATCTGATACTATAGCAGTTCCTTCTGCTAGCATAGTAGCTGAATCAGTATTGGCTTATATACTTATGGAGGAATTTTTAATTAAATTTAGTGGAGATAGTATGGAGGAAACAAAGAATAATTATGAAAACTATATGAAAATATTACAAAATAGGTGATATTAATGAATGTAAAAGTTGGGTACAATGTGCTTAAGGAATTAGAAGAATATTTGAGAACAAACAATGTAGATAAGCTTTATATAATAACGGATTCAAATGTTCATAAATTATATATGGATTATCTAAATAATATAATTGAAGACTGGGATTACAATATATTTATTATGGTATCTGGAGAAGAAATGAAAAATATGGATACTGTATTTTTAATTTATGATGATTTGTTAGATAATCACATAGATAGAAATACTTTAATTCTAGCCTTTGGCGGGGGAGTAGTAGGAGATATTGCTGGGTTTGTAGCCTCTACCTATAAAAGAGGTCTAAAATATGTGCAAATCCCCACTACTCTTCTGTCTCAAATCGATAGTTCTATTGGGGGAAAAGTAGGCGTAGATTATGGTGGATATAAAAATATTATAGGAGCTTTTTATTTTCCAGAAAAAATTTTTACAGATACTTATTTTTTACCTACATTACCAAAAAGAGAAATCACCTCTGGATTAGGTGAAGTATTTAAATATGGGCTAATCTATGATTATAAATTATTTCAATATACAAAGGCCAATATAGACAAAATATATAATATGGATTTAGATGTATTAGATACTATTATACAAAGGTGTATATTTATAAAACAAGAAATAGTTTCTCAAGATGAAAAGGATTTAGGCATTAGAAAGATACTAAATTTTGGCCACACTATTGGTCATAGTATAGAAGCTTATTATGGATTTTCCAGATTTAATCATGGTGAAGCAGTAATATTAGGTATGCTTTATGAATCTTATATAGCTAGATGTTTAGGATTAATAGGTGTAAATTATTATAATAAAATATTTAATACTTTAATTTCTATAGTTTCGCCTATTAAATTTGATATGGACGAGATAGAAGATTTATTAGAGATTATGGAAAATGATAAGAAAAATGTTTCTGATAGAATTGTTTTTGTGCTTCCTATTGGAAAAGGCAAAGTCAAAATCTATGATAATATAGATGAAAAACTAATTATAAATACTTTAAAGGGTGAATGGTTTTGATTATAGATAAATACAATAAAGCTTTAATAGGAGAAATAACCGTTTCTTCTGATAAATCCATATCCCATAGAGCTATTATATGTGGTGCTTTATCAGAAGGGGAGACTGTTGTAAATAATATATTATTATCAGAAGATGTTTTAAATACTATTGATTGCTTTAGAAAAATGGGAGTAAATATAAAAATAGATGGAAATAAAGTTTATATTCAAGGGGTTGGATTATATGGATTAAAAAGGCCTGAAGATGTTTTAAATTGTGGCAATTCAGGTACTACCATGAGACTTTTATCGGGTATTTTGGTAGCTCAAGATTTTTCCACTACTTTAATAGGAGATGATTCTTTAATGAACAGGCCTATGAAAAGGGTTATATCTCCTTTAAGTAAAATGGGAGCAAATATAATAGGACGAGATGGAGAATATCCACCACTTCAAATTCAGTCTACTGATAATTTAAATGGAATAGTGTATGAATTACCTATAGCCAGTGCTCAGGTAAAATCTTCCATACTTTTAGCTAGTTTATATTCAAGTGGTAAAACTATTATAATTGAAAATAAGATTACTCGGGACCACACTGAGAAAATGTTAAATTATTTTGGACAGGATATTGTAAAACATAATAATGAAATAATAGTAGATGAGAAACAAAAATTAATTGGAGAAGAGGTATATATTCCTGCTGATATATCTTCTGCTGCATATTTTTTAGTAGCTGCTTCTATAGTAAAAGGTTCCCGTATAATAATTCAAAATGTAGGAATTAACCCTACTAGAGATGGAGTTCTTCAGATATTAGATAAAATGGGAGCGAATATTGTTGTATTTAATAAAAAAATTGTAAATAATGAACCTATTGGAGATATAGAAATAAAGTATTCTCCTTTAAAAGCTTGTACCATAGAGGGAGATATAATAGGAAGAACAATAGATGAATTACCTATTATTACAGTAGCAGCTGCTTTAGCAGATGGAAGAACTATCATTAGAGATGCAAAGGAATTGAGATATAAAGAATCCGATAGAATAAATGCAATGACTGTTGAATTAAATAAAATGGGAGCAAAAATAGAGGAATTGCCAGATGGAATGATTATTGATGGAGTAGATAGTTTAAGACCAGCTGAGCTTAATTCCTATGGCGATCATAGGATTGCTATGGCTTTATCTATTGCTGCATTAAAAGCAAAAGGAAAGTCCAGTATTTATGGTTCAGAATCTGTAAATATATCTTATCCAGACTTCTATAAAACTCTAAATAATCTAATTAGCTAAGATTTGATTTTTTATGTTCAAACTAATATAATTGATTAAGAGATTTAAATTACTATATTACTATAATAGGAGGAAGTATATATGAAAAATAAACTACCAATTGCTATGTCAAATAAGCATGTTCATTTATCTCAGGAGGATTTAGAAATTTTATTTGGAAAAGATTATAAATTGACAAAGAAAAAAGATCTTAGTCAACCAGGCCAATTTGCAGCAGAAGAGAAAGTTGAGTTAATTGGTCCTAAAAATACAATAAAAGGTGTTAGAGTTTTAGGACCTGTTAGAAGTGCTACTCAAATAGAAGTTTCTATATCAGATGCATTTACATTAGGTATTGAACCTATTATTAGAAATTCTGGAGATATTGAAAATACACCAGGTGTTAAAGTAGTAGGACCTAAAGGTGAGATTGAACTAGAAAAAGGTGTTATAATTGCAGCAAGGCATATACATATGCATACTGATGAAATAAAAGAATTTGGGTTAAATAATGGCGATATTGTAAGCGTAAAAGTTGATGGGGTTAGAGGCTTAGTTTTTGACAATGTACTTGTAAGAAGTGGAGAAGGTCATAGATTGGAAATGCATGTAGACATGGAAGAAGGCAATGCAGCTGGAGTTAAAAATGGTGATATGGTAGAGGTAATAAAATAGTGAGGTGTAAAAAATGGGAATAGGTAAGATGATAGACCATACTTTATTGAAAGCTGATGCCACAGAAGATATGATAAAAAAACTTTGTAAAGAGGCAAAAGAACATGAATTTGCAGCAGTATGTGTTAACCCATATTATGTAGTACTAGCCAATGAAATATTAAAAGATTCTGAAGTAAAAGTGGCTACAGTTATAGGTTTTCCACTAGGTGCAAATACTAGTGAAGTAAAGACCTTTGAAACAGAAAATGCCATAAAAAATGGTGCAGATGAAGTAGACATGGTTATAAATATTGGAGCATTAAAAAGTAAAAACTACGATTTAGTAAGAGAAGATATAAAGGCAGTAGTAGATGCAGCTAAAGATAAGGCTCTTGTAAAAGTTATAATAGAAACTTGTTTATTAAATGAAGAAGAAAAGAGAATTGCATGTAAAATAGCAAAAGAAGTTGGAGCAGATTTTGTAAAAACTTCTACAGGCTTTAGTACTGGTGGTGCTACAGTAGAAGATGTAAAATTAATGAGAGAAATTGTAGGAGAAAATATGGGAGTTAAGGCTTCTGGTGGCATTAGAGATTATGAAAAAGCAAAGGCCATGGTAGATGCAGGAGCTTCAAGGATTGGAGCAAGTGCTTCAATAGATATAGTTAAAGGAGAATAGTAAAAAATTGCCCTAGTATTAGGGCAATTTTTTTATATATTAAGAAATGCCATGATATAATTAATGTAAACTACTATATTGATTTTTCTATAATTAATATGGAAGACTTGTTTTATTAGAACTAAGGATAAATTGTGTTTTAATAATTTATGTGTAACAAAATGAAGGGGGTGTTATAGCTGATGTTCCCTATATACTTATCTATGCTTGAGACAGAAGAGGACAAGGATATTTTTATTATTCTTCATGATGAATATAGTCAGATGATGTATAAAAAGGCATACTACATATTAAGAGATTCTACCCTAGCAGAAGATGCTGTACAAGAAAGCTTTATACGTATACTAAAAAACTTTGATAAAGTAATTAAGAAAAAGTGTCCACAAACCCAAAGTTATTTCGTTAATATAGTTAGAAGTGTTTCTATTGATATATATAGAAAAAGGAAAAAACAATA
>CAZMBD010000022.1:0-25070 GCA_964564325.1 uncultured Clostridiaceae bacterium
GTGATTATTTCAATGATCTAAATGAAGGGCTACAAAATGAAATAATAGCTAGGACAGAGCACAAGAATTTTTAAGAAAACTAGGGGGAAATTTTCTCCCTAGTTTTTTAAAATTTAAACATCACTTAATGAAGTTTTAGACTTATCCTTTTCCCAAGCATGAAGAAGTAAAGCCAATCCTATTACTCCATAGGCTATAAATACCCTAAAGAATTCTCCTATTTGTGCATTTCCAACTAAGTTTTGTCCTGCTAATGGAGAAATTATAAATAATAAGTGAAATAGAAAGGTTCCCATTAAAGCTTCCTTCCAAGAGGCGTTATCTATAGCTGCACCACCGACTAATAGTGAGGCTACTGCGAAGAGCCCTACTTGTTCATGGCTACCATAGGTATTCATGGTACCTATATTTTGTAAAAATATAATCTGCCCCCAAGCTGCTAGAATTGTAGAAATAATTATTGCAATAATTCTTGTTCTATCTACATTTATACCAGAAACTTCTGCAATATGCATATCTTGTCCTACAGCTCTCATTTCTTGACCTAATTTTGTCTTTAGGAAAAAACTAACTAGAATGTATAATCCAATGACAACTAGTATAGTAGTTATAGGGTATTTACCTAAAACTAAATGTATTTTATGAAAAGGTATTAAATTATCTAAGGAACTCTTAACATTTGCTAAATCTACTGTATTTTTAACTCCTATACCAGTAGAAAGCAATAAATCTTTATTTTTAAATGGAATTAAGGTACCTGCTAATAAGAGAAAGATTAATTGATAAACCCCATTAGCAAAGAAACCTAATATCATGGAGGTAATCATTTCCTTTCCCTTTGCCTTATTTAGAACTCTTCCAACTAAAAAACCAAACAATATAGCTATAGGAGTGGAAATTACAATACTTAGGAAAAACCCCCATCCTCCAGCTATACTAAAATTAGTTATAATTATCAAGGCAATTTGTCCTGCCATGGCTCCTAATACTATTCCGAAGTTGAGCCCCATACCAGTAATTACAGGGATAATTAACGAAAGTACTAGAACTGAATTTCTAGCAAGTCTTATGATCATTTCCTGTATTAAAAAATTAAAGGAAAGACCTGAGAAGAAAAAACCTATTATACATAATATAAGAAAGACTATAGGTACTATCATGCACTTTCACCTCCAGTTCTAGTTAATGCATAGAGTATAATTCCATTACTTATTATAGTTCTAATTACTTCTGACATACTTCCTTCTGATATTATATTAATTACAGGAAGGGATACTACTAATAGGGATTGAAATAATAAAGTTCCAATAATCACATGGGATATTTTAGCTCTATTTAAACTAGCTCCACCAATTAATACAGAAGCAACTGCTGGCATAGCTGCGTATAGTGGTGCATTATATAGCTGTAGAAACCCAAAAGATTGACTATAGACTATAATACCTATGGCGGCCAATACTGTAGACATTATAGTACCTTTGATTCTTTCACTATCTACATTTATTCCATTAGATAGTGCAAAGGCTTCATTACTTCCAGCAACTTTCATTCTTGCTCCACTTTTACTTCTGTTGTATATCCAGACTAAAAACCCACATACAGCAAAAGTGAATAATAGACCAGTAGGTATAGTAACATTTCCAATATTAAAATGCCAAAAATCATTTAATACATGAGCCATAGAGGACTCTAAGGAAACAGTAACTCTAAGACCAGATCCTCCATAGGCCCAAATTAATTCGGGACTTCTAAATGGTGCCACTAACCAAAATATACACATTAGTGAAACTACTGAAAATCCTATATAAGTACCAACAGTCATTTCTTGACCTTTAATCTTATTAAGCATTCGACCATAGAAGTATCCAAAGAAGGCAGCTAAAGGTATGGCTATTAATATAGATATAAAAAAGCCCTTAAAACCGTAAAGCTTAAATTCTATACTAACTAATGCTCCTATTAGACCACATACAATTCCCAGTGGTAAATTAAAATTAAGACCTATTCCAGATTGAACTGCTGGCACCATAGCTAGTACTAAAATAGCATTCATACCAAAACGAACTAAAATATTTTGAATTGTCATGGAAAAAGGAATTTTTAATATTACAGATAAAATTATCAATAATATTAAAAATACAGCTATAATAAATCTAGGAAATCCAATTTTATTTATAAAATTTTTCATTTAGTTCACCACCTTATCTAAACTTTCCCCAGCCATTAATAATCCAAATTTTTCATCAGAATCTTCTGGTGAAAGTATTCCATGGATTTTACCATCATATACAATGGCGATTCTATCACTTATTTGACGTAATTCATTTAATTCACTAGAAGTAATAATGATGGTCATATTTAATTCGCGATTTAAATTTACTAAGGTATCTAATACTAGTTTTTTAGCTCCAATATCTATGCCTCTTGTAGGTTCTGAAACTAATAATATATCTGGTTCTAAAGTCAAAGCCCTAGCTATACAAACTTTTTGTTGATTTCCACCACTAAGATATCTAGTGTGCTGAGTAGCATCAGTACATCTAATATCAAACTTATCAATTATAGAATTAGCATAAGCTCTTATAGCTTTTTTATTTACCCATTTCAAAGGGCCAATCTTTTTTAAAAATTTATTTTGCACTTCTATACTGGAAAAAGCAATATTAAATTCTATAGAATCATCTAAAAGTAAACCAACACCTCGTCGATCTTCAGATAAAAAAGCAATAGAAGAATTTAAGGTTTCTCGTGGATTATTTAATAACAATTCTTTACCGTCTTTAATAATAGTACCTGAAGTTTCATATAATCCCATAATACCATTAGCTATGCCTATCTTTCCTTGACCAGCTAATCCACCAATTCCTAAAATTTCGCCTCTTTTAACCTCTAGATTTAAACCATTAACTTTTTCCCCTGGCATATTAACTTTAAGGTCTTTTATTTCTAAAATATTGTCATCTGAAATAATTTTTTTGCTATTATCTTCACGCATTATTTTCACATCTCTACCTACCATAAGTCTAGCTAAATCTACAATATTACTTTTATTGGTATTTACAGTATCTACGACTTCACCATCTCTTAAGATTGTAATAGTATCTGTAATTTCCATTATTTCATCTAATCTATGAGAAATAAATAAAATAGATATATCCATTTTAGAAAGTTTTCGGATTATATCTAAAAATTGTTTAGCTTCAGTTTCTGTAAGCACTGCTGTAGGTTCATCTAAAATCAATAATTTTAATTGAGTTTTATCTATTTCTCTAGCTATTTCAATAAATTGCATATAAGCTACAGGTAGGCCAGCTACAGGCAAGTATTCGTCAATTGACATATTAAGTTTATTTAAGGCAGTTTTAGAATCCTTAGCCATATTAGGCATATCTAATTTAGATAATTTATTCCCAAATATTTTACTTATAAATGTAGGAGTGGTTTTTTCTCTATTTAATTTAATATTTTCTGTTATAGTAAAGCCAGGAATTAACATAAATTCTTGATGAACCATTCCTATTCCCATTTCCATAGCATCTTCAGGAGATTTTGGTATAAAAGTTTCACCATTTATAAAGATTTCCCCATTATATCCTCCTGTAGAGTGAATAATAGGCATTCCAAAAAGTATATTCATTAAAGTAGATTTTCCAGCACCATTTTCTCCTACAAGTCCATGAATTTCTCCTGCCTTAATATTTAGAGAAACATTATTTAAAACCTTATTATCAGAATAAAACTTGTCTATATTTTTTATTTGGAGCAAATCCATAATGCATCCCTCCTAATGTAAAAAGAAGGAGGTCGTGGTACGACCTCTTCTTTAAATTTAAAATATTTGTGAATCCATAAAAATCAATAAGAAATTTGGTTTATTATTGTCAATTGGTCTAACTTCCACACTATCTCCTACTACTTTTTTTAGTTTTTCAAGCAATACTTTTTCATTAAACTTATCTGTTTCACCTTTTCCATAAGCTATGGCGTATTCTACTCCAGCTTCAATCATGGTCATATTAGCAGGATATTTCCAAGTTCCAAATCTTCCTGTACCATTTTTTTCTGCAATTTTTTCTTTGATTTGCTCTGTCATATAGTCTAAATCTCCAGCCTTATCTTCTGGAATTGCAAGGCCTAGGGCACCAGGATAAGCGTGGTAAGGACTTGGGCAACACTGTTCAGGAAATATGGCACCAGTTTCTAAAGCAGACTTTATTAAAGGTTCTTGCATAGCACAGTTAGTACTGAAAAATGCAGTATCTTTTCCGTATTTATCTACTTGTCTCGGAACATCTTCTAATATAAATTGTTGAGCACCTGGAATACCAGAATCTCCTAGTGGGTCTGGTGCATCTACTTCTACAAATTCAAGACCTATATCTTTAGCTGTGTTTTTCATAATATCTCGTCTTTGAGATAATAATTCCATAGACATATGTCTTGGAAAAGAATAGTGGATAAAAGTTTCGGCACCCATTTCTTTTGCCATTTTCACTATGGATTCGCCACGCTTTAGTTGATCTGGCTCCAATAGTATATCGGCTCTACTAGCTATAGTATCTGGATCCTCATGGGGAGCACCTAGTACAAATAAAACATCATCCCTAGTTTCTTTAACTTTGTCTATGGAAGCTGCTGTACCGGTAACTGCTTGACAAATGACAATAGCCTTTATTTTTTCGTCAGTTGCTAAACTGGCTATTTGGGAAATAGTTGTTTCTTGTTCTTGATCAAATTTGTCTGGATAAGTTATATGGACAATATTGTTTTTGCCATATTTCTTTACCATATTTTCTGCTGCTCGGAATTCCTCTTCCCCTTGAGAAACGGTTCCAGTAACTATTCCTATTTTGAAACCTAAATCCTCGTGCTTAATGGCAGGTTCGCTTTTACCACATCCAGTTGCTGCAATAAGTAATGCACTAATCAATATAAATGCTAAAAACTTCTTTCTCAAAATTTCCCCCTCCTTTTAAAATTTATTTTAATCCCTTAATTGGGAATTTAAACTTAGTAGTATAATAGAGAATATGTAAAAAGTGGGTTAAATATTCTACAGATTTTGTAGAATATTAGATAATTTTGCAATTTATTGCTACAATGCTTTAATGTGCCGTTTAAACTATTATACCAATATTCTGAATATTATACAAGGTTATATTTAAAATTAGATTCTATATACATTTACAATATATTCTGATAAAATCATATTAAGTACATAAATAGGAGGGATGTATTTTGAAATTTAAAGATTATAAATACACTAGGCCTGATTTAGTTAAAATTGGGGAAGAAATGGATAATTTATTAAAAAAATTCAATGAAGCAGAAAGCTTTGAAGCACAGAACAAAGTAATGGAAGAAATAAATAAAATTCGTTCCAATGTGGACACTATGGGAAATTTAGTTTATATTAGACATTCTATTGATACTCAAGATGAATTCTATGCAAAAGAACAAGATTTTCTTGATGAAAATATGCCTCTATATCAAAACATAGTAGTTAAATTTTATAATGAATTAGTAAATTCTAAATTTAGACCTCAATTAGAGGAAGTGTGGGGAAAACAGTTATTTACTTTAGCAGAATTACAATTAAAAACTTTTTCAGAAGAAATTATAGGAGATTTAATTAGGGAGAACAAATTAGTTACTGAATATGATAAATTAATAGCCTCAGCCAAAATAGATTTTGAAGGAGAAACTAGAAATTTAAGTCAAATGGCACCTTTTATGCAGTCTAAAGATAGGAATATTAGAAAGAAAGCCTATGAAAGCTATATTAATTTCTTTGAAGAAAATGAATCTGAATTTGACAGAATATATGATGAATTAGTTAAAGTTAGAGATACTATGGCTAAAAAATTAGGATATAAGAATTATGTGGAAATGGGCTATGATCGTATGTCTCGTTCAGATTATAATGCAGACATGGTAGCTAATTATAGAAGACAAGTATATGAAGATTTAGTACCAATAGTGGTAGAACTAAAGGATAGACAGAGGAAAAGACTTGGCTTAGATGAAATGAAGTACTATGATGAACCACTAGAATATTTAACAGGGAATGCTACTCCTAAAGGAGATCCTGAATGGATACTAGAAAATGGAAAGAAAATGTATAGTGAATTATCTAAAGAAACTGATGAGTTCTTTAATTTTATGGTAGAAAGAGAATTAATGGATTTAATAAGTAAAAAAGGAAAGATGAGTGGTGGATATTGTACCTTTATTTCTGAATATAAATCTCCATTTATATTCTCAAATTTCAATGGTACCAGTGGAGATGTGGACGTATTAACTCATGAAGCAGGACATGCATTTCAAACTTATATGAGTAGACATTTAGAAGTACCAGAATATGCTTTTCCAACCTACGAAGCATCTGAGATTCATTCTATGAGTATGGAATTTATTACTTGGCCTTGGATGGAATTATTCTTTGAAGATGAAGTAGAAAAATATAAATTTAGTCATTTAGCAGGAGCAGTTAATTTTATACCTTATGGAGTTACTGTCGACGAATTTCAACATTTTGTCTTCGAAAATCCGGAAGCTACTCCAGAAGAAAGAAAAACTAAATGGAGAGAGATAGAGAAAAAGTATTTACCTTTCAGAGATTATGAAGACAATGATTTTCTAAATAGAGGTGGATATTGGTTTAGACAAGGACATATCTTCTCAACTCCATTCTATTATATAGACTATACTCTAGCTCAAGTATGTGCATTTCAATTTTGGATAAAAACAAGGGAAGATAAAGAAAAAGCTTGGAAAGATTATTTAAGACTATGTAAAGCAGGAGGTAGCAAATCTTTCTTAGAATTAGTAGAATTAGCCGGACTTAAAAACCCATTTGAAGATGGTACTATAAAAGAAGTAGTAAAACCTATAAAAGACTGGCTAGATAATGTAGACGATAGTAAATTTTAAAAAATCTCCAACAGTGGGGACAGTTCTTTTCATTCAAACGAAAGGGACAGTCCCTTTTGTTTGCAGGGACTTTCATTTGCTTTTCTTTCATTTGAATAAGGGTTACTCTTTAAGTAAAATATTTATATTATTTAAATTATCCACAATATTTTTCAAATGGTAATTATATATTAAATTTAATTCATCTTCGTTTTGTTTATTGTATTCAGGTACTTTTTTGTTAAATAACTTTTCTAAGGACTTTCTATTTTCTTCATCTATATATTTAGCTTTATCCATAGAATAAACAATACTTAGATTGCTATAAATATTTTCAAGCAATTCGAATATAATCTCTAAATTATCAAGTGTATGTGATTTATATAGATTAAGCTTTGTTTCTTTTTTTAATATATTATAATTTTCTTCTATTTCTACTAAATCTTTTCTTAAAGTTTCTAATTCAACCCCTTCCTCTTTCCAGATAATAACACCTACCATATTTTTAACTTGGGAATATACTTTTTCTACTGATTCTAATATTTTATCCTCTAAATTAGGTGGTAATACAAAATAATTAATTAAAGTGCCTATAACTAATCCAAATAGAGTATCAACTGTTCTATAAAAGGCATAATCTACTCTAGAACCTTCTTCATAATTTAATATAATAGATAGGAAGACCATTCCAGATAATTGTACAGATTGTTTCCAGTTAAATACATTACATAAGTATATGATTATGATAATTCCTAGACCAATGAAAAAAGGATTTTCAGGTGCAACTAGGGAAAATAATAGTGCAATAATTCCACCTAATATGGTGCTAAACATTCTATCTACTCCAGAACTAAAGGATTCAGATACAGAAGTTTGCATAGCAGTTATGGCAGCAATTCCTGCAAAAAATGGAGATTTTAAATTTAATATTTGGGATAAAAATATGGTTAAAGCCACTGCTAGGGCTGTTTTCAAATTACGTAAGCCTACTTTTTTTATTTTCACAAATCTCACCCCTAATAGATATTACAAATATTATATCAACAAGGTTCTAATAGAACAATATAAAGTTAGCAAATTGTAAACATTTAGTTGGAAATAGAAACCAAAGTGTAATATAATGATATTGTCATTATAGATGGAAGGGTGATTTTATGGAAACGGATAAAAAGGGTTTTAAAATATTATTTGGCATTGGTTTATTGGTGGTATTTATATATTTAATTATAAGTCTAAATATTTTTAGTAAGGAAAGTTTAACAGAGCTTTTTACATCTGCAAGGGAAAACAAGGCTTTTGGAATATTTTTCACAAGCTTAATCTCAATATTAATGGTCTTTTTTGTTCCTATATCTTGGTTTTCAGCATTAGGGGCTGTGTTTTTTGGATTGAAGGGATTTTTATATGTAATAGTAGCGGGAATAATAGCAGCAATTTTATCTTTTTATATAGCTAAAGTTTTTAGGAAAGATGTAATTAAGGTGGTAAATAAGATTTATTATCGAAAAGAAAGGGAAGTAAGTTTAGAAGAAGTTGCAAAACAACTTGAAAAACATGGTATGGGATATGTATTTTTTATGAGAAGTATGCCTTTTATTCCTTTTAGTATTGCAAATTATGTTTCAGGATTAAGCTCTATAGGATTTAAAGATTATCTTTTAGGAACTATAATGGGTCTTGCTCCAGGTCAGTTTGCTACTACTTATTTTTTCTATAAAGCAGTAGATATAAGAGAAAATCCAGTAGGAGCTTTAATTGCAGGGGGAATCAAGGCGGCTTATGTGCTTTTAGTTATACTTTGGCAAAAAAAATCTAAATATAGCACTAAAGAATAGTCTTTGTTTAGTCGATATAAAGTATAGAAAGAAATGGGGGGGTAATTTTCATGCAAATTGATGGGGTTAATAATATAATAGACACCAATAGGGCTACTGAGCTTAATGTGAAGGTAGCAAATCCCGTTAAAATTGAGGTAAAAGAAGATAAACTAGCTACTGAAGGAAGAAAAAGGTATACTGAAGACGAAATAATAAATACTATAGAAACAGCAAATAAAGAATTAATAGCTTATGATAGAAGATTTGAATTTTCAATTCATGAAAAGACAAAACAAATTATGGTAAAGATAATAGATGTTACAAATGACGAGGTAATTAGAGAGATACCTCCAGAAAAAATATTAGACTTAGTAGCTGCCATATGGGAGATATCAGGCATAATAGTAGATGAAAGAGCATAAAGGTGGTGAAAACATGTATAATACAATGAGAATTTCAGGTCTTGCATCTGGAATTGATACAGAAGAAATGATTCAATCTATGATGCGAGCAGAAAGAGTTAAAGTAGATAGAGTAGAACAGGACAAGCAGATACTTTTATGGCGACAAGAAATGTACAATGACATAAATAAGGCTTTTGCTAATTTTATATTAAAAAGCAGAAAAGATTTTGGATTAACTTCCATTGGCTATAATGGAACATTTAGAACAAATTCCTATCAAAATTTAAACTGGGTAAAAAAAGCTACATCTTCAAATGAAAGTGTAGCAACTGTATCTAGTACTTCTAAAGCTGTAGATGGAAGTTATAATGTGAAGGTAGAGCAATTGGCTGAAGGGGTTACTATGGCTAGTGGTAGTGATATAAGTAGTATGATTAAGGATGGAAAGATTGTTGATGGAGGAGGAAATCCAATAACAGAACTTGAATTTACTATTAGTGATGGAAGTAAAGGTAAAGATGAAAATGAAATTGGGGCTAAAATTAGTCTTAATAAAACAGATGGAATTACGATGGATGATGTAGTAAAGGCTATAAATTCAGCTAAAGATAAAGATGGAAATGTATTAAATATAAGAGCTTCCTATGACCACAGTATTGGTAGATTTTTTATACAAACTACAAAAACTGGTAGTGAGGTGAAGTTAGAGATAACTACCAAAGATGAAAGTGGAAATGAAGCTGGAACAAAATTTATTAATGCATTAAATTTACAGGAAAAAATTACAGCTGATAATGGGGATATTTCTTACAAATCATACGAGATTGGAAAAGAACTATCAGGTAAAAACGCAAAAATTAATTTCAACGGAGCCAACGACATCGAACAATCCTCAAACCACATTACCATAAATGGCATCACTATGGATCTAAAAGCCAAAGGTGAATTCACTGTAAACATAGGTACAGATGTAGATGGAATTTATGAAAAAATAAAACAATTTGTAGATGATTACAATGAATTAGTAGAAAAGACCAATAAATTATTAGGTGAAGACCAATATAGAAACTATATGCCACTAACAGCAGAGCAAAAGAAAGAAATGGACAAAGATGATATTAAGCTTTGGGAAGAAAAAGCTAAATCTGGTTTACTTCGTTCTGACGAGATTATATCTAGAACTATGCTAAACACTAGACGTGCTATATATGATCCATTTACAATAGAAGATGGATTTAGTGGGAAATACACACTTATAACAGATATAGGCATTTCTACTGAGAAATATGCTAGGGGTAGTGCTGGTGGTAAATTAGTTATAGATGAAGATAAATTAAAAAAAGCTATAGCAGAAGATCCAGATGAGTTAATGAAATTATTATTTAAAGAAAGTGAATTTATTTCAGAAAAAGATGGCAAAAAGGTAAAAAAATACGAAGGTGGAGGATTTATAGCTAGAATCCACGACAATTTAATGTTAGGCATGGAAGAAATAATTCAGAAGTCTGGAACAGCAGGCGAATCAGATTTATATAGAAATGTTAAAGGAAGTATTTTATTAGAATTTATTTCTGGTAGTAAGACTGGTAAAGGTAGTATTAGTTTATTAGACAAAGATATATTAGATTACAACATGAAAATAGACGATTTAAATGTAATGTTATTTAGAAAAGAAAATGCATATTATGCAAAATTTGCAGCTATGGAAAAAGCAATTTCTAGAATGAATCAACAAAGTGCATGGATGATGCAGCAGTTTATGGGATAAAAGGAGAGGATGGGTAATATGACATACAATGCCCTTAATCAATATAAGCAAAGTGCAGTTTTTACAGCTACCCCCGAGGAGTTAACTTTAATGCTATACGATGGTGCTATTAAATTTATGAATATTAGCAAACACCATATAGAAAACAATAATGTGGTGAAGGCTCATGAAGCATTAATTAGAGCTCAAGATATAATTATAGAATTAAATTCCTCATTAAATATGGAATACGAAATATCTGAAAATTTAAGGGGATTATATGATTTTGTATTGGATAGATTGATAGATGCCAATATAAATAAAAAAATAGAGCCAATAGATGAGGCATTAGAAATTGTAACAGATATGAGGGACACTTGGAAAGAGGTAATGCTAAAGGTAAAAAAACAAGTCTATGAAAATAGGAAAGGTGTAGTCAAATGACCACAGCCAATATAGACAAATTAATTTCTTTATCAAAGGAAAAAAATCAATTAATAAATGAAATGTATGGTTTTACAAAGGCACAAAAACAAGAAATAGAAAAAGAAGATATAAACAAATTAAATACATTATTAGATGAAAAGGATATTTTAATTAAAAAGATTAATCAAATAGATATAGAATTTTTAAATATATTTTCTCAAATTAAAAAAGAAGAAAAAGTAGAAAATATATATGATTTAGATGTAAAAAAATATCCAAATCTTAAAGATTTAAAGGATATAGTCACAGAAATATCTTCTACCCTAATGGCTATTTCATTATTAGACGAAGAAAACAATAAAAATATGAAAAAAAGAATAGAACAAACCAAATTAGAATTAAAAAGAGTTAAAGAAGGACAAAGAGCATATAAAAAATATAATGTTCCTATGACAGATAGTATATTAATAGATGAAAAAAAATAGTTGTGAAAAGGAGATTGATTCTCCTTATCGCAACTTTTTTATTTAACTACTCAAACAAAAGCAAACAAAATGCCCTGCACACCTATTGAAATAAGTATATGTAGGGGATTGTACCTTATGTTTGAGTTTATTGGAGAAAAATGGCCTTTGCTGTCGAATGTGTATAAGTATAATGTAGATAATTTTCTAAATATGCAAAAAGTAGTAGTTAAAACTAGAAAAACATATTATCAAGTTTTTATCAAAAGAGTTATCCACATCTATACATGAGAATAAACAGTTACCCACAGAGTTATACACATTATCCACAGGGAACCTAATAATTTATACACATATAATTAACAATAATTTGTTAATTAATTTATAAATAATTATTCATCGTAAATGAATAAATTTTTAAAACAAGTATTTTTAAATAAAAATTGTTTACATACCCTATGTTTATGGGTATATTATATAAATAAGAGATATAAATTTTATCTCATATGAAAGGAGCTGGGGTTTATGAAACTAAATTTTACTGGGAAAAATATGGAGGTAACAGAGGCTTTAAGGGATATAACAAGCAAGAAATTAGGAAAATTAGAAAAGTATTTTCAAGAAGATATTCAAGGTGACGTAGTTTTTAGCACGGAGAAGAATAGAAAAATTATAGAGGTAACCATAAACCTACCTGGAACTATACTTAGAGCTGAAGAATCTAGTGATGATATGTATATAGCCATAGACAGTGCAGTAGATGTATTGGAACGCCAAATAAGAAAACATAAGACAAAATTACAAAGAAGATATAATAATGGAGAAACCATAAGATTTGAAAATATAGCACCACTAGAAGAAAAGGAAGAGGATGGTCCAAAAGTTGTAAAAACAAAGAGATTTGATATGAAACCAATGAGTGCAGAAGAAGCAATACTTCAAATGGAATTACTAAGGCATAATTTTTTCGTATTCTTAAATGCGGATACTGATGATTTGAATGTATTATATAAAAGAAAAGATGGAAACTATGGCTTGATAGAACCAGAGTTTTAATAGTATAATAAAAATAGATTAAAATTGCAGGATATAATATATCCTGCAATTTTAATTTCAGAAGAAAAGGAGATGGTCAAATGTTAATAGAAGCCATAATTATTTCTTTAATTATTGGATTGATTCGAGGTGGTAAATTAAAGAGATTTAGAAATTTAAATCATAAAACTATATGGGTATTAATTTTTGGTATTTTAATTCAATACATTATTATTTTTCTAAATAAAATAGAAGAAATCAGTGGCATATCTAAAATCCTTTCTTATAGTAAGGAGATATTAATAATCTCTTATATTCTAATCTTAATAGGTCTTATAGGGAATCTTAATTTTAGATCTTTATGGATAGCCTTATTGGGTTTTATTGGGAATTTTTTTGTTTTTGCTATGAACAATTGGAAGATACCTATATTATTGGAAGGTATACCGCTTACTGGTGTTACAAATTTAAAAGAAACAATAGAAATGGGGAATTCATCATTGTATATTCCTATTGCAAAAGGGGTTAGATATCCTGTTTTAGGGGATATTATTATATTTTCAGAACCTTATCCAATTTCTAAAATAATAAGTATGGGAGATTTATTAATTGCTTTTGGTATATTTGCATTAATTCAAGAGATTATGCTAGAAGAAGGTTTATTTGCAGGAAGATATAGACTATAAACTACTTTTATTGTTTTAAATTTCGATAAATGATAAAATATATATAGACTGTATATTGAAAGGTGGTTCAATGATGAAAAACTTTTTTGAAAAGGTTTTTGGCTCTTATAGTGAAAGAGAAGTGAAACGTATAGAGCCTTTAGTAGATAAAATAGAGTCTTTAGATGAAGATATGCAAAAATTATCAGATAAAGAATTACAATTGAAAACTGTAGAATTTAAAGAAAGATTAAATAATGGGGAAAGTCTTGATGATATTTTACCTGAGGCTTATGCAGTAGTTAGAGAAGCTTCAGATAGAGTATTGGGAATGAAACATTTTAGAGTACAATTAATAGGCGGTATTATTCTACATCAAGGTAGAATTTCAGAAATGAAAACGGGTGAAGGAAAAACGCTAGTAGCTACATTACCAGCTTATTTAAATGGATTAACTGGAAAAGGTGTCCATATAGTAACAGTGAATGATTATCTAGCTAAAAGAGATAGGGACTGGATGGGGAAAGTATATGAATTTCTTGGTCTATCTGTAGGCTGTATAGTTCACGATATGACTAAGGAAGAAAGAAAATCAGCATATAACTCAGATATAACTTATGGAACTAATAATGAATTTGGTTTTGATTATTTAAGAGATAATATGGTTATATATAAGGAAGAAATGGTACAGAGAAAACTTTACTATGCTATAGTAGATGAGGTGGACTCCATATTAATAGATGAGGCTAGAACTCCACTTATAATTTCAGGAAAGGGAGAGGATTCCACAGAATTATATAGTGTTGCCAATTCCTTTGTAAAAACTTTAAAGGGAAGAATTATGGATCCTAAAGAGGAGACTAATGATCCATTTAACAGAGAAATAAAAGAAGAAGTAGTAGATTTTATTATAGATGAAAAGGCTAGATCTTGTAATTTAACTGAAAAGGGAACTATTAAGGCAGAGTCTTATTTTGGTTTAGAAAATTTAGCTGATCCAAATAATATGGAAATAGCCCATCATATAAATCAGGCCTTAAAAGCTAATAATCTTATGAAAAGAGATATAGATTATGTAGTTCAAGATGGGGAAGTAATTATAGTAGATGAATTCACAGGAAGGTTAATGTATGGTCGAAGATATAGTGATGGTTTACATCAAGCCATAGAAGCCAAAGAAGGCTTAAATGTTAGATCTGAATCTAAAACTCTTGCAACTATAACTTTTCAAAACTATTTTAGAATGTATGAAAAATTAGCAGGTATGACAGGAACTGCTAAAACTGAGGAAGCTGAATTTACAGAAATTTATGGAATGGATGTAGTGGAAATTCCCACAAATAAACCAGTAATAAGGGAAGATTTTTCAGATGTTGTATATAAAAACGAAGAGGTAAAATTTGCTGCCATAGTAGAAGAAATAAAAGAAAAACATGAAACGGGGCAACCAATACTTGTAGGTACTATTTCCATTGAAAATTCAGAATTACTCAGTAAGATGTTGAAAAAAGAAGGGGTACCTCATGAAGTTTTAAATGCTAAGCATCATGAGAGAGAGGCTGAAATTGTGGCACAAGCAGGTAGACTAGGAGCAGTTACTATAGCTACTAATATGGCAGGGAGAGGTACGGACATAGTATTAGGTGGGAATCCTGAGTATTTGGCTAAAGTAGATATGAAAAAGCAAGGATATTCAGATGAAATAATAGCTCTTGTAGACAGTTTTCAAGAAACAAATGATGAGGAAATTTTAAAGGCGAGAAAAGAGTATAGAAAGTTATATGAAAAACATAAACTTGAAACAGATAAAAATGCAGAAGAAGTTATTAAGGCTGGAGGACTTCATATAATAGGTACTGAAAGACACGAATCTAGAAGAATTGATAATCAGCTTCGAGGGCGTTCTGGAAGACAAGGAGATCCAGGTTCATCTAGATTTTATATTTCTTTAGAAGATGATTTAATGAGATTATTTGGTGGCGATAGAATAAGGGATATGATAGACAATATGAATATGCCTGATGATGAGCCATTGGAGCATAAAATATTAACTAGATCCATAGAATCTGCCCAGAGAAAAGTTGAAGGGAATAACTTCTCTATTAGAAAACATGTATTGCAATATGACGATGTAATGAACAAACAAAGGGAAGTAATCTATGGAGAAAGAAGAAAGGTATTAGAAGGGGAAGATTTAAGAGAACATATATTGGGAATGGTAAGAAATATTATAGAGAATGCAGTAGAAATATATACTATGCAAAGCAAATATCCAGAAGAATGGGATATATTAGGTTTAGAAAATCATTTGGAAAATATATTCTTACCTAAGGGTGCATTAAAGATTGAAGATATAAATTCTTTAGATAAGGAAAGCTTAACAGAACAATTATACAATATAGCAGAAGAAAGATATATGGCAAAAGAAAGAGAAATTGGGGAAGAAATGTTTAGAGAAATAGAAAGAGTAATACTTCTTCAAGTAGTAGATAGTAAATGGATGGACCATATAGATGCTATGGATCAATTAAGACAAGGAATAGGACTTAGAGCCTATGGTCAGGAAGATCCAGTAAGGGCATATCAAATAGAGGGTTTTGATATGTTTGAAGAAATGAATCATAGTATTCAAATGGATACTGTAAGATATTTATATCATGTAGAGGCACCAGAAAAAATGAAGAGAAAAAGAGTAGCAAATCCTATGGATACAGAAAGAAAACCACAAAAACCAGTTGTTAAGGGTAAAAAAATAGGAAGAAACGATCCTTGCCCATGTGGGAGTGGCAAAAAATACAAAAAATGTTGTGGAAAGTAATGAAAGGAGTTAATATGGAAGAAATATTTCTGTACAGAGAAAAACTAGAAGAAATTGAAATTATGGTAGATGAATTAGGTGTTTCTCTTTGACATAAGTGGCTTAGAGGAAGAATTAGAAAAATTAGAAAAGGAAAGTTACAAGGAAGATTTTTGGGATGATATTCAAGATGCACAGAAAATTATGCAAAAAATAAAGGGTTACAAAACTCAAATAGATGAATATAAAAGTTTAAAATCTTCCATTGAAGATTTAGAAGTATTAATAGAATTAGCAATTGAAGAAGAGGATTATGGGGTTTATAAGGAGATAAAAACTCATTATGAACGAATTTCAAAAGAAGCTCAGGATTTTAAATTATCCACATTACTAGATGGAGAATATGACAAGAATAATGCCATATTTTCTATACATTCAGGAGCTGGAGGATTGGAGGCTCAAGATTGGGCAGAAATGCTTCTAAGAATGTATAAAAGATGGGCAGAACAAAAGGGATTTCAAGTGGAAATAGTAGATTATCAAGCTGATACTGAAGGGGGAATTAAATCTGTTACTATGTATATTAGAGGATTTAATGCCTATGGATATTTAAAATCGGAAAAAGGAGTACATCGATTAGTTAGAATATCTCCTTTTGATTCTTCTAATAGGAGGCATACTTCTTTTGCTAGTATAGATGTATATCCAGAATTAGATGATGATACAGATGTGGAAATAAATGAATCAGATTTAAAAATAGACACTTATAGAGCTAGTGGGGCAGGTGGACAACATGTAAACACGACAGATTCTGCAGTAAGAATAACTCATTTGCCTACAGGTATTACAGTACAATGTCAAAATGAAAGATCACAACATAGTAATAGACTAACTGCTATGAAATTATTAAAAGCTAAATTAATACAATTAAAAGAAGATGAACAGAAGGAAAAAATAGAAGATTTACAGGGAAAGTACACACAAATAGCTTGGGGATCTCAGATAAGGTCTTATATTTTCCACCCCTATAGTCTAGTAAAAGACCATAGAACTGATGTAGAAGTAGGAGATGTAAACAGTGTAATGGATGGAGATATTGATATTTTTATAAATGAATATTTAAAACAAAAAGCCTTTTAAAATACAAAGGCTTTTTTTAAAAAATAAAGGGTTTTTCATTATTATGTAGAATAACAATATATTAGCATATATCGAAGAAAGGAGAAATTTATGGATATAGCCAAAATTTTAATAAAGGAATTTCAATTAAAACCATTTCAAGTTACAAATACCATTCAATTAATAGACGAGGGAAATACCATACCTTTTATTGCCCGATATCGTAAGGAACAAACTGGAGATTTAAAAGATACAGTCTTAAGAGAATTTTCCAATAGATTAAATTATCTAAAAAATTTAGAGGAAAGACAAGGAGAGGTAATTAGATTAATAGAAGAACAAGGTAAATTAACTGAGGAATTAAAGGAAGAAATATTAAAATCAGAAACTCTCCAAAGAGTAGAGGATTTATATAGGCCATATAGACCAAAAAGAAGAACTAGGGCTACTATTGCAAAAGAAAAAGGTTTGGAGGGTCTGGCTAATATTATACTATCCCAAGAATTAAAAATTGGTCAATTAGAAAAAGAAACTCTTTCCTATATAGATGAAGAAAAGGATGTACATACAGCAGAGGATGCTCTATCTGGTGCTATGGATATTATTGCGGAAATAATTTCAGATAATGCTGAGTATAGGGAAATAATAAGAAAAATTGCATATGAAAAAGGTATTATGGAAACGGAAGGAGTAAAAGAAGAAAAATCTGTATATGAAATGTATTATGATTATAAGGAACCTATAAAAGCTATAGCAAATCATAGGATATTGGCTATAAATAGAGGTGAGAAGGAAAAGGTTTTAAAAGTAAATATAATATTACCGGATAGTGACATAATTTCAAAATTAAAATTTTTAATAATTTCGAATCCACTATCGGATTCAAAAACTTATTTAGAAGAGAGTATAGAAGATAGTTATAAGAGGCTTATATTTCCATCTATAGAAAGAGAAATACGTTCTAGCCTTACTGAAAGAGCTGAGGAAGAGGCAATAAAAGTTTTTGCACTTAATTTAAAACCATTATTAATGCAACCACCTATAAAGGGAAAAGTTGTAATGGGCATAGATCCAGGTTTTAGAACTGGCTGCAAGGTAGCAGTGGTAGATGATACAGGAAAGTATTTAGAAAGCACTGTAGTTTACCCAACAGAACCTCAAAATCAAGTGGATAAAACTAAGAAAGAACTAATTAAACTAATTAAAAAATACAATGTAGATATAATAGCTATTGGAAATGGAACTGCCTCTAGAGAAACTGAAATGGTGGTGGCAGATATGCTAAAGGAAATCTCAGAGAAGGTTTCTTATATTATAGTATCGGAGGCGGGAGCTAGTGTATATTCTGCATCAGAAGTTGGGCAGGAAGAATTTCCAGATTTAGATGTATCTATTAGAGGTGCCATATCTATAGCTAGGCGATTACAAGATCCATTAGCAGAGTTAGTTAAAATAGAACCAAAACATATAGGAGTAGGCCAGTATCAACATGATTTAAATCAAGGGAAATTAGATGAAGCCTTAACAGGAGTAGTGGAAGATTGTGTTAATACCGTGGGGGTAGATTTAAATACTGCAAGTCCTTCTTTGCTAAAATATGTATCTGGCATATCTAAAAGGGTAGCTACAAATTTAGTAGAATTTAGAGATGAAATAGGTAAGTTTAAATCTAGGGAAGAACTTTTAGATGTAAAGGGTCTTGGAAAGAAAACTTTTACACAATGTGCAGGTTTTTTAAGAATTCCTGGAGGGATAAATCCCTTAGACAATACAGCAGTTCATCCCGAATCTTATGATATAGCTGAAAAATTATTGGATAGAGATATAGAAGATAATAAAATAACTGAACTTTCTAAGGAGTTAGATATAGGAATACTTACATTAAAAGATATTATTAGTGAACTAAAAAAGCCAGGTAGAGATCCTAGAGATGAAATGCCAAAGCCAATTTTTAGAACAGATGTATTAAAAATGGAAGATTTAAAGGAAGATATGATTTTGACGGGTACAGTTAGAAATGTAGTAGATTTTGGTGCTTTTGTAGATATTGGAGTAAATGAGGATGGGTTAGTACATATTTCTCATTTGTCTGATAAATATGTAAAACATCCAAAGGAAATTGTGAAAATTGGTGATATTGTAAAGGTTAGGATATTGAAAATAGATATGGAAAGAGGTCGAATATCACTTAGTATGAAGGAACTATGATTAAGGGGGGTAATTGTGAATACTATGGAAAACGAAAATACTCACTGCCATTTTTATGGAATTATAAGTTCTAATCAAAGGGGAGATGAAATTAAACCATATATAAAAAATATATATAATCATTTTGATAATAATGGTGGAATAGTATATATATATTCTAAAGATGATAAAAAGCAAAAATTAGATTATTTAGCCAAAACGTGGGAGGTAGATTTATATTCTTTGAAGGATCAAGGCAAGATAATTTTTATATGTAGGGAAGATTATCTAACAAATAATCATATGGATAGAGAAGGATTGAGAAATGCAATTAAAGAAGGACTAAATTTGTTAATTAAAAATGGTATAGAAAATAGATTAGTTTTTATTACAATAGATGCATTTTGGGGACCTTTTATAAAAGATGATGGACAAGCTTGCTATGAGTTTATAAGGGGAATAAGCAATAATGAAAATACTAAATTTGTACTTAGATATATTATGGAAGAGCTTTTTGAAAGCTATATCCATAGCTTGTTTATTAATCATGAAGTTTTATTAATAGATGGGGTAAATGATTTTGAACTATATACTCCTGAAGGATTGATGTACAAAGCCACCATATTATTATCTAAATATAGTTCTACAGTTTATAAATATGAAAAGGAAATGATGAAATTAGAATATTTAAGAACCTTGGGAGAATTAATGGAGGGAACAGTTCATGATGTAAATAATTTATTAATTACAATTCTTGGATATGCTCAATTAGCGCAAATTGTTGAGGATGAAGAGGATATAAATAAAAGTTTAAAAATAATACAAGATACAGCTATGGATGGTAAAAATATTGTAGATAGAATCCAAAACCATATAAGAGGCAGCTATACCTACTCAAAAGATGTATATGAATTGGATGATATAGTAGAAACCTGTATAAATATGACAGCACATAAATTTAAACCTTCTTCTATAAATAGAATAGCAGATATTAATATTGAGGTAGATTTAAATTCCAAGCAATTTATATATGGAAATGAATATGAATTAAGACAATCAATTATCAACATTATATTAAATGGAATAGATGCCATAGAAGGTTATGGTACTATGACTATAAAAACCTATAATATAGATGGAAAGGCTGTATTGGAAATTTCAGATACTGGAAAAGGAATGGATGGAACTACTATAAACAAAATATTTAACCCCTATTTTTCTACTAAAGGGAGTAGGGGAACAGGTTTAGGATTAAGTATAGCTAAAAAGGTATTTGAAAACCATGAAGCAGAGATCAGAGTAGAAAGCAAAATTGGTAAAGGAACTAAATTTACAATATATTTTCCTATAAATGAAATATTGTATAATGTTGCAGAAAATGAATCAAAGGATTATAATATTATTTAGAGTAACGAAATAATTATAAGGGGGAAATTTGTATGCTATTTATTAAAAATGGTTATATAATGACTATGGCAGGAGATGTTATTGAAGAAGGTTCTATTTTAATTAAAGATGGTAAAATTGCAGAGGTAGGTAAAGATTTAGTAGCACCATTAGATGCAGAAATAATAGACGCAGAGGGAAAATTGATATTACCAGGATTTATTGATGCCCACTGCCATATAGGTATGTGGGAAGAAGGTATGGGTTTTGAAGGTAGTGATGGTAATGAGTGGGTTGATCCTGTAACACCACAATTAAGAGCTATTGATGCCATAAATCCAATGGATGAGGCTTTCAAAGAAGCTTATATGGGAGGAGTAACTACAGCTGTGACAGGACCAGGCTCTGCCAATGTTATAGGTGGAATGTTTGTAGCATTAAAGACCTATGGAGATAGAGTAGATGATATGATTTTAAGAGAACCTGTAGCTATGAAAATAGCCTTTGGGGAAAATCCCAAAACCGTATATGAGTCTCAAAAGAGATCCCCTATAACTAGAATGGCTACAGCAGCCATACTTAGAGAAACATTATTTAAAGCTAAAGCTTATATGGAAAAGAAAGAAAAAGGTAAAGAAGATCCAGAAAAGATGCCAGAATATGATATGAAAATGGAAGCTTTGCTTAAAGTATTAAATAAAGAAATTCCACTAAAAGCTCATGCTCATAGGGCAGATGATATATTTACAGCTTTGAGAATTGCAAAAGAGTTTGATTTAGATATTACTCTAGACCATTGTACTGAAGGACATTTAATAGCAGATCATTTAGCTAAAGAAGGAAAGGGAGCTATAGTAGGACCTACACTATCCAATAGATCTAAAATTGAACTTAAAAATTTAACTTTTGACACTCCAAGAGTATTAAATGAAGCTGGAATAAAAATAGCCATAATGACAGATTCTCCAGTAATTCCGCTACATTATCTTCCAATATGTGCAGGACTTGCTGTTAAATCAGGATTAGATGAAATGGAGGCTTTTAAAGCTATTACTATAAATCCTGCAGAAATTGTTGGAATTGATGATAGAGTGGGTAGTATAGAAGTAGGTAAGGATGCAGATATAGTAATATTTGATGGCAATCCTATTAAAGATATAGATTGTAAGACATTTGCAACTATAATTAATGGGGAGGTTGTATATAAAGCTAAATAGGAGGGAAAATTTTTGAAACTAGGATTTATAGTAAATCCCATTGCAGGCATGGGTGGTAAAGTAGGACTAAAAGGGACAGATGGAGAAGAAGTATTAAAGAAGGCCTTAGAATTAGGAGCAAAACCAGAATCGCCAATTAAGGCAAAAAAGGCCTTGGAAGTTTTAATTCAAGTAAAGGATAAAATAGAATTATTTACTTATTCTGGCGATATGGGAGAAAATATAGCAAAGGAATTAGGATTTGAAGTAAAAGTATTAGGAGAGGCAAAATCTAAAACTAGTTCAGAGGATACTGAAAAGGCAATATCAGAAATGCTAGATAATGGCATAGAATTTTTATTATTTGCAGGTGGAGATGGTACTGCAAGAAATATTTATAATGTAATTGGAGATAAAATTCCCGTAATAGGCATACCAGCAGGAGTAAAAATTCATTCTGGAGTATATGCAAATCACCCACGAGCTGCAGGAGAAGTGGTGCTTAAATTTTTAGAAGATGAATTTATGAATTTAAAAGAAGTAGAAGTCATGGATATAGACGAAGATGCTTTTAGAGATGGGCAAGTAGTAGCCAAATTATTTGGCTATATGAAAGTACCTTTTGAACCAGAATTGGTACAAAATCAAAAATCTGGAGGTATAGTAGGAGAAGAGGCAGCTTTAGATGGCATATCTGATAAAATAATAGAAAATATGGAAGAGGATGTATTCTATATAATAGGTTCAGGTACCTCTACTAGACCAATTATGGAGAAACTAGGTTTACCAAATACATTACTTGGTATAGATATAGTAAAAAATAAAAAACTTATAGCCTCAGATGTAAACGAAAAGGAAATCCTAGAACATATAGGAGACAATAAAGCTAAAATTATAGTTACAGTAATTGGAGGTCAAGGCTATATACTAGGCAGAGGAAATCAACAATTATCTGCCAATGTCATTAGAAAAGTAGGCAAAGAAAACATACAAATAATTGCCACAAAAAGAAAACTAATGGACTTAGGCAGAAGACCACTACTAGTAGACACAGGAGATGAAGAAGTAAACAATATGTTTAATGGCTATATGAAAGTAAGAACTTCTTATACAGAAGAAGTAGTTCATATGGTGAAAGGACTCTAGGCCAAACAAAAGGGACAGGTACTTTTGTTTGATTTGACAACATTATGAATTCAGATTATAAAAAGATAATTAAATAAATATCTTCAGGGTGAGGTGTAAGTCCTCACCGGTGGTATAGCCTACAAGTCTATTTTGGTTGACTTGGTGAAATTCCAAGTCCGACAGTTAAAGTCTGGATGGAAGAAGATAATACTTAATTTATTAAATTAGGTAGATTTCGCCCCGAAAGTAATTTCGGGGTTAACTTTTTACCAAAATGACCTTCTAATAAGCCCTAAAGAAATAATTCTAGGTAGTGTCAAAAGAGATATGAAAATAAATAGATAATAAAAAAATGCTTTTGATATGTTTTAGCGAAGCTTTAATTTAATTATATACCAAAAAAGGGCATAAGTATAGTGTGGGAATAATAGGTGATCTTTTAAAATTTAGTTTTCAAGGTTCAAATGAAAAGCTAGGCGGCAGCCTCGAAAAAATTTTTTTCTATCTCAATTGCATGCAATTGAGATAGTTCAATGAGTTTAGCCCATTTAGTAGGCATATTAGAATATCTATCTAACTCTTTTAAATGTATAGGAACTCTATTTTCAATAGCAGAATGAGGTCTTAAGAAGTTAAACCAGGTAGTAAACAGAGTAACATAGGTAATTGCACCATCGAAGGAACCAAAGCCATTAGTATGCCTATAGCTATCTTTAAAAGTTCTATTTAAACGTTCTATAAATTGCTTATATGGCCTAAACTCAGCAGAAATTTTATCATCATTAGTCAAGCCAATAACCGTTTGAATATTGAAATCTATACCATATTCAGAATAAAAATATCTAGCTAATTGATAAATTGGATTACCATCAAATATAAAAGTTAAGTTTTCAGGTATTTTTCTAAAGCAATCAATAACAGCCTTTATAGCAGAACAAGCTGAAAAAGTATTCCTATTTTTAGATACTAGATTAGATATAATAATTTTATTAATAGGATCAAGGATAAAGAAGATATATCTCCATTTACCTTTAACTTTAATATAGGTTTCATCACCACATAAAATATCTGATATATTTTTGATTTTATCCTTTGTAAACTCAGACAAATAATAAGCAGCAGCTTGAGCATAATTAAGTACTGTTTGATGAGAAACACTAATACCGAAAACATCTTTCATTACGCTAGATACCTCTCTTGAAGAGAGACCATAATTAACATAGAAAGTTAAAATATATCCTATTGTAGTTAGAGAATTGTGAGCCCTATTAATATCTATTTTAGGCCTATTGGGGGTATTAGAAGCTAAATCCTTTAGAGTAAAATTAAAGTTTCTATAAATGTATCTTAATTTAAATTGACCAGGTTGTTTATCATATAACTCTCTATCATCAGAAGACATAGAATTAAGGTTTTTAGTATAATGCTCACAGCTATTATTCTTACACTTGTAGACTGAGAAGTTTGCTCTATCCTTAATTCTTTCTAAGGTATAACCACAATAAGGACATCTAAAAATAACAGATCTTTTAGACTTAGAATTAGGAGTAAAAGTACTATGACAAACTTTACAAAGAAGTTGGCCTTTAGAACCATTATTCTCGTAGATATACTCCCTTGGTGCACTACAATAAGGACATTTAGTAGAAGGTGAAATAGTAGTTTTTTTCCTTCTGTTAATAGGCTTTAAAGGTTTACCATGCTTTTGTTTATGATATTCTAAAAGTACCCTAAATTCTAATTGAAAATTCCTCTAGAAGAAATATATAATAACCCTATGATAATTC
>CAZMBD010000023.1:0-4822 GCA_964564325.1 uncultured Clostridiaceae bacterium
TAGGTATTAATACTATATTGACTTTTTTATTATTTTATTGTAGTATCATATCAGACTGTTTTTAAAAACAGAATTTATATAAAGGATGTGTTTAAAATATTTGGAGATACTCATAAAATAATTGCAACGAATTTATATGAGAATATTAATGATATTTATGATATAGAACTAAATAAAGATTCGCTTTTATGGGGATCTGTAAAACCAGATGTATTACCTCAATATAAATTTCATAGACATTATAAAGACGAAAGTTTAAACTATGTAGTTAATGAAATTGTGAAACTAATTTTTTTAAGTAGATATTTAGATTTTAATTCAAAAACAGATCCATTAAAAGTTAAGTTTTTAAGTGAAAAAATAGGGATTATATCCCATTATTTAAGTGATTTTGTATGTCTACCTCATGCAGATAGATGGACGTTTCCTGCGAATATGTTTAAACATATGAATTATGAAGCTAAATTAAATGAATATGCACCTAATCATGAGTTTAAAAAGAATATAATAAAAAATGATGATATAGATATTTTTCAAAATAAAATAATTAAACTTCGTCCGGTAGTCAAAGAATATATTGAAAATGTAATTAGAGAATATTCAAATGAAAAAGGTTTTAATTATGATTTAGACTATGCTTTGTCATTAAATTTAAAGATTTCTTATTTTATCATTGATACCATTAATGTATACTCAAAAGAGGTTTCAAGAGATTTTGCTTTTGAATTCTAATCCTTCTTATCCTTCTTAAGTTTTGATAGGAAGGATTTTTTGTAATGTTAAGGATTGCTTTTAAAGAATTGGGGTAATAGAGATGATGGGGAAATTAATAAAAATATTGATTGTGGAGTTAGTAATAATAATTTTACTAGTTGTGGCCATATCATTTGATTCTTTTCCGAGTATAGACACTATTAAAGATTTTGGTCACGTGGAGGATTATATATCGAATTTAGATAAGAATGAAAGTAATTATATAAAATCTAAAACAAATGAAGACGACGATTTAATTGAAAAAATAAAAAACGGACTTTTAGAAGGGCATGAATCTATAAGTATCCCTAGAGAATTATTAAATGATAATATGGATATTTTTTTTGATATTGTAAAAAAAGTTTTATTAGACACTCCAGAGATAATGTATTATACTAGTGGCAAATATTCAAATAATATATTTTTGCCTGAATACAGTAAAAGTGTAGAAGTAAAACAAAATCATCAAAAAATTATTAGGGATAAAAGAGATGAAATAATTTCACAAATAATTAATTCTAATATGTCAGAATATGAGATAGTCAAGACTATACACGATTATATAGTAAATAATACTAGATACGACACTAGGCATTTTAGTACTGGAAAAGTCCCTGATGAATCATATAATGTTTATGGGGTATTAGTAGAGGGTATAGCTGTATGTGAAGGTTATGCAAAAACTATGAAATATCTTCTAGATGAAGTAGGGATAGAAAATTATATAGTAATTGGTACCGCAAATGGTGAAGGCCATGCGTGGAATATAGTGAATATTGGCGGAGATTATTATCATGTAGATGTGACTTGGGATGATCCTGTTTCTGAAGATGGATCTGATATTTTAATATATGATTATTTTAATTTAAAAGATGAAGATATAGGGAAAACCCATAGTTGGAATAGGAACGAATATCCTAAGTGTAATTCAGATAAATATAATTATTATAATTTTAATGAATTAATAGTTTATAATTATGAAGAACTTTATAATAAAATTTTTTGGGCTTTAGTTGACAATAAGGAAGAAATCACCTTTAAAATCATAGATTTTAATGAAGAAACCTATGATATTCCTTCTATTATTAATAAAATAGCAATAAATAATCCAAATATAATTAATGCAAGTAAATACAGTTATAGTGTAAATGCTTTTCAAGGCATAATTAGAATTTGTTTTATTAAGTAAATATATTAACGGGAGATGATATTATGAGAAGAAAAGAAGTTTTTTTCTTATTATATATATTGATATTTAGTATATTTTTGGTAGGATGCGATTTTAATACTACTATTGTGGAAAACAACTATAAGGATAAACTAGTAGTTCATTTTATAGATGTAGGACAAGGAGATAGTACTTTGATTCAGTTTCCAAATGGAGAGATATCTTTAATCGATGCTGGTACTAGAAATAATGGGGAAAAAGTGATAGAATATCTTCAAAAGATAGGTATAAAAAAAATAGATTATTTAATAGCAACTCATCCACATGAAGATCATATAGGTGGATTACCTCAAGTAATTAAGAATTTTGATATTGGAAAGGTCTATATGCCTAATAAAACTCAAAATACTCGTATTTTTGAAGAATTATTAAATGAAATTAAAAATAAAAATCTAAAAATAAATTTAGCAAAAGGGGGAGATGTCATAATAAATGAGGGGGAGCTTAAATATGCTGTATTGGCTCCAAATCGAGATAATTACGATGAGACGAACAATTTTTCTGTTGTAACAAAAATTGAATACAAAAATAATGCTTTTATAATTACAGGAGATGCAGAAAAAGAATCAGAATTAGAAATGATTGAGGGCAATTATGATTTAGAAACTAATGTGCTTAAAGTAGGTCATCATGGAAGTAGTACTTCCTCTACAGATGAATTTGTAAAAAAAGTCAATCCTGAATATGCGATAATAAGCGTAGGAAAAGATAATACTTACGGTCATCCACACAAAGAAGTAATAGATAGATATGACGAAATGGGTATAGATATTTTAAGAACAGATGAAATAGGGGATATTGTATTTGTAAGTGATGGAAATAAAATTACTTTATTGAAAGAGATAAATACAAATACAGATATAAATAGTGGAGAATATATTGGAAATAAGAATACAAAAGTAGTACATAAGAAAAATTGTGGTTCACTTCCAAAGAAAGAAAATCAAGTTGTATTTGACTCTTTGGAAGAGGCAATAGAAAATGGTTATAAGCCTCATGAAAAATGTATTAAATAGGAGGGAGTCTGTTGAAGGGTATAGTTGATAGGCTTGAGGGGGATCAGGTTGTTTTAGAAATTGAAGATGGTACCTTGAGTTTTGATATAGAACTATTTCCAAAGGATATAAAAGAAGGGGATATAGTAGAGTATTTAGATAATAGATTTGTTATAAATAAAGTAGAGACTAAAAAAAGAAAAACATATATAGATAATATGTTTAAATCATTGATAGATGATGAAAAATAATATTACAAATTATTTGACTTTCCTTTTGCTTTTTAATATAATATTAAACTAATATAGTAAATATATAAATCTATGAAGAGAAGAGTAATCTATAAAGAAGCTATAGAGAGTTGGGAATTGGTGGAATCCCAATGCGAAATTATAGATGAAGAACATCTCTGAGTATTTAATCCAAATCTAGTTTATTACTAGAGAGTAGACTTAGACGGCTATAGCCCGTTAAAAACTATACAGTATCGAATATTATTCTGTACTGGTTAAGTGAGCCTATGCTAATTAAGGTGGTACCGCGAAATTTGCCTTTCGTCCTTTTGGACGAGAGGTTTTTTTATTGTAAAGGGGGATTGAAAATGTTAAAATTAGATGTAAAAGAAACTCAAATAGCTATAAAAACAATAAAAGATTATTTTGAAAGGGAATTGGCTAAAAACTTAAATTTGATTAGAGTATCTGCTCCTATGTTTGTAAGACCAGAAACTGGCTTAAATGATAATTTAACTGGATTTGAGAAGCCAGTGTCTTTTAAAATGAGAAGATATGGTCAGGAAATTGAAATCGTACAGTCTTTAGCTAAGTGGAAGAGGATGGCATTAAAATGGTACGACTTCGAAGAAGGAGAAGGTCTATATACCGATATGAATGCAATAAGACCAGATGAAGTACTTGATTCTACTCATTCAATTTATGTAGACCAATGGGACTGGGAGAAGGTAATTAATAAAGAGGATAGAAATGAAAATTATCTAAAACATATTGTTGAGCTTATATATGATATTTTTAAATCTACTGAAAGAAAAATAAATTCAAATTACCCATTTTTAAGTACTAAATTACCAGAAAAAATTAAGTTTATAGATTCGGGAGAGCTTGAGAATATTTATCCTGATAAAAGGCCTGAAGAAAGAGAAAATTTAATATGCGAAAAATATGGCGCTGTTTTTTTAATGAAAATAGGTGGAAAATTAAACTCTGGAATACCTCATGATAAAAGAGCGCCAGACTATGATGATTGGCAACTAAATGGAGATATTTTATTTTGGAATCCAGTATTAAAAACTGCTTTTGAATTATCTAGCATGGGTATAAGGGTGGATAAAGCTAGTTTAAAAAATCAGTTAAATTTGGCATGTGCTAACGATAGAATGGAATTTCCATATCATAAAATGGTTTTTGAAGATAAATTACCTCAAACAATAGGGGGAGGAATTGGGCAGTCTAGAATGTGCATGTTTTTTTTAGAAAAAAATCATATTGGAGAAGTACAGGCTTCAGTTTGGACAGAAGGTATAATTAAAAAATGTGAAAAAAATAATATATTTTTACTTTAAGGTTGAAATGATATAAAATATATTTAAAAGAGTAAAAGGAGTAGAAATATGTTAGATAAATTTAGATTACCATATCTTGTTTTGGGATTGGGAATAGGTATTATTTTAACTAGTACCATATATACTTTAAATCCAAATGTAAAGTATAAAGAATATACTGAGGAAGAGATAATAGCAGCTGCCACAGATTTAGGTATGATATTTGTAAAGGACAGCATAGATACTTCTAGAGACAAAGATTTAAAGCAAGAGGAAAAAGAGGAAAAA
>CAZMBD010000023.1:4922-24953 GCA_964564325.1 uncultured Clostridiaceae bacterium
AGGAAAAAGAGGAAAAAGAGATAATATTAGTTGTGGAGGCTGGAGATAATTCAGAACAGGTTTTTGATAAATTGTTCCAATTAGGAGTAATATTAGATAAAGAAGATTTTTCTAAGTATGCAAAAGAAAAAAATGTAGAAAAAAGGATTAGAATTGGAACTTATAAATTAGACTTAAATATGGATTATGACACAATAATAAGTATTTTAACTAAGTCCTCTCAATAAAATTTCTATGGCATGTATACAAAAATGTAGTATAATATTATATACTGTCATATAAAAATATAGCTAAGTGGTTTAGTCTTCCAAATAATTGGAAACAATTGCTAAGGGGAGGGATATAATTTGGTTTTAGAAAAAGAAGACCTTGTTCAAATTTATGATGGTTTAGAGTATAATTTTCTATACAACAATGATATAAATTCAATGCATATCCTCCTAAACTTATATGATTTGGAAGATAATATGATAAATATATGCCCTAAATATATGTCTACAAGAGAAATTAGAAAAAAGATAAAGAGATTGTTAGTGTATAGGAAAAGCAGACAATTAATAACCAATAATATTATATTACTAATTCATGAAGATATTGATAGACTTGAACTAGTCCTATATTTAGAAGGTTATAAATATGGTTATTTTAATAATAAGTGGGTAAATATATTAGAGGATATAATGCTTAAATATTATTCAATAGATGAGATTTATGAAAAGAGTTTTTTATTTCATCACAGTACTGAATTTGCTGAAATAAAGAAATTAAAAGAAAGCTTCAAAATTGAAATAGAAACTAATGAAAAGGAAACAAAAGATTTAGAAAAAATTATTTATACATATTGTCAAAAGGTAATTAAGAACAAAATATATAATTTAAATCTTTATATAGATAAACAATTGACAATAGAGTACGATTTTAATGGAACTAATATAAAAGAGGAAGACCCATATTTATCCATAGGAGAATTAAATAAAATATATGATATTATAATTCAAACTATAATAAAAAACACTATAATATCTTATGTAAATGCATCTTGGTTTGGAGTAAATGATAGGGTATTAAACAGATATTTTTAAAAAAATGTTATAAATTAAAGGGAGGGGATTTTATGTATGTAAAAAATCATATGTTACCAAAGGAAAAACTAACTACTGTGTGTTTAAATGAAAGTATAGGGAGTGCATTAAAAAAGATTGAAGATGGAGATTTTTTATCTTTACCTGTATTTGATGATGAAAAATTTAAAGGTATTATAATGAAGGAAGCTATTTATAGAAATTATTTTGAAAAAAATGCTTGTGAAAATAGAGATCGTTTTTTAGAAGATACAAAAGTTAGAGATTTATATAGTGAAGATTATAAATCTATTAAAGAAGATGAGTTAATCGAAAATGCATCTTATTTATTAAAAGAACTTAGAACACCTTTTTTACCTGTATTTAATTCTAAGAGTGAATTTGTTGGAATTTTAACTCATTTCTCAATTTTCAATGCTTTTTCTGAAGTTTTTGGATTAGCTAGAGGTACAAAAATTGTAGTTAATATGTTTGATATACCTGGTCAATTAGCTAAATTAACTGAAGTTATTAGTGATGAAGATGTTAATATTATGAATTTTGCAGTTATGGATGCAAAAGTATTGGGCGTATATAGAGTAATTTTACGAGTAGATATTGAGGATGCTACTGATTTAATTGAAAAAATTCGAGAAGCTGGATTTAAAATAGGAGATATAACAAAATAGTAGAAAATGTATAATTAATATTAAAATGGGAAAAATATCCCTTTAGATAGTACTGGAGGGATATTTATGAATAGGAAGAACATTATTTTGATAATTTTGTTCTCTGGAATTTTGTTTTTAATAAGTTTTATAACTGGATATAAGATAATGAATTATAGGGCAAGACAAGAACCATTGACTTTAAATGGAGAAGATAAAAAAAATGTCGATAATTTAGATTTGGAAATATTAATGGAAGAAGAAACTATTTCGCCTAATACAAATATAGTATTAAAAACCTATTATAATACTTGTCGACATAGTATAGTTAACTTTAAGAGTGCTGATGATGAAATTATAAATATGACAAAAGAGCAATATGAAAAACATATTATGGAGAATTATCCTACTCTTAAAATAATCCACTTTTCTGTTAAGGAGATTATTTTAAGAGAAGAAAAGAATCATCTATGTCCCAATCATTATATTATTGGAGAATCCAATGGATACATTGCAATCTATGGTATTGATGAAAATGGAAGAAAGTTTTTAGATAAGGTCTTTACTGATTATCCGATTTCTCTTTTAAAGGAAGTAGACCAAAAGAGATTAATAGATGGGATTATAGTAGATAGTGAAGAGGAATTAACAGATGTTTTAGAAAATTTTATATCCTAAAAAACTAAGTTAGATATATCTAACTTAGTTTTTTCTTTAAAAATATGTTAAAATAATATATAATCTCTTTGGAAGGAGCGTTTTATGATTATATTAGGAATTGATCCAGGATTAGCCATAGTAGGATATGGATTAATAGAATATAAAGGAAATAAATACAAGACCATTGAGCATGGTTGTATAACTACTGAGTCAGATTTAGATTTGCCTGAAAGGCTTAAGATAATATATGAAGAATTATCTATTTTAATTGATAAATATAATCCAGATGATGTGGCTATGGAAGAACTTTTTTTTAATAAAAATGTTAAAACAGCAATTAAAGTGGGACAGGCAAGGGGAGTGGAAATTTTAGCTGCAATAAATAAAGGTAAAAGTGTTTACGAATACACTCCACTACAGATAAAACAGTCTGTAGCAGGTTATGGAAGAGCAGAGAAAAGACAGGTACAGGAAATGGTAAAATTGCTATTGAATTTAAAGGAAATACCTAAGCCTGATGATGCAGCAGATGCATTAGCTGTAGCAATTTGCCATAGTAGTTGCTTGAAATTTAAAGATATGTTTTTAATGAAATAATAAAGGGTGATATATTTTGTATGAATATATAAGGGGTAAGATAGTTGGAATTAAGGAAGAATATATAGTATTAGATAATAATGGCATAGGATATAAAATATTTACTTCAAGAAATTCCATATCAAAATTAGAATTAAATGAAATTAGAATTATGTATATTTATTTTAATTTAAGGGAAGATGGAATTTATCTTTATGGTTTTATTGATGAAGAAGAATTAGAAATCTTTAATTTGCTTTTATTAGTTTCTAAAATAGGACCTAAAACAGCATTAGGAACTTTATCTGCTTTAACACCAAATCAGATAAAAAATGCCATAGTTAATAATGATTTATCAACACTGTGTACTGCTCCAGGAATAGGAAAGAAAACAGCTGAAAGAATGGTGCTAGAGTTAAAAGATAGATTAAAAGAGCACATAATAATTGAAAATGTAGATATAGAGGATACTAATGAAATAAATACTGCGATTCATGGTCTAATGTCCTTAGGTTATACAAGGAGTGAAATAATTCAAGTGATAAATAAAGTTAATACGAAGGATTTAAATGCGGAAGATATAATAAGGGAGAGTCTTAAAAGATTATCAAAAAATTAGGGAAGGGTTTGAATTTAAATGAATAATAGGGATGAAAGGATAGTTACAGGTGCAATCCAAAGGGAAGATATAGATAGCGAAATTACATTAAGGCCCAAATGGATTAGTGAATATATTGGACAAGATAAGGCTAAGGATAAACTAAAAATATTTATACAGGCAGCAAAGGAGAGACAAGAGCCCTTAGATCATGTATTATTATTTGGACCTCCAGGATTAGGGAAGACTACATTGGCTAATATAATAGCCAATGAAATGGGCGTAAATATTAGGGTAACTTCAGGACCTGCAATTGAAAGACCAGGAGATTTGGCTAGTATATTGACAAATTTAGGAGAAGATGATGTATTGTTCATAGATGAAATACATAGGCTAAATAGGACTGTAGAGGAAATACTTTACCCTGCTATGGAGGATTATGCATTGGATATTATAATTGGAAAGGGACCTAGTGCTAGATCGGTAAGATTAGATTTATCAAGATTTACACTAATAGGTGCTACTACAAGGGCAGGATTATTGACTTCTCCTCTAAGAGATAGATTTGGAGTAATGTTAAATTTAGATTTATATGATGATTATAGTCTAAAGAAAATAGTTAAACGTTCTGCAAGTATATTAGGTATAAAAATAGATGATGAAGGGGCTATGGAAATTGCTAAAAGATCTAGGGGAACCCCTAGGATTGCCAATAGATTGTTAAAAAGAGTACGAGACTATGCTCAAGTAATGGAAGATGGAGTTATTACTTGGGATGTGGCCAAAAAGGGTTTGGAAATGTTAGAAATAGATGCCCTTGGGCTAGATGATGTAGACAGAAAGCTAATACTTACTATGATAGAAAATTTTGATGGTGGGCCAGTAGGCTTAGACACTCTTTCGGCTGCAACAGGGGAAGAAAGCACTACTATAGAAGATGTTTATGAACCTTATTTACTGCAAATTGGATTTATAAATAGAACCCCAAGAGGTAGAGTAATAACAAAGAAGGCATATGAACATTTTGATATTCATTATAAAAAATAGAGGTGTAAATATGGAATCCTTTGGCAAGGTATTTATAACTATAGGTTTATTTATGATTATATTAGGAGGTATTTTACTATTAGGTGAAAAATTTGGATTGGGGAAATTACCTGGAGATATTTTTATTCAAAGAGGAAATTTCACGTTTTTCTTTCCAGTAGTATCTGCTTTAATTGTAAGTTTAATTTTAACTTTACTATTAAATATATTTAGAAAATAATTTAGAAAAGGATGGTCTAATGAAAACAAGTGATTTTTACTATGATTTGCCAGAAGAACTAATTGCCCAACATCCTATAGATAATAGATCTAATTCTAGACTAATGATATTAGATAAGGAAAATGGGGAAATACAACATAAATGTTTTAAAGATATTGTAAATTATTTAAATAAGGGAGATTGTTTAGTATTAAATGATACTAAAGTAATACCTGCTAGATTATTTGGCCATAGGGAAGGTAAAGAAGAAATTATAGAATTTTTATTATTACGAAGGATAGAAGGAGATAAATGGGAAACTCTTGTAAGACCTGGGAAAAAAGTAAGGCCTTCTAATAAAATAATATTTGGTAAAAATGAATTAATAGCTACTGTGCTAAGTATTGAAGCAGATGGCACTAGAATTGTAGAATTTGAGTATAATGGAATATTTGAGGAAATATTAGATAAATTAGGAGAGATGCCCCTACCTCCTTATATTAAAGAAAAATTAGAGGATAAAAATAGATATCAAACAGTTTATTCAAGGAAGGAAGGTTCTGCAGCAGCACCTACAGCAGGACTTCATTTTACAAAAGAACTATTAAAGGAAATAGAAAACAAAGGTGTAAATGTAGTATTCTTAACACTTCATGTAGGCTTAGGAACTTTTAGACCCGTAAAGGTAGAAAATATAGAAGAACATCATATGCATTCAGAGTATTATCATCTATCTCAAGAAGTAGCAGATACTATTAATCATACAAAATCAAATGGTGGAAAGATAATTGCAGTAGGTACTACTACTACCAGAACATTAGAAACTTTAGGAACAGATAAAGGTTTAGTTGTTCCAAAATCAGGTTGGACAGACATATTCATAACTCCAGGTTATGAATATAAAATTGTAGATGAATTAATAACTAATTTTCATTTACCAGAATCTACTTTATTGATGTTAGTATCTGCATTGGCAGGAAAAGAGAATATATTAAATGCATATAATGAAGCAATTTGTAAAAAATATAGATTTTTTAGTTTTGGCGATGCTATGCTTATTAAATAATGGGAGGATATATATGGCAATAGAATTTAAAAAAATTAAGGACGCAACAGATTCAAATGCAAGACTTGGAGAATTAAAAACTCCTCATGGTATTATAGAGACGCCTATATTTATGCCTGTAGGAACTAGGGCAACAGTAAAGGCAATGACTCCAGAGGAAGTAAGGGACTTAGGTGCTCAAATAATATTAAGTAATACTTATCATTTATATTTAAGACCAGGACATGAACTTATTGAAAGAGCAGGTGGACTTCATAAATTTATGAATTGGCCTTATCCTATCCTAACAGATAGTGGCGGATTTCAAGTTTTTAGTTTAGGAGAGTTGAGAAAAATTACAGAAAAAGGTGTAGAATTTAGATCACATATAGATGGTTCTACTCATTTTATTAGTCCAGAGAAATCCATAGAAATTCAAAATTCATTAGGTTCAGATATAATGATGGCTTTTGATGAATGCACTCCCTATCCTGCTAGTTATGAATATGCTAAAAAGTCCATGGAAAGGACAACTAGATGGGCAAAAAGATGTAAAGATTATCATAAAGACTGGGAAAAGCAAGCTTTATTTGGTATAATACAAGGAGGCATGTATAAAGATTTAAGAGAACAGTCTGCAAAAGATATAATAGATATAGGATTTCCTGGTTATGCCATAGGTGGTTTAAGTGTAGGAGAACCTAAAGAGTTAATGTGTGAGTTGTTGGAATTTACCACACCATTATTACCAGAGGATAAGCCTAGATATTTAATGGGTGTAGGTACTCCGGATTATCTATTTGAAGCAGTTATCAATGGAATTGATATGGCAGATTGTGTATTACCTACGAGAATTGCAAGAAATGGAACTGTTATGACAAGTCAAGGGCAATTGACAATTAGAAATGCTAAATATAAGGAAGATTTTACAAAATTAGATCCAGAATGTGATTGTTATACTTGTTCTAATTATTCTAGGGCATATATAAGGCATTTATTCAATGTAAATGAAATTTTAGGTGCTAGACTTGCGACTATTCATAATTTATATTTTTTAATTAAATTAATGGAAAATATTAGAGAAGCTATTAAAGAAGATAGATTATTAGAATATAGAGAAGAGTTTTATAAAAAATATGGATATATTAATTGATAAAGGCATTAAATATTTATTGTATATAAAATAAAAAGAGGAGGTAAAATTTATGGAAAATGCAGGTCAAACAGCAGGTTTAGGAGGGTTAATAGTTCCAATAGCTTTTTTGCTAATATTTTATTTCTTTGCCATTAGACCTCAAAAGAAAAGAGAAAAAGAAGTTATGGAAATGAGAGACAATTTAAAGCAAGGGGATAAGGTAATAACTATAGGTGGCATTAAAGGTGAAGTAGTTAAGCTAAAAGAAGATGGGGTTATTATTGAAGTAGAACCAAATAAAACTAGATTGGAAATGGCTAGATGGGCTATAGGTGCTGTGACAAATAAAGTTGATTCAGATGATGAAGAAAAATAAAACTTCCTTTTTATAGGGAGTTTTATTTTTTTGTAATAAAATACAAATTAGAGAAATAAGATAAAATAAGAATAGGAGGTGGAGTTTATGAGGGATAAAGGATTAGAAAATAATATTAAATATATGTTTAAAGCTTTAGTTTTAGCATATATTCTAACTTGTGTTTTAGTTTTAATTGTATCTTTTTTGCTTACATATACATCATTAAAAGAATCTAGTATACCCTTATTAAATACAATCATAATGATAATCAGCATAAGTTTTGGAGGGATTTATATTGCAATTAAAGTTGAGGAAAATGGGTGGCTTAATGGAGGTATTTTAGGTATTTTATATTTTTTGATTCTAGTATTTTTAAATTATTTATTTGTAAAACCTTTTACATTTGATATTTTTTCTATTAGTAAATTTTTGATTTCATTGGTAACTGGAATTATTGGAGGAGTGCTAGGGATAAATTTAAAATAGACTTTAAATAATAAAAAATTTATGATATACTATTAAAAGTATAGTCCCTAATATAGAAGAAGGTATATTAAATTAGGTGAATATACGCAGCTAGGGTGGTGGTTTCAAACCACTGCTTTTTATTTTATAATGGGCACCTAATTTTAGATTTGGGAGGTAATAGGTATGAACATGAAGAAAACCCTACTATTTATACTTATTGTTGCAATAGTTGCTTTTGCTAGTTTTACTGCAATAAATGGTATAAAAATTGGGGGTAAGGAGATTTCAAATGTAAAGGATTCCATAGACTTAGGTTTGGATTTGGCAGGGGGAGTATATGTAGTATTAGAAGCTGATACAGATCTACAAGGTGAAGCATTGCAAAAAGCTATGGAACAGTCGAAGATGATTATTACTCAAAGGGTAGATGGTTTAGGAGTTTCTGAACCTAATATAACCATAGAAGGAAATAATCGTATTAGAATAGAATTAGCTGGTGTAGATAATCCAGAAGAGGCCATTGAAATAATCGGTAAAACTGCTCAATTGCAATTTATTGATCCAGAAGGTAATGAGGTTTTAACTGGGAAAAATGTAAAGAGTTCTGAAGTATCTTTCCACAGAAGTGAACTTGGTGACAAGCCTGTAGTAGCGTTGGAATTTGATAAAGATGGTGCAGAAGCCTTTAAAGAAGCTACTACAAAATTAGTGGAAAAGACAAATATGGAAGATAAGATTATTTATATTGTATTAGATGAACAGATAATATCTGCTCCTATAGTTCAATCTGCTATTACAGATGGAAAGGCTGTAATAGAGGGAGAATTTGATGTAGAAAGTGCAAGTAATTTAGCGACTCTTATAAGAGCAGGTGCATTACCTGTAGATATGAAAGAATTACAAACTTCAGTTATTGGACCAACTCTTGGTTTAGAAGCTTTAGATAAAAGTATACAAGCTGGTGCTATTGCAATTTTAATTATATTTCTATTTATGTTAATTTATTATAGAATACCAGGATTAGTTGCAGATATTGGACTTACCATATATATATTAATTGTATTATTTGCTATGAAATTTTTAGGTGTAAAACTTACTTTACCGGGTATTGCAGGACTTATATTGTCTATAGGTATGGCAGTAGATGCGAATGTACTGATATTTGAGAGAATAAAAGAAGAATTAAGAAATGGTAAATCTATTAGAGCTTCTATAGATCATGGATTTAAGAGAGCATTGACTTCTGTATTGGATTCAAATATTACTACATTAATAGCAGGTATTGTATTATATTATTTTGGAATTGGACCTATTAAAGGATTTGGTGTAACTTTAATACTAGGTATTGTTGCCTCTATGATAACATCTGTTTTTATAACAAAACATTTGTTGAAATTAACAGTTGATATGACTAATACTAAAAATGCCAATCTATATGGTATGAATAATGTTAAAAAAGATAAGAAAATAAATGTAATAAAAAACAGAAAGATTTTTTATAGTATATCTTCAATAATTATTATAATAGGATTAATTATAGGCATTGCAAGTGGTTTAAATTATGGTATTGATTTTACTGGTGGTACATCTATTCAATTAAAAATTGGACAGGTAATAGCTGTAGATGAAGCTCGTGAAATTGTAAATGAATATGATGATGAAGCAAGTATTATTCATGTTGGAACAGAACAAGATGAAATAATGATAAGATCTAAAAAAGATTTTACTAATGCTGAGATAACAGAAATGATAGACAAATTTGTAGAAAAATATGATATAGATGAAAGAGAATTTCAATCAGAGAAATTCCAGCCTTTTATGGGTAAGGAAATAAAAAGAAGGGCTTTACTATCTTCTGCTATAGCAGTAGTAGCTATGTTAATTTATATTAGTATTAGATTTGAACTTAAATTTGCTATTGCAGCAATTATTGCATTATTGCATGATGTTTTAGTTACTTTTGCTATATATGCAATATTTAAAATTCCAGTAAATTCTGCATTTATAGCAGCTATCCTTACTATACTAGGATATTCCATAAATGATACTATTGTAATATTTGATAGAATTAGGGAAGAATTTAAATTTAATCCTAAGGCTAAAAATGAGGATATTATTAATACAAGTATAAGAAAATCTTTAACAAGAACTATAAATACTTCTTTAACCACCTTAGTTTCTGTAATAGTTCTTTATATAGTGGGGGTTGAAGATATAAAAATACTAGCATTACCCCTTATATTTGGTATGATTTCAGGTACCTATTCATCACTATTTATAGCTCCACCACTATGGTATGAAATGAAAAAATAAAATTAATATATTACATAAAACTGCCCTAGGGCAGTTTTATGTAATATATGCTTTTAAATTGGGTAAAAATCTTATAATATAATATTGTAATGAAAAGAGGGACAAATTTATGCAAAGAGGTTTTGTTTTTTCATTGATATTTGCAGCTATTGTTGCAATATTTGCATTGGCCAATGCGGATAAGGTAGCTATAGATTTATTATTTACAAAGGTACAAATTTCTCAAGCAATTGTAATCTTTATTTCTACTATATTAGGAGCTTTAATTATGGCTTTACTAGGCATGGTAAGGACTTTTAAATTAAAAAAGGAAATAAAAGAGTTAAATAAATTAATTGAACCATTAGAAGCTGAAATAGATAATTTAAAGTCATTAGTAGAAAATAGGGGAGAAGAGATCAAAAGCTTAAATAGTAAGATTGAAGGAATGGAAGAAGAGAGAGATAGACTGCAGTCGTTGTTAGATGAAAAGTTAGAAAATGCGGAAAGTTTAGATACAGATATATTGGAGTGATAATACTTTGGAAAGATGGTTTGTAAAAAACATAAAGGCAGATTTGAATTTTTTATCTAAAAGATTAGGGATAAATAAATTTTTATGTAAATTAATGGTAAATAGAAATTTAAAAGATTATAAATTGATGGATAGCTTTATTAATCCAAGCTTAGATAAATTACATAATCCAATGCTAATGAAGGATATGGATTTAGGGGTAAAAATTATAATAGATAGTATAAATAAAAATGAAAAAATAAGAATTTCTGGAGATTATGATCAGGATGGAAATTCTGCTATATTAACTTTATATAATGGATTAAGGAAATTTAATGCAAATGTGGACTATGTTATTCCTCATAGAATAAAGGATGGATATGGAATAAATGAAAGAATAGTTAGAGAAGCCAAAGAAGATGATGTAGATTTAATAATAACTTGCGATAATGGAATATCTGCTTTTGAAGCTATAAAACTTGCAAAAGAATTAGATATTAAAGTAATTGTAACAGATCATCATGATTTGGCTTATATTGAAAATGAAAAAGGTGTGAAGGAATATTTATTACCAGATGCAGATGCAGTTATAAATCCAAAAAGAAAAGATTGTAAATATCCTTTTAAAGAATTGTGTGGTGCAGGGGTAGCGTTTAAATTAATTCAAGCAATTTATAGTGAAATGAATGTGGATATGGAAGAGGCTTATAAATTATTAGAATTTGTAGCTATGGGAACAGTTTGTGATGTGGTAGATCTAATAGATGAAAATAGAATCATAGTAAAAGAAGGCTTAGAAAGAATTAATAATACTGATAATTTAGGTTTAAAAGCACTTATTGAAGCTACTGGATTAGAAGGAAAAACTATAAATACTTATTCACTAGGATTTATAATAGGGCCTTCTATAAATGCCTCAGGAAGATTAGATAATGCAGAAATAGCAGTGGAGTTATTTTTAACTGCTGATGAAGAGAAGGCAAGGGAATATGCTAATAGACTTCATTTTTTAAATGAAGAGAGAAAATTTATGACAGAAGAAGGTTTTGATACTGTTGTTGAACAAATAGAGAAGACGGATTTAAAAAGGGATAAGGTTTTAGTGGTGTATGAACCTAGTATTCACGAAAGTATAGCAGGTATTATTGCTGGTAGAGTTAAGGATAGATATTATAAACCTACTATTGTGTTAACTAAGTCTAAAGATGAAAATAAAATCAAGGGTTCAGGAAGGTCTATAGAGGAATATAATATGTTTGAAGAAATAAATGGTGTCAAGGATCTATTATTAGCTTTTGGTGGACATACTATGGCAGCAGGACTTTCACTAGATATGGATAAATTAGATAGCTTTAGAAATAGTCTAAATAAACAAGCTAGTTTAACAGAATTAGATTTAATGCCTAAAGTTTATATAGATATGGAGCTTCCCCTAGATTATATTAGCTTTCCCCTAGTAGAAAGTTTAAAAGCTTTAGAACCTTTTGGAAAGGGAAATCCAAGACCACTATTTGGAGCAAAAGAGCTTAGGGTTAAGAGGGCTTTTATTTTAGGAAGTAATCAGAATGTTCTCAAACTTATATTTTTAACAGATAAGGGTAGGGCAATGGCTGGAATATATTTTGGCGATATTGAAGAGTTTGAAAGAAAAATTTCTAATAAATTTGGGTTTGAGGAATTGGATAAAATGTACCAAGGAGTAGATAATAATATAAAACTAGATATAGTATATATACCAAATATAAATGAGTATATGGGAAATAGAAAACTTCAGGTTTATATTCAACATTATAGATAGTATTCACTGTATCAATAAAATCGTAGTTTCAATATTTTTATTAAGTGTTATAATATATCCATAACAAAAAAGTTATCTATAAAAGCATTTTATAATTTTTATTTATATAGACATGAATAAATTTGAAGGTGAAATATATGATTGAGAATTTACTATTAAAAATTGAACAATATAATCCTAATGCAAATATGGAGGAAATTATAAAAGCCTATCATTTTTCTGAATTTGCTCATGAAGGTCAGTTTAGAAATTCAGGAGAAAAATATTTTATTCATCCGTATAATGTGGCTATGATATTAGCGGATTTAAATATGGATGAGCAAACTATTATTGCAGGTTTATTACATGACGTAATAGAAGATACTGATATTACTTATGAAGAAATAAGCTTAGAGTTTGGAAAAGAAGTGGCAGATTTAGTAGATGGTGTTACAAAGCTAAAAAAATTACAATATAAAACCAAGCAGGAAAATCAAGCTGAGAATTTAAGAAAAATGGTAGTGGCTATGGCAGAGGATATTAGAGTTATTATCATAAAGTTAGCAGATAGACTTCATAATATGAGAACTTTAGAATATATGAGCGAAGAAAAGAAAAAAGAAAAGGCTATAGAAACCCTTGAAATATATGCACCTCTAGCTCATAGACTAGGTATGTCTAAAATCAAATGGGAATTAGAAGATTTATCTTTAAGGTATTTAGATCCAGATGGATATTACGATTTGGTAGACAAGGTATCTAAGAGAAGAAAAGAAAGAGAAGAATATATACAAATGATAATTGATGAACTAGATCAGAAATTAAAAGAAATGGGTATTTCTAGTGATATTAGTGGAAGGCCTAAATCTTTTTATAGTATATATAAGAAAATGGTCTACCAAAACAAGTCTTTTGAACAGATATTTGATTTAACAGCTATACGAGTAATAGTAGATAGTGTTAAGGATTGCTATGGAGTACTTGGAATAGTTCATACTATGTGGAAACCTATTCCAGGCAGATTCAAAGATTATATAGCTATGCCTAAACCAAATATGTATCAATCTCTCCATACTACTGTTATAGGATCAAAGGGAGAAATATTTGAAGTGCAAATTCGAACATGGGATATGCATAGAACTGCAGAGTATGGGATTGCTGCTCATTGGAAGTATAAAGAAGGTGTAATGAAAACCGATAATTTCGATGAGAAATTAACTTGGCTAAGGCAGTTACTAGAGTGGCAAAAAGATTTAAAGGATCCACAAGAATTTATGGAAACTTTGAAAATAGATTTGTTTACTGATGAAGTATATGTATTTACACCTAGGGGAGATGTGATTAATTTACCTAATGGTTCTACACCTATAGATTTTGCATATAGAGTTCATACTGATGTGGGAAATAGTTGTGTAGGTGCAAAGGTAGATGGGAGAATAGTTCCACTGGACTATAAATTAAAAAACGGAAATATTGTAGAAGTGCTCACTTCTTCAAGTAGTGGTCCTAGTAGGGATTGGATTAAGATAGTAAAAAGTAGTCAGGCGAAAACTAAAATTCGACAGTGGTTTAAAAAAGAGGATAGGGACTTAAATATTAATAAGGGCAAGGAAATGTTAGAAAGAGAAGTCAAAAGACAGGGATATAAGCCCTCTAATATTTTGAAGGAAGATTGGTTAAAAAGTATTGCTACTAAATTGAGTTTAAATACTTCTGATGATCTTTATGCAGGACTAGGCTATGGTAGCATTACATTATCTCAGGTGATGCCCAGACTGAAGGAATTATATAATGAGCATTATGATATAGAAGACGAAAAAATTATTATTGAATCTAAAGTAAAGGAAACACCTAAAAAACCTCAATCTCTTAATCAAGGAATAAGTATAACTGGAGTAGATAATATAAAAGTGAGATTTTCAAAATGTTGTAATCCTGTCCCTGGAGATGAAATAGTAGGTTATATTACAAGAGGAAGAGGAGTCTCAATTCATAGAAAAGACTGTCCCAATATATCTGAATTAGATGAACAGGAAAGGTTTATAGATGTAGAATGGGACACCAATGAAAAGGCAGAGTATCCAGTGGAAATTCAGATAATATCAACTGATAGATCAGGATTGTTAACTGATATCACTCAAAAAATAAATGATTTAGATCTTAGTATTTTATCTTTAAATGCCAGAACTAATAAGGAAAAATTAGTTGTAATTAATATGACTTCAGAAATAAAGGATACAGTACAATTAAAAGAGTTAATAAAGAGGATTAAAAAGATAAATGGTGTAATAGATGTATATAGGGTGATTAGTTAAAGGAAGGAAGATAAAAATGAGAGCTGTAGTTCAAAGAGTAGACTATGCAAATGTAGAGGTTGAAGAGAAAATTGTTGGAGAAATTGATAAAGGTTTATTAGTATTTCTTGGAGTGGGAGAAAATGATAATGATAAAGATCTTGAATATATGGTAGATAAAGTCTTAGGTTTAAGGATATTTGAAGATGATTTAGGAAAGATGAATTTATCCCTAAAAGATATTAATGGTGAAATTTTAGTAGTTTCTCAATTCACATTATATGGAGATGTAAGACGTGGCAAAAGGCCAAGTTTTAGTTCTTCAGCTAATCCAGAGTTGGCAGAAGATATTTACGAGGAATTTATTAGACTCTGTAAAGAAGAGGGGATAAAAACTGAGAATGGCGTATTTGGTGCTCATATGAATGTAAAAATTGCCAATAATGGTCCTGTGACCATATTAATAGATAGTAATAAAATGTTTTAGGAGGGATATTATTGAGAGTAGAAAGGATACCTGCAGGTATATATGCTGCTAATTGCTATTTGGTGTATTCAGAGAATACAAAAGAGGGAATAGTAATTGATCCGGGTGGAGATGCAGATGATATAATGACAAGAATAAATGATATAGGATTAGATATTAAATATATAGTATTAACTCATGGTCATGGAGATCATATTGCTGGAATAAATGATTTAAAGAATTTTATAGATGCACCAGTAGCTATCCATAAAAAAGATGAGTATATGTTAAGAAATGGAGACAAAAATTTATCTAGTCTTATGGCAATGGGTACTATTGAAGTTAGTGCAGATATATTATTAGAAGATGGAGATGAAATTTCTTTTGGGGATTTAATAGCAAAGGTAATCTATACTCCAGGTCATACTTTAGGAGGTATTAGCCTAAAAATTGGAGACAGTATATTTACTGGCGATACTTTATTTGCAGGTTCCATAGGAAGAACAGATTTTGCAGGAGGTTCATATGAGGATATTATATCCTCAATTAAAAATAAAATTTTAATATATTCAGATAATACTATTATTTATCCTGGTCATGGACCAGTTACAACTATTGAAAGAGAAAAGGCAACTAATCCCTTTGTAAGATAGAGTATTTTAAGCCACCTTTTAGGGAAATCTATAACTAGGAGGTGGCAGATATGAGTAGAAGAAATAAAAAAAATTATACTAAACCTAAGGTAAATGTGGATTTACATGATATAAATGAATTAATAGAAATGGGATTAGAAAAGGAAGAAGTATCTAGGGAATTAGGTATTTCAAAAAAATATATTAAAAAGGTGTTTAATGATTATTATAGAGACTATTAGGAGAAAAGATAATGATTTACCTTAATTTAATTGGACATGATTTTAGATATGAAGTGCAGGAATTAATTAAAATATTTTTTTTCAAAGAAGATATAATTTTTATTGAAGATGTAGAAGAATATCCTGGTAGTGGAATTTTTATACAAAATATATTAGAACAAAATGAAAGAATTAATTCTATTACCAAAGTATATAAGGATAATAAACTAATTTTTGAATATACAGAAGAAAATTTACAGAATGTAGAGATTGGGCAAGGTGATTTTAAAAAGAAGCTCAGAATAGGGACGAAAAAAAGCTTATATAATGCTTTAATTAATATATCAGATACTAAAGCACCTTGGGGAATTTTAACGGGTATTAGACCTGTAAAGATAGCCCATACCTTATTAGACGAGGGATTATATGAGGGAAAAATTCAAGAAATTTTATTAAATGAATATAAAATTTCTTTTGAAAAAGCTCAATTAATACTTGATATTTGTAAAAGTCAGAGAAAATATTTATATCCCTTAGATGAAAATATATTTAGTTTATATATTAGCATTCCTTTTTGTCCAACTAGATGTCTGTATTGTTCATTTCCTTCATGCAGTATAAATAGATATTCTGAATATGTAGATGAATATACGAATAAATTAATATATGAAATAGATAATATTAAAGAGCTTATGAAGGATAAATTAATTTCGACTATATATATAGGAGGAGGTACTCCTACAGCTATACCTATAGATAATTTAGAAAAAATAATTCTAAATGTATATAAAAATTTTGGTAGAGAGAATATAGATGAAATAACAGTGGAAGCAGGTAGACCAGATACTATTAATAAAGAGGTACTTAATATGCTAAATAGAAATAAAGTAGATAGGATTAGCATAAATCCTCAAACTATGAATGATAATACCTTAAGGCTTATTGGAAGAAAACACAATAGTTTAGATATAATTAAATCCTATTATATGGCTAGAGAAATTGGATTTGATATTATAAATATGGATTTAATTGTAGGACTTCCATCAGAAGGATTGAATGAGATAAATAATACATTAGAAGAAATAAAAAAGCTTAGACCAGAAAATTTAACTGTTCACACTTTAGCAGTAAAGAGAGGTTCTAAGTTTAGGGAAACAATGGATAAATATTCAGTAGAAGATCAAAGCATTATAGGCAAAATGTTAAAAGAAACTAAAAAGTATGCAAATGAAATGAATTTGAAACCTTATTATCTTTATAGGCAAAAACAAATATTAGGAAACTTTGAAAATATAGGATATTCCTTAGAGGGAAAGGAATGTATATATAATATTAGGATGATGGAAGAAAAGGAAACCATAATGGCAGCTGGTATGGGCGCAGTATCTAAGATATTTTTCCCAATGGAAAATAGAATTGAAAGAGTGCCAAATGTAAAATCTTTGGAGGAATATTTAAATAGAGTTGATGAGATGGTAGAAAGAAAGCATGAAGTTTTAAAATAGGAAATTCTACCTTGACAGTTATCTAGATATATCTTATAATAAAAAACATAAAAAACTATGAGAAGGAAAAGTAGTTAAATCCCTTATCTATAGAGAGTCAGACTTGGTGGAAACTGATGATAATATTTAGCGAAGACACCTTTGAGTTAACAAAGTATATGTTCGTAGGAAACTACGTTATCAATATTTAAGTGAGGTAATAACCTAATTAGGGTGGTACCGCGAGATACAGCCTCTCGTCCCTGAATTCAGAGACGAGAGGCTTTTATTATGAAGGAGGTATTTAAATGATAGAAAAGATGGGAAATTTACGAAGAACTAATATGTGTGGTGAGTTAAGAGAGCCAAATATTGGAGAAGAAGTAGTGCTAATGGGTTGGGTTCAAAGGGAGAGAAATTTAGGTTCTTTGATTTTTATAGACCTAAGGGACACTACCGGAATTTGTCAAATAGTATTTGATAGTACAATTTCTAAGGATATATTTAAAAAAGCAGAGAAAATAAGAGCTGAATATGTATTAGCTATTAAAGGAAAAGTTAGAGAGAGGGAATCTATAAATAAGGATATACCTACAGGAAAACTAGAAGTTTTAGTAGATGAGTTAAAGATATTAGATACAGCGGAAACTCCACCAATTTATATAAAAGATGATGATAATGTATCAGAAACTATGAGACTAAAATACAGATATTTAGATTTGAGAAAACTTAGAATGCAATACAATCTAAAGATGAGGCATAAAACAGCAAAATTAGTTAGAAATTTTCTAGATGAAAATAATTTTATAGAAATTGAAACTCCAATGTTAACGAAACCTACACCTGAAGGTGCGAGAGACTATTTAGTACCTAGTAGGGTTAATCCTGGAGAATTCTACGCTCTTCCCCAGTCACCACAGCTTATGAAACAGCTTTTAATGGTATCAGGTATGGATAGATATTACCAAATAGTAAAATGCTTTAGAGATGAGGATTTAAGGGCCAATAGGCAACCAGAATTTACCCAAATAGATATGGAAATGTCCTTTGTAGATGTGGACGATGTAATAGAAATAAATGAAAAACTATTATATAGACTTTTTAAGGAATTAAAGGGAATTGAAATAAAATTACCTATAGATAGAATGACTTATAAAGAGGCAATGAATAGATTTGGTGTAGATAAACCAGATTTAAGATTTGGTTTTGAATTAGAAGATATTTCAGATATAGTTAAGGGTTCTGAATTTAAAGTATTTAATGGTACAGTAAAAAATAATGGTTGTGTAAAAGGTATAAATGTGAAAGGATATGAAAGTGAATTTTCTAGAAAGGATATTTCAAAATTAGAAGATTATGTAAAGAGTTTTGGTGCTAAGGGTTTAGCATGGATCAAGATTACTAATGAAGGAATCACATCTCCTATAGCTAAGTTTTTATCTAAAGAAGAATTAGACAATATCTTAACTAGGATGAATGGTGAAGAAGGAGATTTACTTTTATTTGTAGCTGACAAACCAAAAGTTGTGTTTGATAGTTTGGGAAACTTGAGAAATAAAGTAGCAAGAAGACTAGATATCATAGATGATAACGATTTAAAATTAGTATGGATTACAGAATTCCCATTATTTGAATATGATGAAGATGAAAAGAGATATGTGGCAAAACATCATCCTTTCACTCATCCTATGGAAGAGGATATAGAATTACTAGAAACCCATCCAGAAAAGGTAAGAGCTAAGGCTTATGATATTGTAATTAATGGAGATGAAATAGGTGGTGGAAGTATTAGAATAAGCAATAAAGATTTACAAAATAGAATGTTTAAGGCACTTGGATTTTCTGAAGAAGAGGCTTATGATAAGTTTGGTTTTCTATTAGATGCCTTTAAATATGGTACTCCACCTCATGGAGGTCTTGCCTATGGTTTTGACAGATTGATAATGTTATTGGTAGATAGTGAAAATATTAGAGATGTTATTGCTTTCCCTAAAACACAGTCTGCAACTTGCTTATTGACTGATGCTCCAACTAGTGTTTCAGATGCACAATTAAAGGAAGTGCATATGAAATTAGATTTGGAGAAATAAAATGGATAATCAATTTTCAAGAACGGAGTTATTATTAGGTAGGGAAAGTATGATAAAGCTTAGAAATTCTAAGGTAGCAGTTTTTGGAGTAGGTGGCGTAGGGTCCTACGCTGCCGAGGCTTTAGCCAGATCTGGTTTAGGTAGTATAGTATTAATAGATTATGATATAATAGATATATCTAATTTAAATAGACAAATTCACGCTAATTTTAAAACTATTGGACTTAAGAAAGTAGAGGTAATGAAAGAACGACTTTTGGATATAAATCCTAATATGGATATTGAAATTTTTGATGAAATGTATACAAGCGAAAATAAAAATCAGTTATTAAGCAATAGTTATGACTATGTAATAGATGCCATAGATATGATTTCATCTAAAATAAATTTGATAGAAAATTGTAATATGATGAATATTCCAATTATATCTTCCATGGGAGCTGGTA
>CAZMBD010000024.1:0-4001 GCA_964564325.1 uncultured Clostridiaceae bacterium
CAGTAAACTTTTCAAATGTAGCATCTGCACCACCATATGCTACCATTACACTTAAAGTTGTCCCTTCAAAAGGTTTATCATTTGTCTCTTCACCTGTTTGTTCTTCAGGTTCTACATCTTTTTTAGGTGCATCAGCTTTTTGACATGCTACTACACCAAAAGCTAATACAAATATTAGCAATAATGCAAGTACTTTTTTCTTTATATTCATATTATGTCACTCCTTTTTTCTTACTAGAAATAAGGTAACATTATTCGTCAATTTAATCCAATAGATATTATCTATAGAACGAAGCACAACTATAGATTATTTCTATAGCTTTTGTCCACAGTTGGAGCAGAAATTTCCTTCTCCTGTTTTTTGTCCACAATTAGGGCAAAAATTTGGCTTATTACTACTTTGAGACGGTTTACCTTCATCCATGTTTTTCATCATTTCCTTAGCTACATTCATTCCCATCATCATCCCTGCCATATCTGAGGCTGTACCTCCACCTTTAACTTTCCCAGAGGATATTCCTTCAGTCATGGATATTTGTTGGAACCTACCTAAATCTCCTACCATGCTATGAGAAGCTGTTTTATTTATCATTTCTTGAATTTCTTCTGGATAGTTAAAACTAATAATATTAAATCCTGTAATAGTCATACCACTATCCATTATTTCCATATCTAAATCTTCCCTAATTCCCTTAGCTATTTCAAAAGAATTAGCTTGAAGATTAAACATATCTTTTCCTTCCTTTACTATCCACTTCATCAGTAATTGATCCAATACAGAAGTAATTCTTAATTTTACATCTTCCACTAAATATGATTGTTTTACCCCTGCTATTTTATCTATTAATCTAATATAATCATCTACTTTAAAATTAAAAGTACCATTAGCTCTAATTGGCATTCCACCAGGTAAGCCCATAGTAGGAATATTTATAGCATTTTTAGTTCCCCATTTTACTATAAATTCCTTAGTATTTACAAATAATACTTCAGCTCTCATTCCAGTATTAAATCCAAATTTAAAACCCTTTAGTGTAGATAAAAAAGGTATGATTTGAGACTCTATATCATATTCCCCTTCATCTTGAAAAATCCCTTCAATCTTACCATTAAATAAAAATATAGCATCCTGTCCAGGTCTAATAATTAATTTACTTCCCTTTTTTATTTCTCTATTAGTCCATTTCCAAAATATCATATCATCTCGAAATTCTTCCCACTCCACTACATTAGCAAATTGTTTTCCAAACATAGTTTTACCTCCTTATATTAAAATTCTATAAATAAGTTCACTTTTACAAGCCAGGCCTAAAAAGTGAACTTATTTAAAAGCCTCCTCTACTGCCACTGTGGGAATGGCCACCTGAAGTGGTTCCACCACCACTACTACCACCACCAAAACCTCCTCCTGATGAATTATTATTGGAAGAGGGTTTCCTAGTCTTAGTTACAGAGGTTCTTAAATAATTATCTCTTTTATTCACTACTCTAGAACTACTAAAATCTCTATAGGTCCCTTCATAAACAGTAACTCCTCCTCCAGAGTTATAAGCCATGGATCCTACTATTATTCCAGCAATAACTAAGGACATTATAATTTGAAACCATAGATTGAAAAGTATATTATCTGGATCTACATGTGGTTCCATGCCCATATATTTATACCCTAATTTAATAAATTTACTAAAAGCCGTATAATAATCTCCATTGGATAAATAAGGACTGATCTTATTACGAATTAAATCTAATCTATAATCACTTAAATATTCTTCACCTTTATAAAATCCTGCTAAATATACTTCTCTATAGTGCATATCTATAGTGATTATGGCAGTATTGCCATGGGGTCTATCGAAACCTAGGGCATTATCATCATAAAAATCCTCCATATATTTTACTATATCTTTTCCATTGGTATTCTTAGTAGTTAATATGATAAAATCAGTTTCTCGCTTTTCACTATATTTTTCTGCCATTAACTCTAGTTTTTCTACTTCTTCAGCTTCCAATAAATTAGCAAAATCATATACTCTTTGCTTAGGTGCCGCTGCTTCTACTGGTACTATGGATAATATAAATAAAATTATTGCTAAAAATATAATTTTCCTTCTCACCACAATCCACCCCCCATGGCTAAGGCAATAATCTTTAATATGATAAATGTTAATCCTGCTATTCCTCCAAACCATTTGAGAACTCTAATAAAGCTAATAGGTGGTTTCCCTACTACTTTTCCTGTTTGCCCATTCATGGCAAAGGTATGTTCTGAATAATCATAATCATAATATACCATCCATACAGGTAATAATGTATAATAGGCATTTTTCTTATTTGTATTTATATTTTTACTATTATATCTAACTGAAGAATAACCAGTAATAGTAGAACTAATATAAGAATTTATATAATTTTCAATTTTAGATTTAGCCCTTGGTAATAATTCTTTTTCATCATAATTGTATTTTTCTGCAATATATCCTGCTAAATAAGGGGTTTTGAATTCCTTCAAACCATTGTAATTATATGGTTCTATCTTATCCATTAGCTCATCATTCATTTTTTCAGAGGCATCTACTGGTAGTTTTACATAATCTAAATTTATATCTCTATAAACATCATAATACCTAGTTTCTGTATATATATAATCTCCCCTAGTATAAGTCCTCACTTTAGTACATATTGCATTGACCTGAACTCTAGAATTTAAATCATATAGCCAAAAGGGTACATATATACCTGTAATATTTTTTATTCTATCTGCAGTCATAAATCCCTTTGGAGTAAGTTTGCCATTTCCTGCCCAAGATTTAAAAGCCTTCATAGCCTCTTCCTTGCTAATTTTAAAGGGAATTATTTTAGCTGGTGCCATCTTCCCTGCCAATCTATCTCCCAAAACTACTCCTGCACCACAAAAACTACAAGTAGTAGCTGTAGTATCTGCATCCGTCATAATTACTGCACCACAATTTTTACAATGGTACTCCTTTCCATCCTCTTCAGAGAAAACTCCTTGAATATTTTCAACAGGAAAATCTTCTATACTATCTTCTCTACCACAACTATCACAATATAATTTCCCAGTTTCCGTATCATAGGCCATATCTCCCCCACAATTAGGACATTTATAATGTATTACCATATTATCACCACCCTTATCCCCTTCGGGGAAATTTACAATTAAAGCTGTAGCCTGAGCTACAGCCTTTTTATTATTCCTTATCTTTTAATTTAGCCTTTAGTTTTTCTAACTCATCTTCCACATCTGTATCCTTATTATCATCATATTTAGCTGCTAAATCCTTTATATCATCTTTTGGGGATTTGTTTAATTCTGCCATAGCATTTGCTTCATCTAATGCCTTATTTACTTTGTCTTCCATTCTTTCAAATTGAGATATAGAAGTATTGGCATCTGTTACTGAAGAACCTATTTTATTTATCTTATCTTGAGTTTTAGCCACTGCCATTTTTCCTTTTAGCATAGTCCTTCTAGATTCTAATTCATTAATATCTGAAACTAATTTATCGTGCATTTCTCTCATTTTTTCCGCATTAGTTGTAGCTAAATTATATGCTTCTTCCAGTTCTTTTTCTTTCTTTGACAATTCCACTTTTCTCTCTAAAAATTTCTTAGCATCATTTTCATTTCCAGTTTCCAATGCTTTCATAGCATAGTTTTCCATTTTTTCTACATCTTCTCGACACTCGTCCAATACCCTTTTTGCTCTCTTTTCCTCTGCCATTATAGAGGCTGTTTCTGCCTTTACATTACCTAAATCTCTGTTCAGATTCCTCAAATACTGATCTATCATTTTCTCTGGATCTTCTGCCTTATCTAATAAAGCATTAATATTACTAGCCATTATATCTTTAAACCTATTTAGCATACCCATGATCATCCCTCCCTTTTATCTTATTAAAATTATATCATATTATACTTATTTAATATACAATTTATTTTGCCCTAAAAATAAGACAGAGGAACCGTCCCCTGTCTTATT
>CAZMBD010000024.1:4101-23572 GCA_964564325.1 uncultured Clostridiaceae bacterium
TATACAATTTATTTTGCCCTAAAAATAAGACAGAGGAACCGTCCCCTGTCTTATTTCTTAAATATGCCTTTGAGCCAAGCTACAAAGCCTTTTTCTTCCTTTTCCTCTTTTTCTTCTAATACTACTTTCTCTACTTCTTCTTCATATTTTACTCCTTCAGTTTTCATTATGAATTTTAAATTACCGTCCATATCTTCTGAAATTCCTGTGAAAGATTTATTGTCTCTAGCAAGTTTTACTAATTCATCTTTTACATCTATAACTTTAGCTATATCTAAATCTGCATTATTTACTTCTTCACTCATTTTTAAAATTCCTTCATTATGGAATTCAGTCATTCCTTCGTTTAATTCTTGACTTCCTTCTGCTAATTTATTGCTACCTTCTCTTAATTTTCCTCCTCCATCTGCTAGAGCATTTACACCACTATTTAATTCATTTACTCCATTGTAAAGTGTTCCGCTACCTGCATTTAATTCTTTTAGACCATTAGTTAAAGCATCTGTTCCTTGTGCTAAACTACTAGCCCCTTCGCTAAATTTAGCTGAACCTTCCTTCACTTTATTAGAATTTTCACTTAAAACATTTGCTCCCTGTTGTAGTCCATTGCTACCTTCTACTAATTGCTTTGAAGCTGCCTTTAATCCTTCAGTACCTGCATCTAATTGTTCTAAGCCTCCACCAATTTTCTTTTGACCATTATTTACATTTTCAATTCCTTGAGCCAATTCTCTAGATGCCATTTCTGCTTCTTTAATTCCTGCTTCTATTTGTTCTATTCCTTGCACCAATTGAGTACTAGAATTTTTTAAACCTTCTAAAGCCATCTTTTGTTCTCCAAGTCCTGCCAACATCTTTTCTGCTAAGGCATCTCCTCCAGGAAGTTTTCCCACAGCCTTAACTGCAGTTTCTAGTCCTTCTACTCCTTTTAATAATAGTCCTATTACTTTTCCTTCTTTTTCTTTGCCTTTTTTAATTTCCTCTAAGCCTTCTAAACTCTTAGCCAATCCTTCTGATAAACTATCTTGACCAGTCTTTATAGTTTCTGTGCCTTGAATTAGTTCTTGCATACCTGTATTTAATTCTTTAGTTCCATTGGAAATTGCACTAGCACCTTCTGCTGTTTTACTAGCACCTTGAGAAAATTCCACTGCCTTTTCACTAAATTCTACCATACCTTCGCTTAAACCCATAAAGCCATTTCCTAATTCATTTGCTGATTTAGATAATGTATTAGCACCTTCATTGATTTTAACACTGCCTAAATAACTACTGTTAATTCCTTCATTTAATTTAGATGTACCATCTAATAAACTATTGGAACCAAATTTCAATTTTTCCATTCCATCTACTAATTCATTTACCCCATTGTTTAACTCATTTTGTCCATCGCATAATGCAGATATAGCATCAGCTAATTTTTCACTAGCTTCTGATATTTTATTCACTCCATCTATTAATTCATCTAAATCTTTAGCATCATCTAATCCATTTAATTCTGGTATTTCTGAAGTAGCTGTGAAAACTATTGGTTTCATTTCAAATTTTTCTACATCTGCTGTTATTTCTAAATTATCCTCAAAATCTAATATATCCTTGTTTTCTCCTAAACTTTCCTTAATTCCTGGGAAAGAAACAAATGTTATTATTTGATTGCTACCATCTGATACGATTTTCCCCGTATTTATACTTACATTTTTAAATTTATTCATAGGTAAATCTACTACAGTAGCTACCATATATGGAGTATATGCAGATCTACTGCCTTCATCTTTAATGTGGATATTGTGTTTGTCTGTATTCTCGATATTTATATTAATTTTTAATTTTCCAGATTTTCCTGCAATATCTTCTATATTTACTTCTTTTCCATCTAAATAATATTTTATATTTGGTTTTAAAGGTAGTTCCTTTTTAACTTTCCCTTGATAATATAAATCTGTATTATTTGTTTCCCAAGTCAATTTTCCATTTTCAATTTTAGGTACTTCTTCTCCTTTAACATTTGTTACTTCTTCTAAAATACTTATATCTTCTACAGTATTTAGTGAAGTATCTGAATGTAACCAAATACTAGATATAGTTTCTATGTCTTCCCCATTATTATCTAAATTTACATATACAGTTTCTTCTTTATTAACTTTCCCCTCACCGTAGGCAATACTAGGTAAAAACATTGAAAATACCATAACTACCGCTAATATTTTAGATAGTGTCTTATTTGTTTTCATATATAATCCTTCCTTTCTCAGTTTTTTCTTTGCTAGATTTCCAATCCTTAGTTGTAACGGCAATAAATCCTTCAGTAGCTATTAATACTCCTGGTAGTATAAATAAAATTACTCCTGTGGATATTAATGCACCTCTAGCTACCATAGCAGCTAAACTCTTTACTAATTCCATATCTGAAACTACAGCAACGCCAATTGTAGATCCAAAGAAAGCCAATCCACTAGTTATAATGGATTTAGAAGATTCTCTAACAGAAATTTCCATGGCCTTAAATTTATTGTGACCATTTGCAACTTCTTCTTTAAATCTAGTACTTAATAATATGGCATAGTCTACTGTTGCCCCTAATTGTATAGAGCCTATTACAATACCTGCAATAAATGGTATGGAGTTTCCTGCATAATAAGGAACACACATATTTATAAATATAGCTAACATTATTGCTAGTATTAAAAATATTGGTATAGACAAGGATTTAAATACTATTAATATTATGGCAAATACTGCTGCAGTAGATAATATATTTACCCTTTTAAAATCATCATCAGCAATTCCTATTAAATCTTTAGTGAGAACCCCTTCTCCAGTTACAATTCCCGTTTTATCATGTTCTTTAACTATTTCTTCTATCCTTTCTATTTGGAAATTTTCCTCATCTGTTGCTGCCTTATACTCAGAATTTACTATTAGCTGTTTATAATCTCCTTGTTCAAATCTATCCCTTACGGAATCTGGGATAAACTCTTCTGGTATACTAGGTCCTATTAATCCTTGATAAGAAAGCACATTTTCTATTCCGTCTAGCTCTTCAATTTCATCAATTATTTCCTTTACTTCATAATTTGGCATATCTTTAGACAATAAAATCATATGAGTAGTCATCATATCGTAATCATCCTTTAGTTTCCTAAAGGCTATTATAGATTCCATATCATCTGGCAATGACTCGTCTAAATTGTAATACACCTCATTGTGATTTTGCCCATAAAATGCAGGGATAAATATCAATATTCCAATTAATATAAACAATCTATAATGCTCAGTTACAAGTTTTGCTAGCCCATTGAACTCTGGAAGTATAGTCCCATGATTAAAGCGCTTAATCAATTTGTCAAAAACAAGTATAAATGCAGGCAATACAGTTAAAACTGAAACTACCCCAAATACTACCCCCTTAGCCATTACAAAGCCTATATCTTTTCCTATAGTAAGTTCCATAACTGATATAGCTAAAAATCCTGCAATTGTAGTCAATGAACTACCTACTATGGAAGAAGCAGTTTTAGCTATTGCATGCCCCATAGCTTCTTCTTTACTTTCAAATTCCTCACTTTCTTCTTCATATCTATGAATTAAGAATATAGAATAATCAAGGGTTACCCCTAATTGCAATACTGCTGCCAAAGATTCAGTAATATATGAAACATCGTCAAAAATTATATTCGTTCCAAAATTATATAATATGGCATAGCCAATACTAATTAAAATTATAAAAGGTAAAATAGTAGATTCTAGTGTAAGCATTAATATTATAGTAGCTAGTATTACTGCTAAAGCTATATATATTGGAGTTTGCTTATCAGCCAATGCCTTAGTATCTTTCAAAACTGCTGCCATTCCCGCTAGAAAACATTCTTTGTCTAAAACTTTTCTAATATCTTCTACCGCTTGTTGAGTTACAGGAGAAGAAGATTCTTCACTATATTTAATCATAAGTAATGTAGAATTTTCTCTATAAAACATTTCCTTTAATTCATCTGGTAGCATTTCCTTTGGAATACTAATATCTAAAAAATCATCTACCCAAGTAACATCTTCAACACCTTCTATTTTACTTACTTTTTCCTTTACTTTTACAACATCCTTAGCTTCCATATTTTCTATAATAAGCATTCCTGTAGCAGAACTATTAAATACATCATTTAGTATTTCTTGCCCCTTTACAGATTCTAGATTTTTAGGTAAATAAGTTAGGATATCATAATTTATCCTAGTATTTGCTTTACCATATAGTGCTGGTAATAATAACAGTGTAGCAATTATTAATACCATTACCCTATTCTTTGCTATAAACATTCCAAATTTGTTCACATTATCATCTCCTAAATAATTTTCCTTATGGTGTCAAATAAAACTGGTTTAATTTCATCTATATTCCCAGGCTCCTCCAGTATTATGGCACTATAACAAACTGAACCTGTTAATTCTATTATTATGAATAGTAAATGTTCGATATCTTTAGTTGAAAGGTGGCCATTCTTATATTCCCTTTCAAACATTTTATATATATCATGTATTTCTTCATAATCATTAGAAGCCTTTTTAAATGTTCCCCAAGATAAATCCTTATATATTAATTTCAATAAAAGTTTATCCTTCTTTAAATATTCAATTATATAATTCACAAAAGACAAAACCTCATCTTCAAAGGAAGCAAATTCCATTGAATTATTATATTTAATAGCCTCACATAATACTTGTGCAGATTTATTCAATACAATCCTATCTAATAAATCATATTTATCCTTAAAATACAAATAAAAAGTTCCCTTAGCAACTCCAGCCTTTTTGACTATATCACTAATAGCTGTGTCATGAATACCCTTGGTTGTAAATAAATCATAGCCAGCTTGAAAGAGGGAATTCTCCTTTTCCTTTTTATTTTTTTCCACCTTAGATACCATTTATTCACCACCTTTATGCTTCGCAAATTTTGAATTGGTCGCCAGACCTAAATGACCGCTGGTCATTAACTACAAAGACTATTATAATACTAAAATGACCATTGGTCAAGTATTTTATTCAAATTTTTTATTTTTATTTTATAAGAATAAAAATTTCCGATTAAGATCATGCTAAATATAGATAAATATGAAAGGAATAGATAATATGGAACAAAAATTTGTTGTAGTCACAGGTGAGAATTTTTCCCAACCTATGTCTAAAAAAGATGCTATAGAATTAGTTAAAAGCTATGATAACAAACAAGTAACTGCCTATATAATTTCAGAAAAAGAAGCAAAAAGGATAAAAACTCCTGAAAATTTTAACACGCCCAAATGGAGTTAAACTAAAAAAATAAGACAGGGAAACCGTCCGTTCCCTGTCTTATATACCTTCCCTATCTTATCTACCAAACTTTCTAGCTAAAGTTCCCATTAGTATTCTCATTTCTCTAACTCTTAATGCAGAACACATTATTATATATATAATTACTCCCACAACTATAGATAATAATAACATTAAAAATTCTATTATCCATACACTTGGTAATAATGGGATTAATTTAAAATATATTAAATATACAAATAGGCCCATTACAATAGAAGCAAATAAAGTCTTGAAAAAACATATTAAATATCTTTTTAGTCCAATTTTCCCAAGTTTTTTCCTTAGATTAAGAAATAATAATAATGTAGCAAATGTAGTAGATATACTAGTAGCCAAGGCTAGTCCTGAATGTCCCATAGAATCAACGAAAAGAAAATTCAAACTAACATTAGCTGCTACTGCTGTAATTCCATTTATCATAGGACTTCTAGTATCCTGAAAAGAATAATAAACTCGATTTAATAGCATTCTTAAAGAAGCAGCTACTAATCCTAAAGAGTAAAAAATTAAAGCTTGGGATGTCATCAATGTAGCAGTTTCTGTAAAAGCGCCTCTCTCGAAAAATATTTTTATTATAGGTTCAGCTAATAATAAAATACCAATAGTAGCAGGTACAGTTATTATTAATATAATATTTATACCTAAGCCCATAATTTTGTTAACTTGTGAATAATTCTCATTATTAAAAGCCTTAGCCAACATTGGAAATACTACTGTTGTAATAGCCATTACAAATACAGCTATAATCAAATCATTTATTCTAGAAGCATAAGTTAATGCAGAAATACTTCCATCTACTAAATTAGATGCTAAGGTCTTATCCACTATAATATTTATCTGCTGTACTGCAGACCCAATCATTACTGGAAGCACCAAAAGCAATGCCTTTTTTAAATATGGATCCTCCAAATTCACATCTAAACTATATCTATAACCTTGGTACTTAATAGCCGGAACTTGAATTAAAAATTGAGTAGATGCAGCTATAACAGATGCTAACATTAAACCTTCTATATGATCCTTCTTAGCAAAAAATACTAAAAATATAATAAACACAAAATTATAAGGTAGTCCCATTATAGCTGGTGGTCCAAATATCTCACTACTATGAAGATATCCAGAAAACACATAAGTAAATCCTAAAAAAATCACAATAGGAAGACCTATTCTATTTAATTTTACTGCTAAATTAAACTGTTCTCCTTTAAATCCACTAGCTAATATCTTTATTATCTTAGGAGACAAGATAAATCCTAAAAGTGCCAATATTATACTTATAAGAAATATCACATTTAGTATATTATTTAGAAACTTTAATTTGCCCTCTTTACCACTTTTTTGGTCTATTTCTGTAAAAATAGGCACTAAAGTAGTATTAAGTGCTGCACCTATAGTTGTCATTATAATAACTGTAGCCGTCATAGCCAAAAAATAAGTATCAGTTTCATAACCAGAACCATAGGTATAAGCTATTAAAATTTCTCTTAAAAAACCTAAAAACTTACTAATTAAAGTAAATATCGCAATCATTGCTGCTGATTGAGCCACTTTTTGGGTATTAGTCATATGTATTCCCCTTTATTTTTATTATATTATAGTTATTATATCACATTAATCCTTTAATTTTGACAAAAAACACCCTCCATTTTAAAAATATATGGAGGGTCCCCAAGATCTTTTTTATTTACTTCAATAGTTATAGTCTTATATGTTATTACTTGTAATTGAATACTGTCCTCATCTGGAGGGACTATATTTAAATGAATTATATGCCCATCCTCAGACTTTATAATTTTTTCTACTTGCATACCATATCCTGGAGTAGGGAAAGATTTAGTTATACTTATTATTAATTTGTCTCCATTGTCCTTAGTGGTAATCCCTTCACTAGCAGAATAAGATTGAACCATACCTAATAATGTAAAAGGAATAGAGGCTTTCTCATTCAATACTTTTTCCACTCTTTGCAACAATACTATGGCCTCTGCCTGAGTTGTATTTCCTAAGGGATTGTATTTATTACTAGATACACCTTTTATAATTTCAGCATCATATAGGGCATTTATAGCTTCTTTTTCTCCTGCAGGTCTATTTTTTATATCACTGAAACTTGTATTATTACTCTTTGAAATAATCTTTTCTTCTATAAGTTTACTCCCTACAATTCTTGCCATCTGTCCCCTAGTTAAATCTACTTTAAAACCTAATTCACTATTTGAATAACCCTTGTTTTTAAGTAGTAATGAAAATGATAATAAAAACTCATCTTCTCTCATTATGCCATTAGGATTAAAGCGATTAAAATTTTCTTTAGCTAAATAGGGGAAGTAATATAGGAAAAATTCCTCTTGAATTTCATTTTTGGCCCAATGATTAGATAATTTATCCTCCATTTTTGCCAAAGCTGGTGATTCTGTGGATAATATTAAAACGAGCACCAATAGAAAAGGTAAAAACTTCCTCATGAAATACCCCCTTGTACAATATTTTTAAATATATTATACCATAAATATCACTTTAATAGATTACAGTATAGTTACAAAGTTTACTATTTTCACATATTTCGCAAAATAATAAAGGATTTTTAAAACATTTATCGAATATTAAGGTATAATAGTAATTAATACTAAATTTTTAAAAAGGAGCTGGACATATATGAGTTTCAAAATTAAAAATTTAAAACTTCCCAAACCCCAAAAAAAGGAAAAACGGGAAAAATTCAAATTTTCTAAACTTCAAAAAAAAGAAAAACAAAAGAAGAACAATAAAAACATATCACAAACTTTAAAAGTAAAAGGTATTAATAGAAAAATGATGCTTTCTATTACCTCTATATTAGCTGGACTTATTCTTGTATTGGGAATTGTAGCCTTTTTTATTTCTAGTAATGCACTAACTGACTCTGCTAAAGAAATGCTTTTAAATAAAACTACAGACTCTGCTAATTTAGTAAATGAACAAATTAAATCTTATGCTAACTCCATTGAAACATTGGGAATATTAGAAGTAATAGGTAATCCCGAAACTAGCAAAAAGGAAAAACTCAATGTATTATCTAAAGAAAGAGTATCCTTAAATTTTACTACCATAGGTTTTTCAGACACAGAAGGTAATTTAGTATTGGATAATGGTAAAGAATTAAATATCACCGGAGAAGAATATTTCAAATTAGCCAAAAGTGGGAAATCGTATTTTTCAACACCTACACAAAATGATGCTACGGGTAATGTAGATATAATAATATCTGCTCCAATTAAATATAATAATAGAATTGTAGGAACTGTTGTAGGTTTTAAGCCAGCTAAAGATTTTTATAATATAATAGATAATATAAAAATAGGAGAAAAAGGCTATGCCTTTGTTTTAGACGATGAAGGAAATATCATCGCTCATCCAACAATGCTAAGCAAAAAATCTGAGGAAAATAGCGAAACAACTGTCACTAACTTTTCTACTTTAAAGGACGAAGTATCTAGTAAATATGCAAAAGAAATAGAAGAAATGGATGCAAAAATTAAAGAAGGTGAAATAGGTATAGGAAATTATTATGAAAATGGCAGTACTAAATATTTAGGTTTTGCACCTATTAAATTTAAAAGCTGGACCTTAATCTTAAATATTGATAAATCCGAGGCACTAGCTGGATTAAACACTTTAAAATCTACATTAATAATTACTGTACTTATTGCAATAATAATAGGAATCATTTTTTCATCATTATTTAGCAAATCCCTTACAAATCCTATAGGTCAAGTTACAGAACAAGCTTATAAAATATCACAATTAGACTTAACTGAAAATGTAGATAATAAATTACTTAATCGAAAAGATGAACTAGGTCTTATGGCCAAATCTCTACAAATTGTAATCGATAATATAAAAAATTTTGCAAAAGAAATTCAGGATTCTTCACATCAAGTGGCAACTGCTTCTCAAGAATTGTCTGCCATAGCTGAAGAATCTACTGCTGCCGCTACAAATATTGCAGAAAATTCAAATGATATAGCTGATAATTCCAATCTTCAACTAAAAGAAATTTTAAATATATCTTCTTCCATACAAGATATATCAATCCAAGTTGAAAATGTAAACAATGAAACAAAAACAGTAGAAAATCTTTCTAAAAATGTATCAAATAATGCAGAACTAGGTAAAGAAAGAATTGATGAAGTTATAATTCAAATGAATAATATAAATAGCAGCACAAATAATGTAAAAACTTCTCTAAACAATATTGGAGAAAGTTCCAAGGAAATGAACCATATACTTGAAGTAATTCGAGACGTAGCAGAACAAACTAATCTCCTTGCATTAAATGCAGCCATAGAAGCAGCAAGAGCTGGAGAATATGGTAGAGGCTTTGCCGTAGTAGCTGATGAAATAAGAAAACTAGCAGAAGAAACACAAAAATCCACAGAAGAAATATATCAAATTATTGGAAATAATAATACATTAATAAATGAAGCCAATAAAAACATGGATTTTGGAGAAAAAGAAGTAGAGATTGGTATTGAAAAAGTTAATGAAACCAAAGAAACCTTTGATGAGATTGTAGGATTAATAGATGAAATAGTAAATGATATCAATGAAGTTTCTCAATCTACATCCCATGTAAAAGAATATACAAGCTCATTAGTTGATTCTTCATTATCTGTAGAAAATATGAGTAAAAATATTGCAGAACAAATAGAAAACTCTTCTGCAGCATCAGAAGAACAAATGGCCTCCATGGAAGAAATCACCGCTTCCACCGAAAGCCTATCAAAACTAGCAGAAGAATTACAATTCTTAATTAATAATATAAAATTTTAAGGTGCGTTAAGCAGCGAAGACAGCATCAGTATAAAAAAGCTATCATTTTATTAAATAAAATGATAGCTTTTCTCTATATATAATCACTAGATAGCAATAAATTCATAAAACTGCTTCCATTCTCTGTTTTTTCTACTTGAAAATAATCTGAAATACTTGCTGCTATATCTGATAAAGTATCTCTCTCACCTAAATTTACTCTATTTAATTTTTTACCATATACCAATAAAAAGGTCTTTTCTCTAGTATGTTGACTAAATCCTATAGTTGGATCATTTCCATGGTCTGCAGTAATAAATAGTACATCATCATCTTCCATTTTATCTAAAATATATCCTACATATCTATCTACTATCATCAATTTTTCAGCATACTTTTTTACATCCTGAGCATGACCAGCCAAATCTGTTTCCTGTATTGTCGCAGCAATTATTCCATTTTCCATATCTTCCATAGATTCTACAATTGATTTCATCACTTTTTCAGTATCTACTGCTGGAATTCTATTTGCATTTTCACATTCTATTACATCTTGCATTTTACCAATTAAACTTACTTCATAATTATTCTTAGATAAAATAGTACTTATTTGCTTTTCTGGATTTATACCATATCCTAAATGCCTACTTATATAGCCTTTATTATATACTCCTGATTTTGGCGAATTAACTCCAGTTAAACCATCTTCCCTTGTCTCAATACTATTTAGTATTTGATCTATAGTAACATTTTCTCCACCAAGGGCTATGACTCTATTAACTTTTACCACAGATCTTACTTTTTCTCCTATATCTAAAACCTTATCAAAGGAAATATAATCTAGCGGAGCAGTTATATTATATATCTGTCCATAATCCGTTTCTATATTATCAGCTACCACTACTAAATCGTCTACAAGTATATAAGCTTTATCTTCTTCTGGAATAGTAACTTTATGCCCTTCTTGTTTTAATTTTTTTATAACATCTTCTCTAAAATAAGCAAAAGATTCCATTAGAGGTTTCTTTGGCTTTGTTCCCATTATCTCTTGATGACCTACAAAACTATCTGCACCATAATGCTCTAAATTTAATATTCCATAGCTGCCCATATTATCCATATTATCTAATCTCGGATGCTTCAATATCTTATTTATACCTAGCATTTCGAAATTAGGTATTTCTATTTTTTCTGCATTGTCTAATAAATGTTTAAAGGTATTTGCTCCAGTATCTTGAGGTCTGGTTTTTGGTACATCTTCCATATATCCTACACCCAAACTATCTACCACAACTACAATGGCTCGTTTCATAATCTCACCTCTTATCTTAGTCTATTTCCTAAACTATCATATATGCCAATTAATCTAGGACTTCCATTAGCAATTCCCTCTACTAATGCCACTTCAGATCTAGTTACAAATATTTGAGTCCTAAAAGCGTATATTACTGTATCGCCAATATTTACTGCTCTATCTCCTAATTCTAATTCTCCATAATAATCAATATTTGTAGGAGACATATCCACTACATTTAATATATTATCCAAACCTTTTTCTAAATTAGATCCCACTATAGCCTTTTTAATATTTCCTCGCCTATAATATCCTCCTCCATAAACATAAGCTTTATTTTCATAACAATGAGATATTTCACTAACATATACCATTGCTGGAATCTCTGGCTGATCTATATGTGCATTTATGGGAATTGTACCAGTAAAAGCATGCCCTGGTTCTCCATGAGTCCCTCCAACTTCTTTTATAGTTGAAATGGAATTAACTGAATTAGCACTAGGTACATTTATTTGCTCTAATTTTATCCCTAATTCTTCTTCCAATAATTTAGCAGAATCCAATAAAGTCTTTATATTATGGGTTTTTACTACTCTTTTTTCCTGTGAATCATATAATAAACATGGAAAAGCCGTAACACCTACTATTTTTACTCCACTATATTCCATTATCTTTTTAGCTGATTCTATCAATTCTTCCTTTTTAAAACCACCAGTTTGCCCTTCATATATTAAATCTTCATTATCTATAACTTTTAACATTATATCCTGTACTTTTCCCTGTTTTTCTGCTTCCTGTGAAATCTCCCTTGCCTTTTCTACAGTAAAAACAGTAATTACTTCTGGATTATAGTCTAATATATCACCAATCATATTAGATGGAATTTGAACTAAATGTCCAACATTTCCTATTTTAATACCAGCTTTAGCCAAAGTTAAAGCTTCCCAAGGATCTACTGCTACTGCCTTATCTATACCTACTTTAGAAATTAATTTAGCTACTTCTGGATTTCTTCCAATTTGTTTAGTCATCATATATAGTTTTATATTGTTTTTATCTGCTTCAGCCTTTATTTTTTTTGCATTTTCCTCTATTCTATCCAAATCCAAAACATAAGTATTTGGCCTAATTTTACCTCTTTGATGAAAATTCATTGCAGTTTGAATTAAATCCACATTTCTTCTTATAGTTATATCTAAAAACATCTATTCACCTCATTTCAATTCTGCCTCTACTGCTTCTTTTAAAATCCTCATTATAGTATCAGCACCTGCTCGCATAGGATTTATTCTAATCATATAATCCTCTAATTTAGGATTTGCCTTTAAAAATGTTCCCGATACTCGATAAAACATACTAATTATTTCATATCTAGATTCAGATCCTATTGGATATGGTGCAGCCCCTAATTCATTTGTATATTTCAAAACTTTTTTAGCTATGGGTTCTTCAAATTCTACAAGTATTACTCTAGATTGAGCATTTGCTATAAATGCAGATTTTACCCCTGCTATTTCACCACGATTTACCCTTTCTACAACTTCATCTCCCACATCTTTTTGAATAGCTAACATAACTGGAGCATATACTAAAGATCTTAGAGCATCCATAGCTTCATAACCTTGGACTTGACTTCCACCAGAATAATTAAGTTCGTTTATAGCTTTTATAGTTTCACTATCTCCTACTATACAACCTACCCCCTCAGGCCCTAATAATTTAAATAGTGAAAAAGCAGATATATCTCCACCTAATTGAACTCCTATTTTTTCAGCCTTCATCACTACATAATTATCATCTATCAATATATATAAATCAGGATTTATACTTTTAAGTTTCCCAATTACTTCTTTTAAATCATAACTATCATGTATATTTTGTCTAGAATGTTGTAGCAAACAAAAATTTGAATCCCGAATTTTTTTCTCATCTATATTATCTAAATCATTAAAATCCACAAGCACCTTTTCTAAGCCCATAGAATCCATAATAATTTTAGAAGTAGCATATATAGGAGCATCGTGAATTAATATTTTATCATTAGAATTTAATTTAGCATTCATTACATTTCTTATGGCACCTGTACCTGCACCTCTTACCAATGTGCACGATTCTGTACCAAAAAAATCAGCTAATACCTCTTCTACCTTTTTTGTATATACAGGCTTACCTAAGCCAGGTACTACACCAAAATCTCCAGATTGCAAAAATTCTTCTCCTTTAAAATGCCTATGAATCGTATCTACTAGTTTAAATTGTAATTCCTTTGCCTTTTCCATATCAATAGTTTCTATAGGATAAGTTTTCATGAAATTCCTCCTAAACTTCTAATAATCTCTTTGGGTTTTCAATCAACATTTGATTGATTTGTTCTTTTGTTATACCATAGGACAATGCCTTAGGTATAAAAACTTCTATTATATAATTATAACCAATTCCACCATATTTTTTTAAATGAGACTTTCTAGTCATATCCTGAGATAGAACAATCTGATCTAAATGACCTCTTTCAATAAGATATTTTATATGTTCTATTCTAGTCTCATCCTTCTCATAATTCGTTTTTCCTATGGTATCAAAACCTAAATAACAACCACTATCTGCTATTCTTAAATGATAATCCTGATCACATTTTAAATCTAAATGACCTATTAGTACTTTGGACATATTTACTTTATATTCTTTAAATAAATCTAACTGTTCTAAAGCCATGGTTCCTAGAGAAGTATGCGTAAATATTGGATTTCCTGTCTCTAAATTAGCATATATACTAGCCTTTAATACTTCTAATTCCATAGGTTTTATTTCATCCTTACTAGTACCTACTTCTCCTATTACATGAGCCCTTATATTTGTGCTATCTATTCCTTTTATTATTTCTTTTATCATTATTTCTCCAATAGCCTTATAATCCATTTCATAAATTTCTTTAGGAAAAAATGGCTCCTTGTAAAAACCTGTACTAGGAATAATATTGATCCCTGTTTTTTCCCCTATATAATTTAGCATTTCTATATTTCTTCCCATGCCTATATTAGTTACCTCTACTATAGAATCCATACTACTATTTTTCAGTTCATCTATAATAGATTCTGTATCATTTAAATTAGTATCATCATCGCCTTTTACATAGGATAGATCAATATACAAATGCTCATGTATACAAGTTCTTTTTAAATCTTCCTTATCTATGACACCTTTTACAGTCCATATGCCCATTCAACCAGCTCCTTTTATTAAATTAGTCCTCCTTTTTTTCTTTTATGTCCATTGATAAAATAATGTTTAAATAAACTTGGGATTTGGAAAATATCTTTTATAACATTTCCTAAAGATATGCATAAATTGCCTCCTTCAAGTCCTTCCTTACCCAGTATTAAAATTCCTACTCCCAATTCACCAGTGGGAATAGTTATTGCTGTTGCATTTATCATATTGGCAACTTTTAATAATTGCTTTCCCGATAGATCCTGAATTTCTCTTCCTGTATCTCCCCATGTTCCCAGTACAGAATCTCCTTTTCCATATAAATCAACAGGTCCTTCTTCTGTCATAATTATGTCTATATTATTATCAAATAGTTCATTACATTTAGATATTAAATTCTCCCTACTATTGTCCCCAAAATCTACTTCTATAAATTCTACAATATTTTTTAATTCATTTATAATCTTATAAATACCATCATTTGAATTTATCTCCTTTGGGATTGCCACCTTGATTTTATACTGTTTTAGTTCCTGTTCTTTAATATATTCAATTGATACAATCTTACTTATAACCTCCATACAAAGATTATAATCATAACTAATAACTCCTACACCAGGTGTAAATGAAATTTTGTCTGTAGACAATTTTTCCCGATTTCCCTTAATCCCTAAGCCCTTTGCCATAATACTATATAGACCAGTACTCATAGCTGGGCCTAATACAGAACCTCCACCATCTGTACCTAATGCAAAATCATTTATTCCAAGTAATATATTTATACAAGAACCACTTGAAGAACCAGTCATTATATTCCCAGTTAAAGGATTTATTAGATCCACATCTATGGCTCTTCCACCTGTTGATAGAGTATCTATTGTGTGAAAAATATAATCTTCCTCAATTAATTTATGAATAATATTTAAGCTTATTTGATCAGTGTCTTTAACTCCAAAAAGAATTGGCTTTTTTAAAGGGTTTTTCATTAAACTTTCTGCCACTTCATCTAATACATCTACTCTAGAATATTCTACGGTTTTCCCTAGATTTTCTCTAGCCTTTATTGCTGCTTTACTCACTTTTAACATTTGATCAATTATATTTTCCTTCATATCTTCACACTCCAAAAAGGTAAAGCCAAGAAAACTCTTGGCTTTACGCTGGTATATTAAACAAACCTATTACTGATAGTATATTTACTAAAATTCCAACAATTATTGCAGATATAGGTCCTACTGCCATTCTAACTACAGGAGTTCCTGCTATTTCATTTAATATATATAATCCTGCTACTACAAAGAAACCTAATCCTGGAGCTATTGCATTAGCTGCATTCATACCGCCTACTAATAGCGCAATTTCCAATAATTTACTCATTGCATTTCTTATATTATCTCCTGCATTTCTAATTCCAGGATATTTGTCTAAAGATGTTCCTAGTTTTTCAAGTAATAAAACCTCTACTCCTATCATAGCTGCACCAGCTATAAAAGATATTATTGGGTTCTTTATAAACAAACCTATTGCAAAAACAAATGTCATTCCTACTGGCCCATAAACCCCTGTTGCAATAGCTGTAGAAGCAATTAAAGGTATAAAACCAATACCTCTTGCTAAAGCTGCAAAACCAGCATCAGTAAGATTTCCTTCACTAGCTAAGTTTAAAGATATAGGGTCTCCTGCTATAATACCATAGGAAGTAGCTGCTGCTACTAGTCCACCCATTATCATTAATACAAAAATATTAGATTTAATTCGTTTTACCCTTTCACCAAAAACAGAAGTTAAATCTACTACATCATCTTCTGGTTTTTCTTTAGTTGCATAAACAATTAAAACTATCATTCCAACTATAAGTGCCATACCTTCTGGGTTTAAATTTATAGCTGCAGTACCCATATTTATCGGTCCTATTAAAACTGTTAATTGTCGTGCTAATAATGATAATACCAAGTTTAATAAACCTTTTTTAGCTCCAAATTGATAGGCTGTTGCTAAAGCTGGAAATACTGCAAAAGATGCTACTATTGGAGCACCAACTTGTCCTAAACTATCCATAAAGTTTACTGGTAATTTTTCAAATAAATTAACAATAGCTTCTAATCCTGATACTAATCCAACTCCATATAATGCCCCTACAACACCAGAAATTATTGTACCTTTTTTGCCGTCTGGACTAAAAGAACCAATAATATCTGTCCCTAATAATATACTGTGAATAAGTACAATACTTGATGTTAATGAAAATGGAATTCCAAAACCTATAACTAAACCAAAACTCATGGCAAAAGATGTAGCAGCCAATTCACCTCTAGTCATTCTACCTTCTAAATGTTCTGGTACAATTGGTCTTAAACCATCATTAAAGACTGCGATGCCCTTGTTTGCCATTATTGCACCTAGTGCACTAATAAGAGCCACTAAAATCATTTCCATCTTTGTCCCTCCTTATTTTATTCTTCCTTCTTCAAAAGTTCTCTCAACAAAATAGGAATAATCTGTTCATAATGATCTCCTGTAAATCCAAAAGCCAATTTACCTTCTTCTACTGCCCTTACTATATCTTCCTCTTTAGGTGGCCTGCCTGGCATAGAAAGAGTAACACATTTGTCTCTTGTTAAAAGTGCTATGGCCATACTCAATGCTCCACCACCACCTGTATGACAAGCACCAACATAATAATCAGCCTTACCTAATTTCACATCATTAGCAGCCTGAATATCAGTTTTAATTTCTGATTCCACCTTTCCCTCCCCCAAAGCATCAATTAATTTCTTGATGTTTTGTTTTTCTACCTGACCACCAACTACGATTTTCATCGTTTTCACCTCCCTTCTAGGAATTTTGAATTAATGTGCAAAGATGTAATGCAATATAGTCTTTCTCTACTTGTGGTATTTGAATATTTAAATCCTTCTCTAATATAGAATAATATTTATCTAACTCCCTATATGTCTTAGTTTCTTTAACCTCTTTAAAAATAGCCTCATCTATAGATTGGATTTCTTCCCCTCTTTTTATTCTTCCTAAAGCCATAGCTAAATGACTTACCAGCATAGAACCATTTTCTTCTATTATTTCTATTGAATAATCCTTTTCTATATTTTTTATAAAATTAATAACCGCATCTTTTATTGTTTCATCAATTTCTCCTGAATCTACTAATAAATTTAATCTAAGCATTAACATATCATCCATAAATAACCCCCGATTCATTGTACATTTCTCTGTATATTGACATCAAAAAAATTAATACATAGGAATTATATCCCCGCTAATTACTTGGTTCTGGGTGTTTTTAATAATTTCCATATTGATAAATTTTCTTATTATATTTTGTATTTCTGCATGATCCCTATGAGTTACCATAACAGCTGTAGCAGCTTGTTCATTAACTTCTAAACTTTTAGGATTTTTTAATTTGCTTATATTATGTTTTAACCCTTTTTCTATTATTTCATCCTCATTCCATATTGCTGCATCTATTTCTTCATTTTCTAATTTTTCTATAATTTGATTATAAGATGTTTTGACATATTCGATACTTTTGCCTTCACATTCATATTTAGTTAATAAAAATTGGTCTGGTGATGCTAGGTCAATTCCTACTCTCATTCCATCATCTATTTTATAAGCATTCCCATCTTTATATAAAACTATATGCTCACCTACATAAGATTTTTTCCCAAATTCATATATAATTTCTATAGAAGAAAAATTATTTTGTTCATAAATAGCTGCCAATTTTGAAGTTATTGCAAAATCATATTTTCCAAAATCCAAAGTTTCAATTCTTTTACTTGCTCCCCTCATAAATGCCAAACTAAATGGAATATCAGCTATTTCGAAAGCTTTATATAGTCCTGTTGCTAAACCTTCGTAACGTTTGGAATAAGGTAGCGGCATGACTCCCATTATAGTTCCAAGATCAGAAATATTCCACAATTTCTTATAATCCATAGAAAGTATAAAAGTTCCAAGATGACCACGACTTTCTAATTCTATGGCTCCTTCATCTCGTAAAAACTTAATAGCAGATTGTATAGTGCCCCTACCTGTTCCAAAATTATCTGCATATTCTTCTATAGTTTTAATCCTATCTCCTATATCATAGCTAATGAACTCTCTAGCTAAAGCCATAGTTACTTCTCCATTTTTAGACATTAATTTTCTTTTATAATAGTACATTAAAATCTTCCTTTATTTTAAAATAGTTTTATTATCAATATACAGTTTACTGTATATTATTCTATCATACAGTATATTATTTTTCAAGTATTTTCTGTAAATTTAATTATAAATCTCCATAAGCCTTAAAACCATAAAGAGAATTAGCAGACTTAATAGCATTTATAACAGCCTTTTCCATTACCCTAGCTGCCAAAAATCCTACCACATTAATATCAGCTTTAACTTTTCCTGTAGCCATGGTAAATATAGTATCTCCATCAAATATTGTATGAGCAGGTCTTATGGTTCTAGCATAGCCATTATGAGACATAGAAGCTAATTTGTTCGCCTCTGCTTTTGTAAATATACCATTAGTAGCTACCACGCCTATAGTAGTGTTCCCACTGAAAAGATTCTTCTTATTATCATAATTTTCTATTAGTACATTTTCTGTACCAATTAAAGTCCTTCCTTCTTCATCTAGTAAGCCGGCTAAAATTTCTCCAGTATCAGGATTTATTACATCACCTAAGCAATTTACAGCTACTATGGCCCCTACCTTTAAATCCCCAATTTGATAAGCATAAGAACCTAGTCCACCCTTCATGGCTCTCTCTACACCTAAAATTTTTCCCACTGTAGCACCTGTTCCTGCCCCTATATTGC
>CAZMBD010000025.1:0-23461 GCA_964564325.1 uncultured Clostridiaceae bacterium
GTTTCACCCGACAATATGGCATTTACTATTTTATCTATTTTGTTTTCTTCATCTACTTCTGGTATGGCAATAGCTTCTTTAGCCAATAAATCTAATAGATCTTTTTTTACTTTTTTTAAACAGAAATCTTCATTTTCATTAGAGGTCAAAAGTAGTTGAATACCGTATTCAGACAATAATGCCTTGTTTATCAATCCATCAGAAAAGATAAAGCAAGCCTCTACTTTGTCATCCTTACCTATTTCTATAAATCTAAAAGAAATATCTCCACAATCTTTAAATATTTCTTTAAAATTATCCACATTTTTCTTTAAATCTTTGGATAGATGCTCTGTCATCTCTGCCTCCTAGATTTTTTTCAGTAAAATAAACATTCCTATACTAAATACAATATAGAAATATGATATTACTTTAATGATGATTAATTCTTTAGTATATCCTTTTCTTTTTAATTTAGGTCCATCTATTAATAGAGATACTATAGCAATTAAAATAATTATAACTAAAGCCATAATATCAAATATATCCTTCAATATTCTAATCAAAAAAACCACTCCTTGTTAATTTATTAATATAATTAACAAAAAGTGGCTTTATTATTCATGATACAGCGGGGACGGTTCTACTTGTATCAGGTTTGCGACAAGTAGAACCGTCCCCGCTGTATCACATCAAATGGTTCGTGTTCCTATAACTATGGGTACTTTTTTGTTCAATTCTTCTTTACATTTTTCTAGTTTGCCTTCATCGTCAAATAGTCCAAATACAGTGGCACCACTGCCACTCATTAAACTGCCTAAGGCACCGTATTTTAACATGTCCTCTTTGATTTCAGCTATTATTGGATATTCCCTAATTACTACATTTTCCATAGTATTAAACATATTTTGAGCTAAGGCTTCTAAATCTTCTTTTTCTATGTATTTAATAATCTGTTTTATATCTGTATTTTTTCCCTTTGCACTTAAATCTAAGCTATTATATACATTTACTGTAGATATTGGAATACCTGGGTTTGCTAATAATAACATTTTATTAGAAAATGGTTTTAATCTTGTCAGTTTTTCTCCTATTCCTTCAGCATAGGCTGTTCCCCCCATTATACAGAATGGCACATCGGCACCAATTCTTAGCCCTATTTCCATTAACTCTTTTTGTGATAAACCTAATTTCCATAATTCATTTAAACCTTTTAAAACTGCGGCTGCATTGGAACTACCTCCAGCAAGACCTGAGGCTACGGGAATTTTTTTGTCTATATTTATATGAATCCCTCTATTTTCACCTAATATATTTATTATTTCCTCCCAAGCTTTATATACTAAATTTTTATTGTCTAAGGGAACATCTTTATCATTACACTCTATTTTAAGTCCTTTATCTATTTCTTTTAAAATTATAGTATCTTTAAGTTCTATTTCTTGCATTATAGTATTTAATTCATGATAATTGTCATCTCTCCTATATAGTACATCTAGGGATAAGTTTATTTTTCCATAAGATTCTAAAATTATTTTATCCATGTATATTCTCCTTTTGTAAATTCAGAATATATTATATCATAAATTGATTTTAAAAGTTTAAATCTACTTTTTTCTCTATTATTATTTTTTCTCCAGGCATTAAAGATGAAGGATTTGTAATATCATTGCTTAATATAATTTCTTCCATTGTAGTATTATATCTTTTAGCTATGTCCCAAAGTCTATCATCTTTTTGGACCATATATACAATTATGCTAGGTTTATTTTTCTTATCTATTAATATTTCTGTTTCCTCAATTTCTGTTAGAATATCAATTTTTCTTTCAATATCTATTGAAATATGATTTTTTATCTTTCCTTCAATATTTAATATATCATTTTTAAGATTATATTTTAATTCTTCTATACTTGTTTCCACATTTATTATTGGTTCCATTGAGTGTTTTTGTATATCTTCAAGATTTATATAGGATTTAAAAGGTATTTCTTCCCTTAAGGTAGTGATTTCTTCTGTATTCTCTTCTAAATAATATATATTAATTGGGAGTATTCCTTCTATGATAATTTTATCTTCTACATATTGACTATCTACTATATGGGAGTTAATTTCTAATGCATATATTTCTTTAAAACCTTTAGAGGATATTTCTTTAAAAATTTCTTCACTATCTACTATATCTCCTATATTTTCAATTATATTTATTTCTTCTTTTTCTAATTTTATTTCTTTACTAGTAGAATAAACATCTATAACTGCTTCTTTTTCTTCTATATTGTAAGCTTTAGTTAAAACTTTAAGCTTTACTTCTAAATCTATTATTTTAAACTCTCCTTCTAAATTTTCTCTAAGTTCATATTGACCATCTACTACTTCCATATTTATCTGATACTTAAAGTCCTCTTCTATATTTTCCATTTCCATAAAATGATTAAAAGGAATTTCTTTTTTAATAGAATTTAGTTTGCCTCCCCCAAAATATATTATGGAGCTCTCAATTGTTCCCGATATAATTATTCTATCGTAGGATATACTATATTCCTTTTCATAAGCTGAAATTTGAATTTTAAGGATTTTTTCTATACTAGGTTGATCTTCTTCTAATTCAAAAGCTTCTTTTATAAAGGCATAGGATTCTTCTCTTCCTTTTATATCATTATACTGAATTTTTTCTTTTAATATTTGAAGATTAGGGCCTTCTTTTATATTCTTTACTATTTCTACTAAATTGACCTGTTCTACTTTGCTACTAAGATTAATTAAGGCATCTAAGGATATTTTTCTCTCATCTATTATTTGGTATTCAATATATTCTAGATCTGATTTTATCTCTCCTACCATATCTTCAGTAATGCCTTCAATTTCTATTTCTTCTCTAAAATCCTTATTTGTTTCTAATAAGCATATATTTAATTTTTCTTCATTAGATTTGTAAGCAACCTCAAATTTTATTAATCCATTTACTAATATTTTATCTTTTATGATTTTACTACTAAGTATTTCAACTTTCCCATCTGCCCAAAGCACCTTTTCTATATCTGGATTAGTTTGATTTAAGTATATATCTGTCTGGATTAAACTTTCTATGGTTTCATATCCCTTCAGTTCTTCTACCTTAAGGGTGTCTCTTATCATTTCCATTAAATATACCTCCCCGTTTTATCTATTTTATATATCCTATGAGAAAGTATATGTATCAATGCATGAAAAAATGATTAAAATCAAAAAAACAGAACCTAATTTTGGGTTCTGTTTTAAAGATTAAGATATTTTGATTTTTCTTTCTGTGTCATCGCAAATGGTCACTTCTACTGTCTCTGTTAATATATCTGAGTAGGTATATGAAACTCTTCTTACAGAATCATATTGATTACAAATCCTTACTACAAATAAATTTGGATAAGCATCTTCTAATATACCTTCCCTAACAACAATTTTTTTTCTGCCCTTATTTGCCTTTAAAATTACTTTTTTCCCAACGCAATCCTCTACGTCTTTGCGAATCTTAGCCAAGCTATTCTTTTCCAACAAAGTAACCACCTTCCATCAGTTTCTCCCCTCAACTTAGGGGGCCGAAGGAGTGTAAAGGGACACTCATAGAGTTATTTTATCATATTTTGTCAACCTTGTCAAACAAATAAATAATTATACTACTAAATTCCCTCTTTGTCAATTGGCATTGGAAATTTTCTAATTTTCAAAATATTTAAGAATTCTAATCTCCATGACTTGGGTCTATTAGTAATATCTTTCCCTTTTAAAATTTTTTATACTATTTATACTATACAAATATGATTGTTAAGCGAAAAATGTGGTATAATTAAAATATGCGGGGGGGTTTTAAAAATGAAAGGTACAAATGTATCAGCTTGGATTAGAACGAGTAAATCCTTATTTGGGGAGAACTTAGTAAATGAGGCATTAGAACATTATGGAATTAGCCCAAATAAAATATTCACTCCTATGGAGGATATAGAAGATAGTAAAGCATTGGGTTTCGTAAATTATATTGCAAATAAATTGGGAAAGGATCCTTCTGAAATCTGGTTAGAGATTGGAATAGGTAATGTAAAAACTTTTTCAGAGGACTATCCAGCTTTCTTTAGATATAAAAATCTATACTCCTTTTTAAGTGCTCTATATGATATACATATTGTAATAACTGAAAGAATTCCTGGATCTAAACCACCTATTGTAAGTATAGAGGCTGTTGATAAAAATAAGGCTATAATGAGCTATTCTTCCCCAAGGGAAATGTTTGGTTATTTTCACGGAATGTTAAAGGGAGCTGCTATATATTATGATGAAGATATTGAAGTGGAAATCTTAGAAACTAGTAAAGGTTTCACTAAAATTGCCATATCTTTTGAAGAAGATATATATAGCCAAAAAGCATATAAATTTAATAAGTTTTTTTCCTTTGGTTTTATAAAAGGGCTGGAGACAAAAATAGCCTTAGCATCATTGTTATTTGGTGGAATACCTATAATGATCATATCAAATTTTGTAGATAAAAAAATAATGACACCTATAGCTTTAGCTCTTTCTTTTATAATTCCTTATTTTGTAGGAAAAGCTCTCTTCAAACCAAAGGATGCTATATTAGAATCCATTAATGAAATAAAGTCTAAGGATTTATCTTTTGAGAGAAATATATCTACTAATGATTTTTTTGAAGATATAAATAATAACTTAAATCAGATTAAGGCTAGTATTAAAACAGATTTTGTTGGATATAAAGGCACTACTGATGAATTAAATGTCTTTGCAAATAAGTTTAATGAAATCTCCAATAATATGGGAATTACTTCTAATGATATAACTAATGTAGTGGAACAGGTTGCATATGGTGCAATAAATCAAGCTGAAGAAACAGAATCTGCAGCCTATAATTTAAGTGATAGTATTCAAAATCTAAATAATATTTCTGAAAGAGAAAACAAGGGAAAGGATGCGCTGGAAACTGCTGTTTCTAATATAGAGAAAGGCTATAGGGACTTAAAGTATACATCTAATAGCCTAAATAATATTTTAAATGAATTTTCTGAAGTAAAAGAAAAAGGTTTAACTCTACAAACTAGAGCTAAAACTGTAACAGATATAGTACGAACTGTAGAACAAATTGCAGAACAAACTAATTTATTAGCCCTTAATGCCAGTATTGAAGCTTCCAGAGCAGGAGAATATGGGCAAGGCTTTACTGTAGTGGCTTTGGAAATAAGAAAATTAGCAGAGGGTTCTAAAAAAGCAGTTCAGGATATTAATGATATATTAAAAGCTTTTGTAATGGAAATAGATGAACTTGTAGGAGAAATTGAAGGACAATACCAAATTTTAGATAATGAAAATCAATCTTTAAATACACTGTCTACAGAAACTAATCAAATAGTAAACACAATACAAGATGTATCTAATTTAATCATAGAACTTGTAGACGAATTAAATAAGGAAACGGAATCTATGAATCAAATAGCTCATCATATTGAATCCTTAGCAGCTATTGCAGAAGAAAATTCTGCATCCAGTGAAGAAGTATCTGCCAATGTGGCTACTTATACAAATGAAATCAGAAGAATGACAGAAAATATATTGGAATTTAAGAAGGTTTCTGAAAAGTTTAGTCAGGACTTAGAAAAATACACTTTATGATGTCTGTAGCAGCAAATTATAATAGGATAAAAAGGCGGCCTTTGGCCGCCTTTTTACTTACAATTTACAATTTCACATTTCCCCACAGGGAATTAAATTCCTAATAGCCAAGAGGCTATTGAAAAATATACCATTAAAGATAATGCATCCACTATAGTAGTAATTAATGGACCAGCCATTATGGCTGGGTCTATATTCATCTTTTTAGCTATTATAGGTAAGATGCCTCCTATTACCTTAGCTATTACTACTGTTACGAATAAAGTAATAGATACTGTTAGAGATATCATTAATCCTACATCATCAAATAAATATATTCTAAAGAAATTTACTACTGCGAGAACAAATCCAACTATTAAACTAATTCCCAACTCTTTGCGTATGACTTTTCCCACATCTTTTGTTTCTATTTCCCCTAAGGCTAAACCACGAATTACTAGGGTAGAGGATTGGCTTCCAGAGTTTCCTCCAGTATCCATTAGCATGGGAATAAATGCAGTTAATACTACTACAGTTTGTAATACATCTTCAAATTTTCGTATAATACCTCCTGTAAAAGTAGCCGAAACCATAAGAACTAAAAGCCATATAATCCTATGTTTCGCTAGAGAAAATATATTGGCATCTAAATATTTTTCTTCCGATGGAGACATGGCAGCCATTTTTTGAAAGTCTTCTGTGGCTTCCTGTTCCATTACATCCATTATATCATCAAAAGTTATTATACCAGTTAATCTCTCTTCTTTATCTACTACTGGTAATGCTAAAAAACCATATTTTTTAAATATTCCTGCTACAGTTTCCTGATCATCATGAGTCTGAACATAAATTACATCTCTGTTCATTATTTCCTCTATGGTTTTGTCATCATCAGATATAACCAGTTTTCTTAAAGAAACTATTCCCTCAAGTTTCCTATTTCTATCTGTAACATAGCATGTATAAACTGTTTCCTTATCTAATCCTGTTTCTTTGATATGGTTTAGAGAATCCCGTACAGTCATGGTCTTTTTTAAATCTACATATTCTGTAGTAGTTATACTTCCTGCAGAATCTGGTGGATAATTTAAAAATTGATTAATTAAATTTCTTTCTTCTTCTTTAGCATTTGATAAAATTTTCTTTACTATATTAGCAGGGACTTCTTCAAGTATATCTATCATGTCATCAAAATATAGCTCATCTACTATGGCCTCTAACTCCTTATCTGTTACTAAACTAATAAATTCCCTTTGCTGTTCAACTGAAAAATGAGCAAAAACGTCCACTGCTAAATCTTTAGGCAACATTCTAAATATTAATAAGGATGTATGAATATCTAAAGGTTCTAATAATCCTGCCACATCCACTTCGTTCATTTCTTCTAATTCTCTTTTTAATGTTACATATTTTTTTTCTTTAATTAATTCCTGAATTCTTCTTTCATCCATAATAACCCCCCTCTAGAAGAAGTACCCTGAGTCATGATTAGGGTACTTCTTCTAATTCTTAAATTGTGTTTTTTGTTACAACTAGGCAAAGGTCCAGAATCCACTAATCATCACTCCTTTTTTCTTCTTATTAGGGATATTTATAATAGCACCTATATATAGATTATTAGATAAGGAAAGATTTTTCAAGAAAAATTTTATTTTCTTTATATTATTTTAACACAAATGTAGATATTTAATAAGTATTAAATAAAAAAAGGCAGGTATTATACCTGCCAATTATGACCCACTGCTAACAGCTGGAGCCGCCTCTATCTGGGATGACTGTAAATCCTTTTCTTAACCAATTGTCATTATAATCTATAGTGAATGCACCAAAACTATCTACTAAATCTTCTTCTAAAAGAAAAGTATATTCTCCAACTTCTGCTTTTGCGTCTCCTTCTTTTAGCTCATCCAGAGCTAAACCAAATGATGGACCACCTCAGCCAAAAGCTGCAATATAAATTCTTAAAGGCTTTCCAGTATCTTTAGACTTTATTACTTTCTTAAGTTCTTCTTGAGCTCTTTCAGTTACATCTACTTTCATTTTCTGTCCTCCTTAAATATTTTTTGTTTCTTATATTCAATATACCCCTATATGGTATCTTAAAACATTTTATACTATTTAATTTTATTAGTCAATTAAAAAAACCTCCTAAAATTAGGAGGTTTTTTTACATAGCTCTACCTGGAATTATTACATCTATTATACCTATGACTAATGCTCCAATTATAGCTCCCCATACAGATATATTAAATCCTGGTACTATAAATTTGGTAGCATATAATATAATTGCGGCTACAATAAACCCTGTGATCCCTCTGCCAAATGGCGTGGCATTGACCCCAGTAAATTTTTGTACCAAATAATCCAATAGTGCTATTACTACTGCCGCTAATATTAAGCTCCATAAACTATTTATAGAAAATCCAGGTGTTAAAAATGCTGCAATTCCAACTACTATTGCAGTAACTAATATTCTTATGAGGATTTCCCCTATGTCCCAACCTTTTGTCTTATCTTCATTTGTTCTATTTCTATTGTTATTATTATCCATTAGTTCACCTCCTGATATAAGAATGTCCAGATTTTAATTTTTTATTCAATTTTACAATAAATATTTTTTTATTAATAAACATATGATAAAATTATAGTGCAATGGGTATAAAGAATATGATAATATAAAGATAAATTTAAAAATGAGGAGGATTTTTATGGAAATTACAAAAGATATGCTTATAGGAGAAATTATTAGAAATAAACCAGAATCTGTAGATATCTTATTAAGATTTGGACTTGGTTGTATTGGTTGTCCTGCATCTCAAATGGAAAGCTTGGAAGAAGCTGCAATGGTTCATGGTATAGAACTAAATGAGCTTTTAAAAGCTTTAAATGCATAAAAAAACAAGCCTCCTTTGTTCTCAAAGGGGCTTGTTTTTTATCTAATCCTATTATTTATCTAGTAGTTGATCGATTCTAGGTTTGTCAAAGCCTACTACTTCTTCTCCATCGATTATTAATACAGGTACTCCCATATGTCCCATTTTCATTAATTCATTTCTAGCAGATTTATCTGTTTGAATATTTTTTTCTACATAGGGTATGCCTTTTTCCTCTAAATATTCTTTTGCCATTACACAATATGGACAAGTACTACTTGAGTAAACTACTACATCAGCCATTTTATATTCCTCCTTTAATTTTCATTCCTATTTACAATATATTATACCCTATAGGGGTATATGTTGTCAAGCTTTTCCTCTAAATCTAAGATACCCTATATTTTTTTATTTAATCAAAGTTAATTTTCTAAAATTACATTTTTCAATTGACACTATAGATACAAAGTACTATAATTGAATACATTATGTTAACTATTTGAAATAAAAGGATGATGAAATTGTTGAAAAATTATATGGAAATTATGGTTGATGAAGTATATAGTGAAGTAAAAGATAAATATGATATTTGCAAAATTAAGGAATGTGAAAATAATATTAAAGCTACTGCTTTAAATAATCTTCCTCCAGTTTATTTTTTATCTTCTGTTAGTGAGGGAGAAAAAAAAGCTTTTTTAGTAGATAGACAAAGAAAAATTACAGTACTTACAAAGTTAACAGAAGCAGTAGATACAGTTTGTGAAAATTGTAAACGCAATTAAAAATTGAGGGATATATATCCCTCAATTTTTAACCATGTTTGACATGTTCCATTCCTTGTTCAAATAATTGAAGTACATGGTCATCGTCTAATGAATAGATTACCATTCGCCCTTCCTTTTTAAATTTTACTAATCTTAAATTCCTAAGAAGTCTTAAATGATGTGATATAGCTGATTGAGACATGTCTAATAGATTTGCTATATCGCATACACATAGAGATTGTTTTGATAATACATGTATAATATTAAGTCTTGTAGGATCTCCTAAAGCTTTAAATATTTGCGACAAGTCTTGAATTTCTTCCTCATCATATAGATCTTCTTTTATTTTTTTTAATGTGATTTCATCTGTAGCACTTACTTCACATATTTCCTTTTCTTCCATGGTTTCCAGCCTCCTCTCTTTATCTTTGGAGTTAATAGGATGGTATCATTGGATTTAGGGGATGAATTATCTCTCCTGTTATAGGGTCAATATATAGTAGCCAATATCCCATACCTTCTATAGATTCATACCAAGTATTAAAGCCTGTGACTCCCCTAAATGGATGTTCTTCTATGGCAAATCTACCAGGTATACCGTAGATATAATATAAAGTTTCTCCCTTTTCTTTATACATACCAAATAGATAATGCCCATATTTTTTTATCTGATCAAAGCAAGTGATTGAATTGTTTAAAAATGGATATTTATAATCTGTACTCATCAAATAATTAAAATAAGGAAGAAAACCTTTATAGGAATCTGTCCCATCGTCTTCTATTTGCCACCAACTATATCCATTAAGATTAAATTTAAATGGCTGCACATATGGGAAAAATCTTAATATATTTAATATATAATTGGTCATTTGATTTCTATGATTTAATCTTCTCATATATTCTATGGATTGGTAATCATCCATAGTTTCTGTACTGTCTATTATGTCCTCTTCAGATGGTTCTTCTATATCTGGAAAATTAATTTCCAATTCAGGTTCTAGAACAAACTCTTCCCCTATATCCACATTAGTATCCGTTTCAAATGTAGGTTCAGTCTCTAATTCTGCCTCTATTTCCATTAAATCTTCACTTTCTTCTATTATGATTTCTTCTTCCATGAGAATTTCTGTTTCTTCTATAGATTTTGCTTCTTCAATTATTGACTCTTTATTTATTAATTCTTCCTGTATAAAACTTTCTATGGTTCCCGTGTCTTTATCAATATAGCCCCCTAATAAAATATCTTTATCCTTTCTTATTAGAATAGCACTTATTTCCTCAATTGAAAAGCCTTGAAAATCTAAATCTCTTAAATTAAGCGATATATTTGTTCTTCCTCTGCCTCTATGATCGGTTATAATTCGCCCTATATTGAGTTCTCTTACACCTCCTTCTCCATCCTTTAAAAAACTTATTGTATAATCCTTTTCTATTTGGCAATTTTCTATGCTTACACTAATATTTCCTTTGTTTCCTCTAGTTTCAATTTTTACATGACCCTTTGGATTTATTTCTGAAATGTTTAAATAATCCTTTTTCAGAATAATATATTTTCTAAGGTATGTAAATTCATTCCTCACAAATAGCCCCCCTTTATTTCCTTTGTATTAATATATGTCTAAGGAGGGTAATATTTTACTAATCTTTATAAAATCTTCAATATTTAAATTTTCTGCTCTCATATTAAGGGGAATATTCGCCTCTTTTAGTACATTCTTAATAATTTCTTTCTCTAAACCTAATTCTCCCGAAGATAAAGAGTTGAGTAGTGTCTTTCGTCTTTTACTAAAGGCAGATTTAACTACTTTAAAGAATAAGTCCCTGTCCACATCTGGCAATTCATCTTTTATAGTGAGTTTTACAACTGCTGAATCTACACGTGGCTGTGGCATAAATACAGTTTTAGGAACTCTTAAGATTATTTCTGGATGAGAATAAAAATTTATGAATAAAGACAAAGCACCGTATTCTTTATTATTTGGCCTTGCTACAATTCTACCTGCCACTTCCTTTTGAACCATTACTATTATAGAGTGGATATTTAAATTTTCTTCCAATAATTTTCCTATTATAGGGGTGGTTATATAATAGGGAAGATTAGCCACTACTTTAATAGGGCCTCCTTCTAATTTATTATCTATTAGTTCTTTTAAGTCTATTTTTAATATATCTCCATGAACTATTTCTATATTATCATAGGCCTTTAGAGTTTCATCTAATATTGGGAGCAAATTTTTATCCAGTTCTACTGCGACTACCTTTTTCGCATTTAAAGCTAGTTCCTCTGTTAAAGTACCTATGCCAGGTCCGATTTCTAAAATTAAATCTTCTTTTGTAATTTCTCCTGCTTTAGAAATATTTTTAAGTATATTTCCATCTATTAAAAAATTTTGTCCAAGACTTTTTGAAAATTCAAATTCATATCTATCTACAATTTCTCTTATATAGCTAGGGGAATATAGTCTCCTACTCATTATCTTCTATCACCTCCATAGCTTCTACTAATTCTTCCTTTGTAATTCCAAAATTATTTAGCCTATTTAGAAATTGTTTAGAATTACAATAGCCTATCCCCAAAAAATTTCCTACTTTTTCTCTTTTAGATTTAGAATTAGGTCCACCATTTAATCCTAATTGAACTAAATCCTCTTTTGTAAATTCTTGTCTTTTTTCTACAATTATAGGTCTAGCTCTTTCAATGGCTTCTATAATATCTTCTTTTGTAGCATTTTCTATGCCTATATCTCCTTTTTTCAATGCCTTTCCCTGAGGTAAAAATGCATGCTTACAGTTTTTTATATTTTTAGATATATCCCTTCTGATTTTTTCGCCTGCATAATCTGGATCCGTTAAGATTATTATGCCTTTAGTTTTTGCTATCTTTTCTAAACTTCTGACAAGTTCATCATTATAGCCAAAACCACCTGTAGCTATAACTTCTGCATCTATAGCACTTTTTACTGCTGCTATATCATCTTTTCCTTCTACTACTATTATTTCCTTTATCAATAAAAAATCACCACCTTAAGACTGGGAGACTGGGGACGGTTCTTCTGTCTTATAAGACAGAAGAACCGTCCCCCTGTCTTATTCTAAACAATCTTTTAGTATTTTCCGCTGTTATTTTAGCTATCTCCTCAAATTCTAGCCCTCGAACTTCTGCTATGGTACCTGCTACATATCTTACATAAATAGGTTCATTTCGCTTGCCTCTATAGGGTTCTGGTGTTAAATATGGGGAGTCTGTTTCTATTAACAGTTTGTCTAATGGTACATCTTTGGCCACTTCTTTCAATACTCTGGAATTCTTAAAGGTCACAGGACCTGCTAGTGATATATAAAATCCCAATTTTATATATTCTCTAGCCATTTCTACACTGCCAGAATAACAATGAAGTACTCCTTCTAAACTACCATCTTGTGCATCTTTTAAGATATCAAATGTATCTTGTGCTGCATCTCTCGTATGAATAATTACTGGTAAATCTACTTCTTTTGCTAAATTTAATTGTTCTATAAATCTTTTTCTTTGGATATCTCTAGGAGAATTATCATAATGATAATCTAAACCTATTTCCCCTATAGCTACTACCTTGTCTCTATGGGTAAAAGATTTTAGTATTTCCACAGTAGAATCATCCATTTCCTTAGCTGAGTGAGGGTGAACCCCCACTGCTGCATATATATTTTCATATTGTTCTGCTAAGGATACTGCTTTTATACTAGTCTGTAAGTCTGAACCTGGATTTATGATTAAATCTATTCCAGATTCCTTTAGGCTTTTTATAAGTCTATCTCTATCTGCATCAAATCTATTATCATCTAAATGAGCATGACTATCTATTAACATTTTTTCACCTCTATGAAATTATCGCTCCTGATTCAATATCTTCTAAAGTAGATACTAAGGTTAATTTGCCATCTTTTTCAGCTGCTAATATCATACCTTTAGATTCTACTCCTCTTAATTTAATTGGTTTTAAATTAGCTACTATAACTACTTTTTTCCCAATTAAATCTTCTGGTGCATAGTATTTTTTTATTCCTGAAACAATTTGTCTTGTTTCTTCTCCTACTTTTACTTTAAATACTAAAAGCTTATCTGCATCAGGGTGATCCTCAGCTGAAATTATTTCTCCTACTCTAAATTCTATTTTATCAAAATCATCTATAGTAATAAATTCCTCTTCTTTTCCCTCTACTTTCTTTTCTTCTTCCACTTTTCCGCCACTCCTTTTATCTATTAATTTTTGATTTGCTTTTTCTAATTTTTTTAATTCCTTTTCAATTTCTAATCTTGGGAATAATATTTTACCTTTTTGGACTTTTGTACCTACTTTTATTCTACCCCAAGTTTTAGAATCTTCCCAGTTTATATCTTCACTTAAGCCTAATTGAGCTAATATTTCTTTGGAACTTTTCTCCATAAATGGATTGATTAATATGGCAATTATTCTAATGCTCTCAGCTAAATTATATAATACTGTATTTAGTCTTGTTTTATCTTCTTTGGCCAATATCCAAGGTGTGGTTTCATCTATATATTTATTGGTTCTCCTGATTACTTTCCAAATCTCTTCTAAAGCTTGAGAATAATTTAGTTTTTCCATATTATTTTCCACATTATTTGCTGCATTTACTGCTATATCCATTAAGGATTTATCTATTTCTTCTGTTTGTCCTGGCTCTGGTAATACCCCACCATTATACTTTTCTATCATTGTTATAGTTCTACTAACTAAATTTCCTAAATCATTAGCTAAATCAGAGTTAAGCCTTTGTAGAAATTTTTCTGTAGAGAAGGATCCGTCCTGACCAAAGGAAAATTCTCTAAGTAAGAAATATTTAAAGGCATCTATGCCATATAGTTCTATTAATGGTTCTGGATAGATGATATTCCCTTTGGACTTAGACATTTTATCATCGTCAAATAGTATCCAGCCATGGCCAAAGACTTTCTTTGGTATTTCTAGTCCTAAGGCCATTAGAACCGCAGGCCAAATTATAGTGTGAAATCGTACTATTTCTTTTCCTACTAAATGTACATCTGCAGGCCAATATTTTTTAAACTTTTCATCATTTTCTGTTCCATAGCCTAAGGCTGTAATATAGCAAAGCAATGCATCAACCCATACATATACCACATGTTCTGGTGCAAATGGGACCTTAATTCCCCAGTCAAAGCTAGTTCTAGATATACAAAGATCTTCTAAGCCTTCTTTTAGGAAATTATTTAACATTTCATTTTTTCTAGATTCAGGCTGCAAAAATTCTGGATTGTCTTCATATAGTTTAATTATATCATCTCTATATTTGGACAATTTAAAGAAATAAGCTTCTTCCTCTGCTGGGTGTACTGGTCTGCCACAATCTGGACAATTTCCATCTACTAATTGAGATTCTGCCCAAAAGGACTCACAAGGTGTACAATATAGTCCTTTATATTTGGATTTATAAATATCACCTTGATTATATAGCTTTTCAAATATAGATTGTACTGCTTTTTCATGTTCTGGATCTGTGGTTCTAATAAATTCATCATAATCTACTTCTAGCATATTCCAAAGTACTTTTATGTCTTCTACTATTTTATCTACATATTCCTTTGGCTTCATATTAGCCTCTTTGGCTTTTTCCTGAATTTTCTGGCCATGTTCATCAGTTCCTGTTACAAAATATACATCATAGCCTTGTAGCTTTTTAAACCTTTTTAATGTATCTGCTGCTACTGTTGTATAAGTATGCCCTATATGCAAATTATCACTAGGATAATATATAGGTGTAGTAATATAAAATTTTTTCATTATATTGCCTCCTTTTTCTATAATAAAAAAACCTTCATCTCAATATAGAGACGAAGGAAGTATTCGTGATACCACTCTAATTTATTTAAACTTCGCAGTTTAAACCTCATTAGGTTAATATAAACCTTGCATTGGATAACGGATGCTGCCGTCATAGCCTAATTTATTTCAGCTACGAAGTTTAGGGCCCATGTTCAAAAAGCCATCTACACTAGTTCCCACCAATCCTAGTTCTCTTTAGTATAGACTTTTTTACTCTACCCTTCATTACTTTTCTTTAATATATCGTATTTAATTAAATAATATACATTATATGTATCATTTTGTCAAGAAATTGTGAATTAACTTCTGTTTTTAATATATTTTTTATTTGTTACAAAAACTTAACATTATCATTACAAATTAGTTAAAAAAACATTTTGGTAAGTTTACCCATTTTCAAAAATATTGATAAATACAAGTTTCTACTACTATTTTTTGTAAATTTGAATATATTTAAAAGTACTGGACAAAATAATTTTCAAGAAATATTTATCCTGTTTTTTACATTTTGCTCCCATTTAATTACAAAAACAGTTGACAGGTAAATATATTTTGAATAGAATACTATACAGTCAAAATATAGGAGGGAAAAACATGGAAGAATTTTTAGCCAAAAAGGCTAACCGATTTAAAGTTTTGACTGTCCTCGCAATTTCAGCATCATTATCTTTAGGAGCATTTATGTACTCTGCTAAAGATATATCCCTTGAGATAGATGGGAATACAAGGGAAATAACTACTTATGCCAATACAGTAGAAAGCCTACTTCAAGAAGAGGAAATTCAACTGGACAAAATGGCATATATTAATCATCCTTTAGACACTGAATTGGAAAATAATATGAATATAACAATAAAAACACCTAAGAACTATACATTAACCATAGGTAATGATATGGTGGAGGTAAAATCACTTTACACTAAGGTGGAAGATATATTAAAAGACCTTAATGTAAATTTAGGAGATTTAGATTATACTAATCCTAAACTAGAAGATGAGGTGGCATATGGTAGCGAAATTGCCATCACTAGGGTTAAAGAAGAAATGGAAGAAGTTAAAGAGGTAATTCCCTTTGAAACTGTAGTTAGAAAATCAGATAAATTAGATCAGGGAACTACTAAAGTAACACAGGAAGGAAAAGATGGTCTAAAAATTAAAAGGATAAAACATATATTTGAAAATAATAAGCTTGTACGTAGTGAATTCATTGAAGAAGAAGTAGCCGAGAAAGCTATTCCAAAAATTATAGAAAAAGGTACAAGAGCTGTAGCTAAAACTACGCGAGGAAATGTGAGATACAAAAAAGTCTTAACTATGATAGCTACTGCCTATGATAATTCCTATGAAAGTACGGGGAAATCTCCAGGCGAAAAGTACTGGGGCCTAACAGCATCTGGTACAAAGGCCAGAGTAGGTGCAGTAGCAGTGGACCCAAGGGTAATACCGCTGGGTACCAAATTGTATGTAGAAAGCCTTGACAGTACCAAAGATTATGGCTTTTGTGTAGCTGAGGACACTGGCGGTGCAATTAAGGGTAATAAAATAGATTTGTTCTTTAATACTGCTGGAGAAGTCAAACAATTTGGTAGAAGGAAAGTAAAAGTTTATATTTTAGATTAAGTAGGACAGTAATGGGACAGCAAACCATGCTGTCCCACTTTTTTTGGAGAAAAATCAAACGAAAGGGACAGTCCCTTTCGTTTGGAACCATTTTTATACAAATTTGGTAGTGCATCCAGAACTGTCCCTCTTGCAGTGTCAATAAAAAAGTCTACATATAAAAAGAGTAACAAATATAGAAATCACATAAGAAATCAATGCTGCCCTTAAAGTATGTCTATAGTCTTCTACTCCAATGGAACCGAAATATAGAGTTATAGTGTAGAATATGGTTTCTGAAGAACCCATCATTACTGCTGCAGCTACTGCAGGAAAAGAGTCTACTCCGTAGTGTTCAATAATATCCTTTACTACTCCCAAGGCACCAGAGCCTGAAATAGGTCTCATTATAATTAAGGGGAGTATCTCTCTAGGTATAGATAGAAAGTTCGTTAAAGGCACTAATAAGCCTGTAAGCATATCTAGGGCATTGGAACCTCTAAAAATACCTACAGCTATAAATATGGCAATTAAATAAGGCATAATTTTAAAAGTAGTCTTTATCCCCTCTTTGGCACCTTCTATAAAGGCTGAATATATGTCTATGCCTTTTATATAACCATGGATTACAATGATTAATATCATAAATGGAATTATAGATATGGATATAATATCTAACATTTTTCTTCTCCTTCAAAGACTTTACCAACTACTATGGCAATAATTGTAGATATAAAAGTAGCTAATATGGTAATTCCTATTATTCCACTGGGATTTTTAGAACCATAATCATATCTTATTTTTATTATTGTCAAGGGTACCAATTGAAGGGCAGACATATTTATGATTAAAAACATGGCCATTGCATTGGAAGCTATTTTTTTATTTGGATTTAAACCATCTAATTCTTTCATAGCTTTAAGGCCAAAGGCAGTGGCACCATTTCCTACGCCAAACATATTGGCAATAAAATTCATAAGTATCCATCTCTCTGCTGGATGGTTCTTTGGGATTGTAGGAAATAATAATCTCATCATAGGTCTAAAGGCTTTAGAAATACTTTCAATTAAACCTGATTTTTCTGCAATATTCATAATTCCCATCCAAAAACACATAATTCCCATTAAGCTTATGGCAAAAGTAACCCCTTCACTGGCTTCTTTTAATATAATATTATTTACTTCGCTTAAATTTCCTGTTAATGCCCCATAGATAATTCCTATTGCTATCATAAAGAACCATATGGTATTGATCATAAAATTACCCCTTTCATATTAAAATATATGAAAGGGGCTAGGATATTATTTATATACATTGTAGAAAGGAGTTTTTTCTTTTTTTAGCTTCCCTTTAGATACTAGATCTTCTAATTTTTCTTCAAAAGCAGTTATGGTGTAAGTAATCCCTGTGTCTTGTTCTATTTCCTTTATTATATTTATAAAATCATCTCCATTTATGGGAAGCTTATTTTTTATTGTGTTAAAAAATTTTTCATCTTTTTCTTCTGATTTATTTTTTAATTCATCAAAAGGATTTTCTGTGTGAGGACTGCTGGTATTGGCTGCTCTTATTCTGGCAAATATGGTTCGTCCCATAAGTGCTTCTGAAATAAATACATCTCCTGTTCTTAAATAGGGAAGTCTCCTAGCTTCTTCTTCAGTTATATCTGTTTCTTCTTTTATAGTTTGAATATCTGATGCCCTTACGGTTCTAAATATAAATTTTGTATTTAGCTGAGCAGTTATGGTTTCATCTAATAATGTAGGTCTTTGAGTGGCTAGGATTAAAAATGTTCCGTATTTTCTTCCTTCTTGAGAGATTTCCTTTAGTATGGATTTAGATGGAGAATCATAGCCCTTTGGTGCAAAATTATGTGCTTCATCTGTCACTATAATAAAGGGTGGGAAATAATCTGCAGTGGTTTTTCTATATAGTGCATCTTTATAATCCCTTCGTCTATGGTATAGATTGTTTAATAAATAGGTACTAAAAACTTGAAGTATTCTAGTATTCCCTTGAATTACTATTAATTTTCCCATATGAAGTCCTTCTTCTATGGGCTTTATATCTTTGCTGAAAATTCCTTCATTATTTAGCCTATTTAGTCTCCAAATAATTCCTCTAACTGAACTATAGGGACAGGTTTTATCGTATTTTATATATAATTCCTTTCGCTTTTGCCAACCTTCTCTTTCTAAATCTGTACTGGCTTCTGAAATTCTTGCATTTATTCTATCCATGGTCCCCTCTTCTTGGGCTTCTGCTAACATTTTAAGTCTATTGTGAAAACTATTATAGGAATCATTTTTTCTAAATAATATATCTACTACATTGTTCATAGCATCAGTTAAGGGACTAGAGGCATCTAATAGGTTTTTAATGTCTTGAGTATATAGGTCTTCAAATCTAACTCCTATATGAAAACCTACTTGAAGACATTTGAACCTATCCTTATAGTCTATTTTTTCCCCTTCATTTACATAATCTCCTGATTCACTAAAGTCCATTTCAAAATGTGGGTCCAATACTATTGTAGGTATGTTTAATTTCATTAATTCTTCTAATATGACCCTAAGTCCAAAGGATTTACCAGAGCCAGAGCCTCCAAATACTCCAATATGAGGGTATTGATGCATAGATTTAATATCAAATATATAGGGAATATCCCTTTGTTCTATTAGTTTGCCTTCTTCAAATGTATATAGTAGATTTTTTAATTCATCGTCCATAGTCTCTACCATTTGATCAGTGTTCTTTATTATTCCTAAGGTTAGACCTTCATCTGGATTAGATTTTATCATTAAATCCTTTACTTCATGAAACTCTGGTACCCTAATATCAGAGCCTGTTTCTACTGGATATAACGCTTCATTTAATAGTCTAATTTTAGCTATATATATGGTGTCTTCTTCTATATCGTAACCAATGGCTTTTAAGGATTCTAATACAGAGCTATCAGCTAATTCCCCATGCATACTTAGAGGAATATATTTATTATAGGTTTTGGCCTCTACTACTTCCCCCATTAAGTCCCCCTGATAAGGATCCATAATGATTAAAAATTCATTTATTCTAAAATTCCTATCCTTTGAGCCTACATATACTTCTTGTTGAGTAGTAATTCCCACTACTTTCACATTATCACTCTCCTATAAAGTCCTTTTGTCTCTTTCAGATATAAAGAACATTTCTAAGATTTCTCTATCTAAATAGGATTCCAATAAACCCCTTAGCATTTGATTTGGAATTTTTACTTCGGAATCCACTATATCTATCCATAGTGGTACGCCTCGACTATCCTCTGGAGTTAAAGTAAAGACTAATCTAGCCATTTCCTCTAAATATTCCCTTTGACTATCTAATATATCCATACCTATTACAGTAGGTGCATTGGAAGAACGCATAAAGAGAGAAGCAAATCCTTCCCGTGCCTTTTTAGTCTTTTCTCCATGAATATTGTATACGGCAATAGCCTCTCCATATTCTAATTTTCCATATAATAATTCCCTATCATAAAATAGTTCTTCTATTTCTAGAGATTTATCTTTTCTTAAGGCCTCTCCTATAATAGAAGTCTTTATATCTTTAATGACACCTACTAAGATTATATCTTTTTCTTCACATTTTCGTCTAAGTTCCATCCATTTCTTATAGCATTCTATATTATATCTAATTAAAGATCCATCCATTATAACTGCATAGGGTTTTAATTTTTCTATACCTTCTAAGGCTGCTTCTACTTCTATGGTAGATAATTTTTCTTTTCTAATGGAAGTTTCTTCTTCTACACTGTTTTCTAATATGGATTTTTCTCTATTATCATATAATGGTGTATAAAAGTCTGCCTTATATATAGCCTGATCTTTGTATAAAGTTGATTTTGCCAAACCTTGATAGATTTCCAAAAAATGAGGATAGGCTCCTCCTATTTTATTACTAGAACCATCAACTCCTATTATTCCACCTTTTTCAGAATAAAAATTTAGCTCTTCCATTGTAAATTTTTCAAGTTTTTTAATAGGACCAATATTTTCTTTTAAAAAATTTCTAAAAAAGATCTTGTCCATAGATAATACATTTTTATATTTATTTCCTAATACTTCATTTATATATTTTACCTTATTTTTTAATTCTTCATCAATATTATACAAATTTTCACCTCCTATTTTCCTTATTATGAGATTTTCCCAAAAAAACTTAATAATTTTCATTTTTAATGTTGACTTTATTTGGTATTTATGGTATTCTTTAAATTGTAGAAAAAAGTCGATTTTTAAAACAAATATATGGAGGGACTAATTATGAAATCAACAGGAATTGTAAGAAAAGTGGACGAACTAGGTAGAGTAGTAATACCTATAGAATTAAGAAGAAATTTAGATATTGATGTAAAAGACGCATTGGAAATATTTGTAGATGGAGAACAAATAGTACTTAAAAAATATGCCCCTGCTTGTATTTTCTGTGGACAAGCTAAGGATGTTACTTCTTTTAAGGGGAAAAACATATGCCCAGCTTGCTTTGAAGAATTAAAAAAATAATTATTAAATGCCCGTTTATAGGACGGGTATTTTTTATACAATTCAGAGACAAGGGGACAATTCTCTTGTATTATATATCTAAGCTCTCCTTGTAAACTAAATTTTTAGGAATTCCCCTAATTTCTGCTACTTTTTTCACTGCATCTCTTTTACTTAGGCCTTCCTCCATATAAGATTTTATATGTTCTTTTATGCTTATATTTTCATAAGGATCAACTTCTATTGATTGTCCTCCTTCTAATATTAATACAAATTCTCCCTTGGGATTTTCTCTTTCATATTTATCTTTTGCCTCCTTAATACTACCTCTAAAAATTTCTTCATGAATTTTAGTAAGTTCTCTAGCTATTGTAATCTGCCTATTTTCTAAGACATCTTCCATGTCTTTTAGTAGCTCTAATATTCTATGAGGAGCTTCGTATAGAATGATTGTTCTTTCTTCAGACTTTAGTCTTTCTAATTCCACTATTCTATCTTTTTTTCTAGATGGCAAAAATCCTTCAAATACAAATTTATCAGTGGATAGTCCCGATATAATCAAGGCCGTAATGGCTGCAGTAGGTCCAGGTAATGCTACTATTTTTATATCATTTTCTATGGCGAGTTTTATTATATCTTCTCCAGGGTCTGATATGCCTGGCATACCTGCATCTGTAATTAAGGCTATATTATTCCCTTCTAATAATTTTTCTATAAGTATATCTCCCTTAGTAATTTTATTGTGTTCATGATAGGATATCATTGGCTTTTTTATTTTATAGTGATTAAGTAGTTTAATGCTATGGCGAGTATCTTCTGCTGCTATTAAGTCCACTTCCCTAAGTACTCTTAGGGTCCTTAGAGTAATGTCCTCTAAATTGCCTATGGGAGTGGGACAAATATATAGAATTCCTGTGTTCATTTTCATTCTCCTTACATTTTTATCTATAATATGATTATACACTAAAAATAGAAATTTTCACAAAAATAAAGACCCTAATAGGGTCTTTATTTGATTTCTTATTCTGCTGGATGGATTGCATCCATTGCACATACTTCTGCACAGGATCCACAATCAATACATTCATCAGGATTTATTTCATATTTGTCATCACCTGCTGATATTGCTCCTACTGGGCATTCACTTTCGCAAGAACCACACATAATACATTCATCATTAATTTTATATGCCAATTGTTTCACCCCCCCATAGCTTGTCCTTCACACTTCTACATTTTATCAAATTATTATTAATAATAAAAGAGGAAATTTAAATGTTTTTTAATATTCTTATATGTTCTTGATTTCGTCATCAGAATTTATTTCTACATTTTCCTCTTTTTCTTCATATTGAGGATCTCTTTCTTTTGTAATTATTATTTCATCTACTTTATAATTAAATAAATCTTCTGTATCGTCTTCTAATCGTACTTTAACCTTTACCATTTCTAATATAGTAAAGACCTCTACTACGGTACCCTGCCCTACTGAAGTTAATACTATGGTTCCTATAGTAGGCATTTTTTTCAATAGCTTTTCATATACTTCGTTTTCATATTTTAGACAACACATTAGTCTACCACAAAGGCCAGATATTTTACTAGGATTTAGAGAAAGACTTTGGTCTTTAGCCATTTTAATAGAAACAGGTTCAAATTCTCCTAGAAAAGTAGTACAGCAACTGGATCTACCACAAGGCCCTAAACCTCCTATCATTTTGGCCTCATCTCTTACTCCAATTTGTCTAAGTTCAATTCTAGTTCTAAATATGGCTGCCAAATCCTTAACTAATTCTCTAAAATCTACTCTGCCATCAGCAGTAAAATAAAATATGACCTTATTATTATCAAAAGTATATTCTACATCTATTAAATTCATCTCTAGTCCATGTTCTACTATTTTTTTCTCACATATATTAAAAGCTTCTAGAGCTTTTTCTTGGTTTGATTGATGTATTTTAATATCTTCCTTTTCTGCAATTCGAATTACCTTTTTTAGCGGTGCTACTATTTCCTCTTCTGTAACTTTCTTTGGCCCTACTACTACATGTCCAAATTCTATTCCCCTAGCTGTTTCCACTACTACACAATCCATCTCATTTATATTTAAACCGTCTGGATCAAAATAATATATCTTCCCTGCTTTTTTAAACCTTACACCTACTACTGTAATCATCAATGTTTTATACCTCCTACATACTTAAAAGCATGGTTTCTATGGCTAACTGATAATTTATATTTCTTTTTATA